>NZ_JARESV010000035.1:0-80118 GCF_046026985.1 Paraburkholderia sp. RL18-101-BIB-B
TCACCGGCCGCCATCGTGCCGTTCAACTCGAATTTCATGCCGTTGATGGTGGACGGCAGGGTGTTTGCCGAACCGACGACGTTACCCGTTGCCTTGTCCGTGAGGGAGTAGCTCGAACCGTCAAAGGAGAGCGTGAAGTCCCCCGTCGGCGGCTTTACGCCGTCCACGATGCTCACGCCGAGCTGCGCGTCACTGGCGTTCTTCCGGTTTGCATACACCGTCGGGTCGCCGAACCTGAAGAGGTCCGTTCCTTTCTGGCCGGCAAGGTCGACGCCCATCGCATTCTGTCTGTTCACCTGTTCTGCGAGGCTCACGGCGATGGCGCCTAGCTGCGCCTGAGCGGGGTCCAGTGTCTCCCGGCGGAACCTGATAAGTCCGCCGAGCGCACCTTCGGTAATGCTTGAGTCAGGCAGGTCAACAGGCATGGGTTTCGGGTTGGCTCCTGCCGCCCCGAGCCACGCGACCGATAGCTCCGTTGGGTCGGACGGCGATGTCACGGCGCCGAGCTCGTAGCTGGTGCTGCCATTCACCAACGGCTGGCCGCCAGGCATGAAAACGCTCACACCGCTCGTGCCGTTCACGACCTGGCCACCAACCAGTTGACTCAGATTCGAAACCGCAAGGTCGCGGCGGTCCAGGAGGTCATTCGGCGGCTGGCCCTGCACGCTGGCTTTAGCAATTTCGGCATTCAATTCCGCAATCTGCTTTGCGTACCCGTTAATCTCGGAGACGGCGCCGGAAATCTGCGTGTTGGTGCTTGAGCGCAACTGCGCATACTGCTCGCCCGCCGCGTGGAACTGGTCAACCAGTACCTGTGCCTTGCTCATTACAGTCTGCCGTGCTGCAAGGCTTGACGGGTTATTGGCAACATCCTGTAGGCCGTTAAAAAAGCCCGGTATTGCGGTTGATATGCCGGCCGTCGGACTACCCACCAGATTGTTCAGTTGTGCGGCAAGCGAGTAATACGTAGCAAGTGAGCTGCCCTTGCCCTGCGCGTCATTGAGCGCGCTCGTCAGGAAGTCGCTGTATTGGCGCTGCACGGTCGTGGTCGACACGCCCTGGGGCAGGTACCCCGAAGGCGAATAGTGCCCCTGGGCTTCCTGGTATATCGGACGCACACGCGAATAGCCCGGCGTTGCCACGTTGCTGATGTTATGCCCCGTGGTCTGTAGCCCCCAGGAGGCCGCGTTCAGTCCGCTCAGGCCGAGATTCAAAAGACTGCTGGTCATTCAGAACTCCGATGACATACTTGCCAGAAAAGATGGCCGCAGGAGGCCACCGTCCCGCCGCTTACGCCGCGGGACGTCCGTCAGTACAGCGATGAAAAGAGGGCAGCCCTATCGGGCGTTCAGCGCGCCAGAGTTGTTCCCATTGCCAAATAGTTGGGTGAGATAGTTTGCGTTGTTATTCATCTGCGCCATCAGCGTATTCAGCGCCGTAAACTGCGCACCATACTGTTTGGCCAACTGGTCGGCGTAGGTGTCGAGCCGTGCTTTCTGGGCCGACAGCGATTTCATCTCGCCGTCAATCGAGCTCAGGCGACTATCGATAATGCCGTTCTTCTGGACGTATGCGTCGACACGATTCGCCACGGCGGCCGCAATGCCATTGTTCGAGTCGAAGAGCACCGAGACCTTGTCCGGGAAGTTGGTAAGTGCAGATGTAAGCGCGGCATCGTCAATGGTCAACATCCCGTCCTTGAGCGAGATGCCAATGGAGCCCAAGGTAAGCGCACCATTTGACGAAGAAACGCCTTTTCCGACAACCGCCGCGAGCTCATTCCGGATGCCGTTGAGCATTGAGTCTCCTAACAGCGGAGCGGCCTGGGAGCCCTGCTTCTGCGTCGGGTCGAATGCTGTCAGCGCCGACGCGGTGCTGACGAAATTGTTGTATGCAGCGACAAACGCAGTAACCGCGGCTTTCTGGACAGTGAGGTCGCGGCTTATCGACAACGTTTGCGTTGTACCGACAGATTCGGCGCCCAGAGACAACGTCACGCCTGCGATTGCGTTTTCGACGCTGTTAGTTGCGCTCGTGACCCGTGTGCCTGCAATCATGAACGATGCGTCCTGACCCACGACGCTCTGGGACCAACCCGAGGCGCCGTCAATGGTGGTGTAAGGAGAAACGGTCTTACTAGGGTCTTTGGGGTCGACGGTACTCGTGGACGACGCGACGTTCAGCTTGGATAACCCGGAATCGGTGCTGCCACTTGCGAGGTTGGCTGACATCGAGATACTGTTGCCGACTCCCGTCTCGGTCGAACGCAGTACGAGATGCGCGCCATCGGCACCTGTGACAACCGTTGCCGTAACACCCGAGCCTTTGGCCGCGGCATTAATCGCCGACGCGATTCCTGCAACCGTGTTGTTCTTGTCGTTGATGTCAACGGAAATCTCCTTACCGCCGACTGACAGCTTCAGCGTCCCCTCTCCCAGCTTTGCCTGAGAGTCGAACGCACCGGAGCTGATTGTCTGCGCGCTCGCAATGTTATCAACGGTAATGGCGTAGCTGCCGGCGATTGCGCCCTTGCCTGCTAGCGAAGCGATACCTTTCCCATCGGTCCTTGTCGTGAGACCCGCGAGTGCCGTGCCGTCGGCAAGTGACTTCGATGCTTCCTGGAGTGCAGCCAGCGCCGACTTGAGCTTGCCAATCGCCGAAGTCTGTACCTGTCGCGAAGCCTGCTGCCCCGCAATGCTGCTCGCCTGACCCGCAACCTTCGAGTTCACAAGCGCCGCGACAATGCCGGAAATGTCGGCGTTTGAACCTGTTGAGCCGCTAATGAGCGACTGCACCGCGGATTGCATCCCCGGAGTATCGTAGATTGACGTCATGTTCCTATCCGTTGGCCTTATTCTGGTGGCGTCCAACCACCTCTTCGAGCGACGACCGGCCTTCACAACGTATCCTGAAGATGTCGTACGCAAATTCACGGACGAGTCACGTCAACTTCCATTCCGCTTACTTGAATATTACGGATAGACTCCAACAAAACTTGGCGTTGGCGAGAAACGTGAAAATAAATTTAGGGCAAAACGTGCGCAGGGAGCTAAACAGTGCTACTAGGAGCACGTTTTTCTGAGAGTTGTTGAAGTTGCACAGGAGTGCCGCATCAATCCTCAAGTCAGAACCGCAATATGCTCAATCTTCCATCGCACGAGTCGACCTCGCACGCTCCTCCAGCCACCACCCATATTGTTGCGGCCATGAACCGAACCCATCCGCTTCGAGCAACCCGCGCGCTTCCAGGGGCCAGGTCGGGTTACGCAGCACTTCACGACCAACGCCCACGAGGTCGGCATATCCGTTTTCGAGGATTTCTTCAGCCTGCAAGGGGTCGACAATCAGCCCGACGGCCATTGTTGGAATGGCTGCGTCGCTGCGCACCTGCGCAGCGTAATTGACCTGCCGACTCACGCTATGTGCGAGGCGGTTCGCGACGCTCGTAGGACCTGATATTCCTCCGGAGGAACAATCGACCAGGTCGACACCCGCGACTTTGAGACGACGAGCAAAATCGATGGTGTTCTCGATACCGTAGCCCCCGTCCGCGCCATCCATGACGGAAATGCGGCACAAAAGCGGTTTGTCCGCTGGCCAAACCGCACGAAGGCGCTTCACGATTTCCAATGGGTAAGTTCTACGTCCAGCTACCCCGCCGTATGTATCGCTACGCAGATTGGCAACAGGTGAGAGAAACTGTTGTAAAAGATAGCCATGCCCGCAGTGCACTTCCAGCACTTCGAAGCCAGCACGTGCAGCTCGGCGCGCAGCGGCCTCCCATGCCACGGCAACAGCTTCAAGGTGCGCATCGGTCATTGGCGCGGGTTCAGGCCAACCCATTGCTGCTGGGAGGGCTGACGGCGCGATGGGCTTCCATGGTGCCTCACCTCGTGCAGCATCGGTTTCGGTGAGCGGGCCTTGGCCCTCCCATGGACGCAGGAGCGCCGCCTTGCGTCCGGCATGGCCAAGCCGGATGCCGGGAACAGCGCCTTGCGACTTGATGAACATTGCAATCCGGCTGAGCGGAGCGACCTGGTCGTTAGACCATAGGCCTAGGTCACCATAGGTTTCGCGGCCACGCGCCTCCACTGCGGTCGTCTCAATCATGACCATGCCGGCGCCTGCCTGGGCCTGCTTGCCGTAGTGCACCATATGCCAGTCGTTGGCCAACCCATCGTTGGCTGAGTATTGCTTGACGGGGGTGACGACAATACGGTTGGGAAATGTAATACCGCGGAGTTCTAGCGGCGAAAAGAGCTTCGACTTCACAGGGTGTCAGTGCGCTTTCAATAAAGTCAGGGACTCTAATTGATAGCAGAGAACTCAACAAGCCGCGAAGTTTTACTCTGCGAAACGAAACGTTTATTCCGTACTGCGGCCACGTCTCGACAAGCGGGCCGCTGCCCGAGACGTCCCGCCAGGCGGGAAAGAGGCTACAACCAGTCGTCGGTGGGTTGCTCAATTCTGAAGTACAGAAATACCTTTTCGCAAAAATTGAACAATCGCAAAGTACTATCGGCAGCACAATAGAGCGTTCTATTTGAGCCCACGAGGCATGAAGTAGCCCCGCAGACTCCCGGGAGATTCACCAGATACGGTACGACTGGCCCGTTTGCACGCCCTCGACGCTTCGACGGTAAGCTTTTGCGACACGAGTTGCATCGACAGTCTCGAAGCCTGGAAAGAACGGGCCGTAGGCAGCGGACGATTCGGTCACGATGGACGGGCTCACCGCGTTGATGCGCTGGTCACGTTTCAGTTCTGTAGCGGCAGCCAGTACGAACGCGTCGATGGCCGCGTTGGCTGTCGTCGCGTTGCTGCCGTGAGCGATAGGTTCGTCGGAGCAGATGCCGCTTGTTAGCGTAATGGAGCCGCCGTCGTTGAGATACCGCTGGCCAATCAACGCGAGCCGTACCTGACCGAGTACTTTATTCTGAAGGCCGAAGTTGAACTGCTCGGCCGTGGTCTCCGAAAGGGGGCCGAAGTGAATGTGCCCGGTCGCAGAGACAATTGCATCGAGCCGGCCGACTTTCTCGAAGAGTTCAGTAATGCTTGCGTCATCAGTGATATCTGCCTGCAGGTCTCCACGCGACTTGCCTACGCTGATGAGTTCATGATGCGCCAACTCGTGCATAACTGCCGAGCCAATCGTGCCTGTGCCACCGAATACAAGAACCTTCATTAGAAACTCCGTTGAATGAAAGTAGCGATTGTGGAGCTCATCTGGGTGGCGAACCAGTAGTGGCGGATTAACTGAGACCTAACGAAAAGTTAAGTATGGACAGGTTGAGAAGCATGGAGGTATTTGTAGCGGTGGTCGACATGGGGACATTCAGCGCTGCGGCGCAAAGCCTCAACCTGTCCGCGGTGATGGTAGGAAAGACCATCCACCAGCTTGAGGACCACCTTAAAGCACGCCTACTCAACCGCACCACCCGACGACAGAATCTGACTGACGCAGGCACCGCGTTTTACAAGGCGGCGCGCGACATCCTTGCTCAGGTGAAGGTCGCGGAAGACTCGATTGAGAATATGCAGGCTACGCCACAAGGTCTGCTTCGCGTAAGTGCTCCCGACACGCTGGGTAGCGCTGCAATCGCGCCGCTGCTTGCGTCGTATTCGCTGCAGCACCCAGGCGTCCACGTTGAACTGGTGCTAAGCAATGAGCGCGTCAATCTGATTGAAGAGCGGTTCGACCTCGCGGTGCGCATTGGGCCGCTGGCAGATACTCATCTGGTCGCACGGCCCCTCAAGCCCTACCAGATGGTGATTTGCGCATCGCCCGAATATCTGGCGCGTACGGGTGTGCCGCTCACGATGGGCGACCTTGATAGCCATCATTGCCTTGGCCACCTCGCGTTCGGGGTGCGCAACGCCTGGCATGTCGGCGAAGTTGAATATGTTTGGCCACAAAAGACAACGCTGACAACCAACGATGGCCACGCGCTACGTGCGGCGGCCATAGCGGGAGCAGGAGTCATCATTCAGCCGGAGGTGCTACTCGCAAATGACATACAGCGCGGGCTCCTTGTACGGATACTGGACCCGTATCTTCCGCCTCCCCGCCCCGTCAATCTCGTCTATCTTCGGGACTCAAAGCCGCGGCGCAAACTGATGAGCCTCGTTCAATGGATTCTTCGAGACCATGCTCTGCAGCGGGTTGCAATTGCCGATTCTACGCACGGCATACACGACGCCAGTTCCCCGGTGTAGTGCCGGTCGCTGCTGAGAACGTCCTGGTGAAATGACTCTGGTCGGCAAAACCGCAAGCGGCTCCGATGTCCGACAGCGACAAAGACGTGCGGCGAAGCAACTCCTTGGCGCGCTCGACCCGATAGGCACGCAACCACCGAAATGGCGGCATTCCGGTCGTACTGCGAAACGCATCAATGAACTGACGCACCGGCAGTCCGCAAGCAGTCGCAATGTCGCTTAACCGGGGCTCGACTAAAAGGTCCGCGACAAGCAGTTCCTTAGCGATGCGCTCCTGCGTTTTTGACAACACACGCGAACGTGCGGCCGCCGGCCCCCGAAAGCGGCCATAGGCGGTGGCAAGCCGCTCGTATATGGCATGGCCGATATGGTCAAAGAAAAGAGAACCGGCAAGCTGCGGGTCTGCCATCGCTGGAACCAGAGCGAGACCCAGATGATGCAGAACGGGGTCAATCTCCCGATTAACGTCTTGCAGTTCTCCCACTGGCGGCAAAGCGGACAGACTACAGAGCTCGTCAAAAGCCGGCCGCGGAATATGAAAAAGTACGCATTCGAAGGGGTCCGGCAGGTTTGCTACCGGCTCCTCTGAAAGGTGGCCCAGCATTATCGAGCCCGGGGCATACGGCTCCGTTGGGACACGTCGCCCCCGTTTCCAGAGCTCCGCGGCCCCCGAGTGCTGCAATTGCAACGAGAGGATATACGCGTCCTCGGTCGGCAACGGCGTACTCTTCCCCAGCCCATGCACTGACGAAGACATGTGAGTGGCGGTCAGCTGAGCGGTTTTCAGGCTGGTAGTCGTGAGCGTATGTGCGGTGTCGACGTTGAACAGGTGCGCGAACTCCCGAACATAGGTGTCGGTCGCGACGCTCGAGGTCGCAATGCGCGTCGTGCCGTTCTCGCTGAGAGACACTGACGAGCTTCTAAGCTTATCCGTCGGGCCCCGCGCCTCCATTCCACCTTCCGGAAGAGCAGTTGTCCTACGCTGCGTTGCCATTGCAGCCTCCTGATAATCAGCGGATAGTCCGCCTCGACCGCCGTACGTTATTGTCGCAGAGTTATCACTTTTCAACTGATATCCGCTGCACACGTTCGTGGCGTCAGTGGCATCGACCAAAGAGCGTAATACATTTGTAATAAAACGACTGCGTCAAATACAAAGCGCTGTTTTGTCGTTCTATACTTGCATTGCCCAGCGGTAAAGAATAAACGGACGAACAAACATGCCTGCAGAGGGACTCAATCAAGCTCCAGCAGGAGTGTGGCCAGATGTCCAATGGACTTATCTCTCTACCCACTGTGAATCCTACCAGGACCTCGGACCGGCTCGACGCCATCGTGTATGTCGTAGATGACGAAGCTGCAGTACGCCGCGCACTTGCGACGCTCATGCGCTCGGTCGACATGCGCGTTGAAACATTCTCCTCCCCGGACGAATTTCTGCAGCACCCGCGCCCTCCAGTGCCGAGCTGTCTCATCCTCGATGTTCGACTGCGGAATAAAAACGGCCTGACGTTCCAGCAGGAAATCGTGCGAAGCGGACTGGGGATTCCTGTCGTCTTCATGACTGGGCACGGTGACATTGAGATGAGCGTCAAGGCCATGAAAGCCGGCGCAATGGATTTCTTCGCCAAGCCGTTCCGCGACCAGGACATGCTTGATGCAATCGGTCAGGCGCTGGCCCGAGACGCTGCGCGGCTTGAATCGGAACATGCTGTGGCTGAGCTACGGGCGTCATATGAGACCCTCTCACCCCGCGAGAGAGAGGTAATGCCGTTCATCCTCGCCGGTCTGCTCAACAAACAGATTGCTTCGGAAATGAACCTTAGTGAAATCACGGTCAAAGTTCACCGTGGCCACGTGATGCGCAAGCTCAACGCGCGCTCCGTGCCGGACCTTGTTCGCAAAGCGGAGGCGCTCGGCATCGAACCACACGAGGTGCGTCCCTCGCAAGGAACGCATGGAACCCGGCAATAGCTGCTAGTCAGCGGCGCCTATGGAGAACCGAGTGCGACAGAAAGCCAATGCATCATCGCAGAAGGCTGATAGGGTTTCTGAAGAAGAACGAGCGCGCCATTACCGGTCGCTCTTGCCTGCAGAGCCGACGTCGGATACGCGCTGATAAAAATTGTTGCAGGCGCCGCACCTTGGGCAACGAGGCGTTCGTGCATTTCGACGCCGGACATACCAGACATCCGGATATCCGAAATCAGGCAGGCTGTGGCAGCAGCTTCCCCAGACGCAAGGAACGCTTCGGCTGACTCAAAGAGTCGCGCCTCCCAGCCAAGTGAACGCACAAGGCTCCCAAGCGCGCGACGCACCGCCAGGTCATCGTCGACAATAGATACTACAGGTGTTGTCTGCAAAATCGCGGCCCCTACCTCTCTCCCAGTGAATAACGGGAGCGGTGGAGCACCCGTCGTCTTGTAATTTAAAGACTACCTTACGGGTGAGACCGGCGCGATGATACGATTGTATAAACGGGTTGGACCGGACGGCACCCGCTCATGACTGTCCTGTCAGGCCGTGGCGATGGACGCCTGAGCCGTGGGCAAGATGACACTGAACGTTGCACCGCCCTCGGTGTTGTTGGAGACCAGAATCTGACCGCCATGCGCGTCGACAATCGAGTTACAGATGGCGAGCCCCATGCCCATGCCGGTGCTGCGGGTGGTAAAGAAGGCATCGAAAAGACGCGAAAGATTTGCCTGTGTGATGCCCGGGCCACTATCGCGTACTGCGAGCACCACGTTACCGTCAACGTCGTTCGATGAACTCACGGTCAGCCGATGCTTGCCGGGCATCGTTGCCATCGACTGCAACGCGTTGATGATGATATTGATAAGCACCTGCTGAAGCTGCACGCGGTCCCCCAGTACAACCGGCATCTGGGGCGCAAGGTCCAACACGAGGCAGCATACATGGCTTTCCATCTCGCCCTTTGTGAGCGCGACTACGTCGCCGACCAGTTCGTTGATTTCCACTGGCGCGTGTTCGGGCGGTGAGCCCTTCATCAGTCTTCTCACCCGCTGCACGATTTCGGCGGCCCGAGTGCCCTCGCTGGTCATCTCCGTTACACACCCTTCGATTTCCCCCATGTTCGGAGGGTCTCGATGCAGCCAGCGCAGGCAGGCTTCGCCGCTCGTGATGATGGCCGCAAGCGGCTGTCCAACTTCATGCGCAATTGAGGCGCTTAGTTCGCCAAGAGCCGAAATACGGCTGGCACGGGCGAGCTCGCTTTGCGTCTGCCGAAGTTGAGTCTCAGTCTCCCGCGCTTCAGTCACATCCATGACAGCACCAATGAACTGACGGCTGCCGCCCACAGCGTCGGAAGCATGTGCCACCACGCGCAGGTGCTTTATACGACCGCCCGGGAACAGTAATCGGTGTTCGATGTCAAAATCATCCGCCGTGCCGCTCATCTGCGAGAGCATGCGCTCGAATATATGGACATCCTCCGGATGAAGCCGCTCGCGCACGGTCTCGAGCGTCGGCGTATGGGTTCGCTCGTACTCAAAAATCCGGAACGCCTCTTCAGACCAGAAAAGTTCGCCTGTGGCGACGTTCCAGCCAAAGCTTCCCGTACGGCTAAGTTTCTGGGCTTCGGCAAGGTATTGCGCCTGACTTTTCCTGACGAGCTCTTCGGCCTGCCTGCGCTGCGTTATATCGTTGTTCGTTTCCAGCGTTGCGCAAGGCTCCCCGCGACTGTCATGCTGGAGCGTCCAGCGACTCGCCACAATTACTGCGGAACCGTCGCGTTTGGTGTGCACAAGGTCCCCTTCCCAGTACCCATCGCATGCCAGTGCCCGTTGTATTTCTTCCCGTGGCACGAAAGAAACGGTTTTTAGCAGGTTGTCGACGACCTTTCCGACAGCTTCATCCTTACCCCATCCGTAGAGCGTTTCCGCCGCGTGGTTCCAGTACGTAATCACGTCCTGCCGGTCACGCACGAACACAGTATCGTGAGTCAGGTCCAGCAGTCTCGCCTGCTCCCGCTGCAGACGCTCAGATGCTCTGATACGTCGCACAAGCGAGGTAATAGCAATCGAAGTGATGAAAAAGGCCGCAATTGGCAGGATGTCCTGCGGCTTAGCGATTGCAAAGCTATAAATCGGCGGCGTGAAGTAGACGTTCAGCAGCAAACCGCCAACGATGGAGAAAATTGCCGACGAAATGAAACTGTCCAGCAAAGACAGCAGCACGATGATAATCAGCATGCAGAAGCCAGTGGTGGCAATCCTGAGGTGAAGGTTCAGGCAAAGCCAAGCCATGGCGCAAAGGACAAGGCTGCCGCCAACCCATAGTCGCGCCAGGTAGCCCCACTGACTGCTCTTGTCCGACGAACCTATCTTGCCACCCACGCTGCAGCCTCCTGTGCCACGCCCGGTCTTGCGCCAGGCGACTCGTGCGAACGCCATCTGAGAGTTCCGACCTTGCTTTACATCACTGAAAGGTAAGGAATTTTCCATGCAAGATACACAGACTCCATCATATACAAACGAATAAACGCAGTGCTGATTCGGCTACTGGTTTCCCCGCGGATTGAATACGCGGCCACGAATGATTACGACCCCCGCGTTATACGGCTGTATATCCCGGTTACGCCTTCTCGGCGCTGTCGTACCCCACCGTAGAATAGATTCCCCTCCTTGCCGCACCTACCCTTCAGTCATCGCGATAGCGCATCTCTGATGGCACTACGCATTCTCGTAGCACCGCACCAGACACCCCCGATGCTGTCCGCGATATGGCAAGCCGCCGCACGCCTCCGCTAGCCAGCGTGCTTGGCCGTCCTTCCTTTAACCGCTGCCTCAATGCTTCAAGGAACTAGCCGTGTCACATGCTCTGCATAACTGGATATTTATCGGCGCCAACGCCTACATCGAATACACGTTCGTCAGTTGGCTTCACAGAAGCGTCTACAGACGGACAGTGGACTTCCGGCAAGTCTGTCTTCTGTAGGTGTGACCCACCACATCGGTTGTTCGATAACGGCATTAGCTCTGGATGAGAGGAAATGATGTTGAACACTCAAACGGTTCCCAGGCTTTCGGAATCACCGGCTGAGTCCGACGAGCCAGATTCTCCCCTGAACCTGTCTTCAGTTGCACACCCTCCCGGTGAAGCGGCGCTCATCGGACTATCACATGGACGCGACAGGGTCGGCCGGCGGCGCCCCTCACCCGTCGGTGCCTCGGTTACCGAAAGCGACCCCTGGCTACGAACGCTCGCCGCTCTCCAGCAGTTCTCTGAGCCTCCGGACGGGTCTCTCAGTCCGTTCGCCCAGACGGGGTACCGATATCCGCCGTCGCGGCACGCAGCTAGCGGCTCGCAAATGAGAACCTTCAACTTGACAGTGCTGGAGCACACGGCCAACTCGCGCGTATGCCTTTCCTGGCACGACCCAACCTTGTGCAACTACGAAGAACAGGTCTGGACACCCGCACGCGCTCGCCGCTCGGGGCGATGCGCCCTGTCAGGGGCGCACATCAGAAGGGGGGACGCAGTGTATCGCCCGCAGACGCGCGGCGGCACGCCACCGGCGAACAGTGACGCGATGATTCTCCAGTCAGCGCTCCAGCAGGTCCAGGACGGCTGACCGGCTACGTCTGACGCCCCGCGACAAGCTCCGCCCGCGCCCGATTGTCGCTTCTGAGTGGCCAAAGCGTCTCCTGCGGGAGTGTTTATCTGGTGCTACGCCGCCGTCATACTGTCGCCAAACGTGGGGACATATTTTCTGCGGCGCTTCAGGCGCCGTCGAGCGATGCCACTGCGCTTTCAAACTTGACGGGCGACGGTGATGTTGACAAGAGAGGCAATTAACTCAGGCGCGTATCTCGGGCATTTTGAGTCGCTACCGAATCTGTGGACCACAGAAAGAATCCAGAGTTCGCTCACAGAGACCCTGCAGACGAGGCCGGCCGATGCTGCGGACACTTGGATTTTCGCCTACGGCTCCCTGATGTGGAACCCGATGGTCGAGTTCGAGAGACGGCAGGCTGCAACGTTGCATGGCTGGCACCGAAGCTTTTGCCTGCGCATGGTTGCGGGTCGAGGTAGTCCCGATAGCCCGGGGCGCATGCTCGCACTGCGGCCGGGCAGCCACACGAACGGCGTCGCGTTGAAGTTGCCCGAGGCGACGCTCGAGGAAGAGCTTCGGCTCATCTGGATTCGGGAGATGGTGCTTGGGTCGTACCGGCCAATGTGGGCGTCCATAACACTAGGCGACGGCACCGAAACGCATGCTCTCGCTTTCGTTGCGGATGAGTCTCGCGAACAGTTTGAGCCAGATTCATGCGTGGCAACCGTTGCGCCACTTATCAGCACCGCCACGGGAAAGTTTGGAAGCAATACCGAGTACCTGTTGAAGCTTCGCGACGCCCTGATTGAGTACGGGCTGCAGGACTCCTATGTCGAAGAGCTCGCCAGCGAGATTGAGCGCCTGTGCGACGAGCCTGCTGCGACTTACCCGGCGCATCCGATTGACTGCAGCGGCGCAGAACAAGCCGCCTAGCGTAACTGCCTTAAGTGAGAATCATGGACAAACTTCAAGCGATGCAGGTCTTCACACGGGTAGTCGACACGAACAGCTTTTCCGGTGCGGCCGACTCCCTGCACATGACGCGTTCGTCGGTGACGACCATTATCCAGACCCTCGAGGCCTACCTTAAGGTTCGCCTGCTCAATCGCACGACACGCCGCATCAGCCTCACTCCGGACGGAGCCGCTTACTATGAGCGCTGTTCGCGCATTCTCGCCGAGGTCGAGGAGTCCGAGAGTTCGTTTTCACGGGCGTCAGCTCCGCGAGGAAAGCTCAAAGTTGACATGCCGGGTTCAATCGGACGGCTCGTGGTCGTCCCCGCACTGGACGACTTTCACTCGCGATATCCAGACATCGACATCATGCTTGGCGTCGGAGACAGGGCCGTTGACCTGATTCAGGACAGCGTCGATTGCGCCATCCGCATCGGCCCGATGCAGGACTCCACGCTGGTTGCGCGACGCGTCGGCGTATCGGAGTTTGTCACCGTTGCGAGCCCGGACTACATCGCTCGCAACGGCGAGCCGTTGTCCCTCGCTGAACTTGAATCACACACAGCCGTCAACTACTTCTCGAGCCGCAACGGCCGTATTGTGGAGATGGACTTCGTCGTGGATGGCAAGCCGGTGGAAGTCCACATACGCTCGAAGCTCGCTGCCAACGATGGTGATGCTTACCTCCAGTGCGGATTGCGAGGCCTCGGGCTCATTCAGGTGCCTCACTTCCTTGCGATGCCCCACCTGGAGTCAGGGGCGCTGATTGAAGTGCTAGGCAAATGGCGCCCCAGCCCGTTCCCGATTTCAGCGGTCTATCCACAGAATCGTCATCTATCCCCGCAGGTTCGCGTGTTCGTCGAATGGGTCGCGGAACTGTTCGAGAACTGTCAACTGCTGCGCGCGGACAACGTGCTTCCGTCCGGTATCGCCCAATACGTCAAGCATCGCCAGTCGTCCAGCGCTGCGGGCCGCGTGCTGGACTCGGCCCGCGTGCCGGGCGCGCGCAGCAGGGATTTGGCGCCGATGTAGGTGGCCTGCGAAAGCCGTGCAGCGTCGCCGTGTGGCGCCGTTCTTGAACAGCACAATTCGCTGCGAGCGAATTGTCTTATCGGAGGTGAGATGTTTATCCGGTCGACCAATCTATGCAGAATTCCGGCTGCTTAAACCTCCTTTACTTTTGGCGCATAGCGCAGACACTTTGATGAAAGCCAGGCTGGACATTACGGACATCACGATTGCAGGACACGCGCAAGACATCACGTTGCGTAGCTTCCATCCGTCCGCTCACAGCGGTGCGCCAATCGTGTTGTATTTCCATGGCGGTGGCTTCGTCAAGGGTTCGCTGAGCGAAGCCAGCAAGCCGGCTTCGCTCCTGGCAGCAAGAGTCCCGGCCTGGGTCATTGCCGTGGGTTATTCGCTCGCGCCAGAGTTTCCGTTTCCAGCTGCAGCCGAGGATGCCCATCTCGCTCTCGAGTGGGCTGTGGAAAGCGCTCGCGAGTATCGCGCAGACTCGAACCGGATTGCCGCAGTTGGACACGACGCGGGAGGCAACATCGCGGCAGGACTTGCCGCTATCGCCCGCGACCGGGGAGTGCGTCGGCTGTCGGCGCAGGCACTCCTTGCACCCTTGCTTGACCCGAGCATGACGCGCCTGATGGAGGGGCAGCGCCCCGGCAGGAGCGACTTTGCTCCGGAGGATTGTGCACGCTCATACCGGGCGTACCTGCCCAGCGCAAACCATCGCATCCACCCTTATGCGGCGCCGCTGGAATCAAGACGCCTTGGCACCCTGCCCCCGACGCTGATAGCGACGGCAGAGCAGGATTTTGTGCGCGCAGACGGCGAGACCTATGCGCGAGAACTTATTACGGCCGGCGTACCCGTTGAGATGACACGCCATGGCGGGGTCTGCCATGGCGAACTCATCTCCCATTCACCGGCACTAAATGATGTCGTCGAATTCCTGCGCAAGCGGCTCGCGCCTGATTGACCGCGCAGAATTGTCGCTCCGACGGATACAAAGAAACCACTGTTCGCTACTTTATAACCAGAAACACGGAGTCCATACTCTCGTCAACGCTATACACCCAGTGATGGATGTAAGGCCGAGACGGATATGAACTGAAATCCAAACCTGTCACGTTTTTACAGACCACTTTGCATCTATAAGGAGTACTACTCATGCTCACCAATCGAAAACGGCTTACCGCCGCGTTGGGTGCGCTGGCAGTTGTCGGCGCAGTCGCGGGCATTGGCTTCACCCACGGGACCACATCAGGTCCGCTGAGTGTAGCTCAGGCCGCTGACGCGCCGCCAGCCACCCAGGTCGACGTCGCGGTCGTCCTTTCGCAGACCATCACGGACTGGCAAAGCTACTCCGGGCGTCTGGAAGCCATCGACCACGTCGAAGTGCGCCCGCTCGTTGCCGGCACCATCATTGCCGTCCACTTCAGGGACGGCGCGCTGGTCAAGAAGGGCGACCCGCTTTTCACGATTGACCCCCGCCCCTATCAGGCTGAAGTTGACCGCGCATCGGCACAGGTCGCGGCAGCCAAGGCTCGCGCGATTTACACGGCGACCGACGCCGCTCGTGCTGACCGCCTGCTTGCCGACAACGCCATCGCGAAGCGCGACTACGACGAAAAGCAGAACGCTTCACGCGAAGCCGCCGCGGGCGTAAAGGCTGCCGAGGCCGCTCTCGAAGCTGCACAGGTGAATCTCGGGTACACCAGGATTACCGCACCGGTCACGGGTCGCGTATCGCGCGCGGAACTGACGGTTGGCAACGTTGTTTCGATTGGTTCGAGCGCACCGTTGCTTACGACACTTGTTTCCGTGTCGCCGATTTACGCCTCGTTCGATGTCGACGAGCAGACGTATCTGCAATACCTTGGTCGCGACCGCAATACAAAGGTACCGGTATCGCTGGGCCTTGCGAATGAGGACGGCTATTCCCGCAAGGGTGCGGTTACATCCGTTGATAACCGCCTCGATACCTCGTCTGGCACCATCCGCGTGCGCGCCACCCTCGACAACGCAGACGGCGCACTCGTTCCGGGCCTCTACGCGCGCGTCAAGGTTGGCGGCGGTGCGCCTCACCCGGCCATTCTGATTGACGACGCAGCCGTGGGTACTGACCAGGCGAAGAAGTTCGTGCTGGTCGTGGACCGCGAGAACAAGGTCGTCTACCGGGAGGTCCAGCTGGGCGGCCTGCACGACAACCTGCGCGTTGTGACCTCGGGACTCAAGGACGGTGAGCGCATCGTCGTGAACGGCATGATGCACGCCAAGCCGAGCGACACCGTCAGTCCGCACATGGTCAACATGGCCGACGCTGCCAAATCCGCAGCGTAACCACGCGAGAAGGTCATCATGAACATCTCAAAATTTTTCATCGACAGGCCAATCTTTGCGGCCGTTCTGTCGGTGGTGATTGTGCTCGCAGGCTTTATCGCGTTGACCAAATTACCAACGGCCGAATATCCGGAAGTCGTGCCCCCGTCGGTTGTGGTACGCGCACAGTATCCCGGCGCGAATCCGAAAGTCATTGCCGAGACCGTTGCCTCTCCAATTGAAGAGCAGATTAACGGCGTCGAGAACATGCTGTACATGCAGTCGCAGGCGAACAGCGACGGCGCGATGACGACAACCGTGACGTTCAAGCTTGGCACCGACCCCGATAAGGCACAGCAGCTTGTGCAGAACCGGGTATCGCAGGCCATGCCGCGTCTTCCCGAGGACGTGCAGCGGCTGGGCGTGACTACCATCAAGTCGTCGCCTACCCTGACGATGGGCGTGAATCTCGTCTCGCCTAACGGACGGTATGACCTTACCTACCTGCGCAACTACGCGCTCATCAACATCAAGGACCGGCTTGCGCAAGTGCCGGGAGTTGGTGAAGTTGCGATGTGGGGCGCGGGCGACTACTCCATGCGCGTCTGGCTCGACCCGACAAAGGTAGCCCGTCAGAACCTGACGGCAACCGATGTCGTGAAGGCAATTCGTGAGCAGAACGTCCAGGTCGCGGCCGGTATTGTCGGCGGCGCTCCGATGACGACAAATGTTCCGATGCAACTGAGCGTGAACGCCCAGGGTCGCCTGAAGACCGAAGAAGAGTTCCGCAACATCATCCTGAAGACTTCCCCGGACGGCGCGGTGACGCATCTGAGCGACGTGGCGCGCGTAGAAATGGGTGCGGCCGAGTATGCGCTGCGGGCGAGTCTTGACGGTAAGCCCGGCGTGCAGCTCATCATCTTCCAGCAGCCCAACGCGAACTCGCTGCAGATTTCGACCGATGTTCGTCGAATCACAGCAGAGTTGCAGAAGGACATGCCTGAAGGCGTCCAAGCGAAGATTGTTTACGACCCGACGCAGTTCGTCCGCGAAAGTATCGACGCCGTTGTCCACACGCTCTTTGAAGCTATCGTCCTTGTCGTTATCGTTGTCATTGTATTCCTGCAGACCTGGCGTGCGTCGCTGATTCCGTTGCTCGCAGTGCCAGTCTCGATTGTGGGCACCTTCTCGCTGATGCTGGCGTTCGGCTTCACCATCAATGCGCTGTCACTGTTCGGCATGGTTCTCGCCATCGGGATTGTGGTCGACGATGCGATTGTGGTGGTGGAGAACGTGGAGCGGAACATTGCCTCAGGCCTGACGCCACTTGAAGCTTCATACGCAGCGATGCGGGAAGTGAGTGGGCCGATTATCGCCATTGCACTGACTCTCGTAGCCGTGTTCGTTCCGCTGGCTTTCATGTCGGGTTTGACCGGTCAGTTCTACAAGCAGTTCGCAATGACCATTGCGATTTCGACTGTCATCTCGGCGTTCAACTCGCTCACCCTGTCTCCCGCGCTTTCCGCTCTGCTGCTCAAGGACCATCACGCACCCAAGGACTGGCTGACCCGTTTCATGGACCGGATTCTTGGACCGTTCTTTAACGTGTTCAACAAGGTGTTCCATCGCGGCTCGGAAGCGTACGGCAAGGGTGTCGGCGGCATCATCAATCGCAAGGCTGCGATGATGGTCGTCTACGGTGTCCTGCTCGGCGGCACGTTCCTGTTCGGCAAGATTGTGCCGGGCGGCTTCGTGCCTGGTCAGGACAAGGACTATCTCGTCAGCATTCTGCAGTTGCCTCCGGGTGCGTCACTCGACCGGACGGAAAAGGTCGTTCACGAAATGGGCATCATCGCCCGCAAGCAGCCGGGTGTCGTGCACTCGCCGGAATTCCCGGGCCTGAACGTGACCGGCCTGATGAATTCTTCGAGCAGCGGCCTGGTGTTTCCGGTGATGAGCCCGTCGAAGCATCGCACGAAGGATGAATCGGCAGCGGCGATTGTCGGCAACCTGAACAAGGAATATGCCGGCATCAAGGACGCAATGATTGCGACCTTCCCGCCGCCTCCGGTGTCGGGTCTGGGTACTATCGGCGGCTTCAAGCTGCAGATTGAGGACCGTGGCGCGCTGGGCTACGAAGCGCTGAACAAGGCGGTGCAGTCGTTCCTCGCGGCAGCAGCAAAAGCGCCAGAACTCGGCCCCTCGTTTTCGAGCTACCAGATTAACGTTCCGCAGCTGAACGTCGAACTGGACCGTGAGAAGGCCAAGCAATTGGGCGTCTCGGTGACTGACGTGTTCGACACGATGCAGATTTATCTGGGCTCGCTGTATGTGAACGACTTCAACAAGTTTGGCCGCGTCTATCAGGTGCGCGCGCAAGCTGATGCCCCATTCCGTACCTCCGCTGAAAGCATCCTGCAACTCAAGACTCGCAATGCGGCCGGCGAGATGGTGCCCCTGTCGTCGCTCATCAAGGTGACGCCGACTTTCGGTCCGGAGACGGTGATTCGGTACAACGGCTTCCTTGCGGCCGACATCAACGGTGGACCGGCGCCAGGATACTCGTCTGGCCAGGCAATGGCGGCCGTCGAACGCATCGCAGCTGAAACACTGCCGCGCGGCATCAAGTTCGAATGGACCGACCTGACGTATCAACAGATTCTGACGGGCAACGCAGCCTTCTGGGTGTTCCCTATCAGTGTCCTGCTGGTGTTCCTCGTGCTGGCCGCCATGTATGAAAGCCTGACACTGCCGCTCGCAATCCTGCTGATTGTACCGATGAGCATTCTGTCTGCGCTCTTCGGTGTGTGGCTCACCCAGGGCGACAACAACATCTTCACCCAGATTGGTCTGATGGTGCTGGTGGGGCTGTCAGCGAAGAACGCGATTTTGATTGTGGAATTCGCCCGTGAGCTTGAAATCCAGGGCCGCACAATTGTTCAGGCCGCGATTGAAGCCTGCCGTCTTCGTTTGCGCCCGATTCTGATGACGTCCATCGCGTTCATCATGGGTGTAATTCCCCTGGTGATTTCCACGGGAGCGGGTTCGGAAATGCGTCGTGCGATGGGCATCGCGGTGTTCTTCGGCATGTTGGGCGTAACTCTATTCGGTCTGGTACTTACGCCGGTGTTCTACGTGCTTCTGCGCAAGCTTTCGGGCGGTAAGCAGCTCACGGACAAGCATGGCAACCACCCGCACATCCACGGCCCGAAAGACAACGATGGCGGCCATGGCGGCAGCAGCGGTGGCTCGACGGGTGCTCCTGTCAAACCGGGCGCAAAAACTCCCGAACCGGCATTCCAGGAGTAAGGAGACCATCATGAAGACATTTTTTTCGATGAAGAGCGGCCTCACTGGCTCCGTCCTGCTGGGCACGCTGCTGATTCTGGCGGGCTGTTCACTCGCACCCAAGTACGAGGTGCCGTCCACGCCGACAACTGCGACCTTTAAGGAGGCACCGCAGCAGCCGTTGTCACCGGAAGAAGCTGGTACGTGGAAGACGGCGCAACCGTCGGAAGACGTCGCCCGCGGTGAATGGTGGAAGGCGTTCAAGGACGCGAAACTGAATGACCTCGAGGAGCAGGCGCTGGACGCAAACCAGAACCTCAAAGCGGCGGCGGCCCGCGTGAAGGAAGCACGGGCAATGAACCAGGCAGCGCGCGCGGGTCTGTTCCCCTCGCTCGACGCCGGCTTCGGCCCGACGCGGCAGCGGGTCTCTGCCGCGTCCCTCTTCGAACCGGATGGCACCAATGTGCCGCAGCAGACGTTCTGGCGCGCTCAGGCCAGCGCTTCGTATGAAGTGGACCTGTTCGGTCGTGTCGCGTCGACGGTTGATGCGGCACGTGCCGACACAGAGCGAAGTGAAGCTCTCTTTCGCTCAGTGATGCTCGCCCTGCAGGCTGACGTCGCGCAGAACTACTTTGCACTGCGTGAGTTCGACGCCGAGTCCGAGGTGTACGGGAACGCCGTCGACCTGCGTCAGCAGGCCCTGAAGCTGGTCCAGCGCCGCTACACGGAAGGCGAAATCACTGAGCTCGACGTCTCGCGTGCGAAAGCTGAATTGGCCACTGCGCAGTCCGATGCAATGACCGTGCAGCGTCTTAGGGCCGCCTCTGAGCATAGCCTCGCGGTATTGCTCGGCAAGGCACCGGCCGAGTTCTCGATGGCGGCGGACCCGCTCAAACCGGTCAACCTGCGCGTGCCGCCGGGCCTGCCATCTTCGCTGCTCGAGCGTCGACCGGACATTGCCGCTGCAGAGCGTTCGATGGCCGCAGCAAATTCCCGCATCGGCATCGCGAAGGCTGCGTTCTTCCCCTCACTCACCATCACGGGTACGGGCGGCTTCGAATCGGCGACCATTGGCGACCTCTTCAAATGGAGCAGCCGCGCTTTCCTGCTTGGACCTCTTGCAGGGACGGCGCTGAATATTCCGATTTTTGATGGTGGCCGCCGCAAGGGCAACCTCGCGAATGCGCGCGCCGTATACGAGGAGGACGTCGCGAACTACCGGCAGCAGGTTCTCGTAGCGTTCCGCGAGGTCGAAGACAACCTGTCGGACATGCGCATCCTGGAAGACCAGACGAAGACGCAGAACGAAGCGGTCAAGGCATCACAACGTGCAGCAGACCTCTCGCGCTCGCAGTACACCGAGGGCGCGGTGAACTATCTGGACGTCATCGATGCGGAACGCACCGTCCTGCAAGCCCGCCGCTCAGCGGTGCAATTGCAGGGTGTGCAGGCTGCGTCCACGGTCAACCTGATTCGCGCGCTTGGCGGCGGCTGGGGTGACGTTGTCCGCCAACCGGCCCAGCCGTTCGTGGGACAGGTAGAGCCCACAGTTCCAGTGCAAACAGCGGTCGCACAGAAGTAACGCAGCAGTTGTGAGTTGAGCATCACGCAGGCCCATCCAGAACATCGGATGGGCCTGTCGCTTTCTGGAGTGACATCATGAAATTCGCCGTGGCCAACACGATTCTCGGAACGCCTATTAACCGGCCGCATCGGGCTTTCGTCCGACGGATACGCTCGATTGACGTCCTGTATCCCGCGAGAATACTGCGCATCGCCATCGTCGCGTCGGTTCTCTATTTCGGTGTCGCTGTGCTCGCGATAGGGATGGCAATCCTTCTGGCCATCGCGGACGCCGTTCGGTGTGTATGGTTTTTCTAACGAAGACGGCGACGAGGGTATAGCGGTTGCGACCCATCAAGGACCGACAGCAATGGAGTCGCCAATTCGGCAAGTGGGCAGAGCGAATAGCTCAAGAGAACGACGGATTGAGACGGGGCTCGCCTTGTGAGCGAAACCCCGGGCCCGGGTGACAACTTGCGGGAAGCACTTAGGCTGGCCGCATCTTATAGCCTGAAGCACTGCCATGTAAGGCCTCAATGCGCGAATACAGAGTTCGTTCTCAACGAATAGTACGCCCGGATGCGCATCTGCAATGCATCAGTTCGCCGTATCAACAGCGGTAGCTTACTGGCGTGGGGGGGCAGGCGGTAACGACGCGGAGGGAGAATCGGGACTTCGCGTGAAGAGCGCGAAGTCCCTGGCCCAAGGCAACAACAACTGCGAGGAGATAGGGTTGAGCGAAGCGTAGCTCGCCGAGCTTCTATCCGGAAGACCTGGCTTACGAATAGTCTTTTCGCTCATTCCGAACAGCGCCTAACAGGTGCAAGGTGAGTTCAATGAATACAGGCATTTAGCTCGCTCCCGATTCCATCTTCGCCGTCTCCAGGTGGCACGAATGCCGGTTTTCTGCGTAGCGCACCTGATACACCCATCACTTTGACGTTTATCGACACCGTTTTGACACGCTATCTTTACGTTCGCATTATCGGCGTAAGTAAAACATCTGGAGAACGAAGATATGAAGCAGTACGTATTGACCCCTCTCGCAATTGCGCTCGCTGGCTTCACGGTAGCAGCTAACGCGCAATCCAGCGTCACGCTTTACGGTATCGTCGACGCAGGCATCGGCTATGTGCACAACGCTGATGGCAACAAGAAACAAGTGGGGATGATTAACGGCAACATGAACGGCAACCGCTGGGGTATCAAGGGTTCCGAAGACCTGGGCGGTGGACTGAAGGCGGTCTTCCAGCTGGAAAGCGGCTTTGACCCGGGCACCGGCAAACTGAACCAAGGTGGCCGTGAGTTCGGTCGTCAGGCCTTCGTGGGACTGACCAGCGACAGGTACGGCACCGTCACACTCGGCCGTCAGTACGACCCGCTTGTTGACATGGTTCAGGGCATCACGGGCGATAACTTCTTCGGCGGCATCTTCGCGACGCCGGGCGACGTCGACAACTACGACAACAGCCTGCGTACGTCCAACGCAGTGAAGTACGTTTCGCCCACCTATGCAGGGTTCCAACTCGAAGGCCTCTACGGCTTCAGCAATGGCGCGGGCACGACAGGCCAGGGGCAGACGTGGAGCGGCGCAGCAACGTACAACAACGGCCCCGTATCGCTTGCTGCGGGCTACTTCTACGCGAATAATCCGACTGCAAATCGTACGGCAGGCTGGAACAGCCCGTCTTCCGACTCGCTCTTCAACAGTCCCGTCAATAACGGCTACTCGACAGCCCATTCCATCGGCATCGCGCGGGTTGCAGGTCAGTACGTCTTCGGCTCCGCGACGGTCGGGCTCTCGTACAGCAACGCGCGTTACAGCCCGGACGGCAAGTCCGGCTTCAGCGAGACCGAGAAGTACAATGTCGGCAACGTCTTCGCAGCGTACCAACTCACGCCTGCGTTGCTCGTGGGTGCAGGCTACACGTACATGAAGGCGAGCGGCGACACATCAGCGAGCTATCACCAGGCTTCGCTGGGTGCCGACTATGCGCTGTCCAAGCGCACTGACTTCTACGCGATGGCGGCCTATCAGCACGCGAGCGGCACACAATCGGTGTACGACGCGGCAACTGGCACGCGTACGACGCAAGCCGCACAGGCATCCATTGGTTCGTATGGCTATGCCGGCACAAGCCATCAGGAAATCGCAATCGTGGGCATCCGCCACAAGTTCTAACCTCCGAAGTCGGGTCAGCTTTTCCTCGCCCGACCAGCGGAAGCAGAAAAAGCGCGAGGACTGCCGTCTTCGCGTTTTTTTCGCCCATCAAATGGAATCAGGATTGCAGCCCGTAGGTTACGCCGCACTCAGCACACGAGACTACCAGAGCCGAAATCCCAAGCCATGTGCTATCCGTGCGGCCATCCCTGACAAACTCAAACGCCGCCCTCGTCTCTTCGTCGCCGACCACTGAAACGTCCGTCGACCCACAGATTGCGCAGTCGACCTGCGTTGCAACGTCAAAGCCAGACATTGCGACGTGGCCCTCGTTGCGGGTTATTGCGCTGCCCATAATTCCAACCCTCCTCTTTACTACGAAGCAGGCACCGCTTCGCCATCGGGGTGCGCCTGCGCCGCCAAATCACCGACGTTATCGGCGGGCTCTTCGTATGAAGGCGGAGCCTTACCGTCGTTCAACAAGTATGCACGTCGCTGCAAGTATCCGTCACGCACAAAGCTGTACTTATCGAGAGCCGCCTGTTCAAGAAGGTCAGTCGCACCCAGCATATCGGCGCGAGCACTTACGACGTTCAGCCCAAAGAAAGATGCACCCGCCTCAACCGGAAGATAGGTCGTAGGAGTGAGCGCACTCGCAACAACCCAGCCACTTGCGTCGCGCACGGAGCTCGGTCCAAACAGTGGCAGTACAAGATAGGGGCCCGCGGGTACGCCGTAATGCCCAAGCGTAAGCCCGAAATCCTCATGATGCTTCGGCAGACCCGCAGCCGACGCCCAGTCGAGCAGGCCGCCAAGACCGAACGTTGAGTTAAACGTGAAGCGCATCAGGTCTTCGGTTGCTGCGGTAACCTTAAATTGCAGCAGGTTATTCGCGAAATTGCCAATGTCGCCGAGGTTCGAAAAGAAGTTGCTGAATGCCGTGCGCAAAGGTTCTGGCGTTACCTTCCTGTAACCCGTAGCCACAGGCTTCGCAACATGTCGGTCAAGGCCTTCATTGAACGAGAAGACCGCCCTGTTCATCGGCTCGAGCGGGTCCGACGCCTTCCGGTCGGGTCCCGTTGCGCATGCAGTCAGCCCCGTTACCGCGGTCACGCCCATAAGGGCACCTGCGATACGCGTGCTCCACAACTTCTTCATCTTTGCTGCTTCCTTCAATAATTCTCTGTCGTCTATCGCCGACGACCAGCAGCGGACAGATTGTCAGCGTTTTTTTTCCTGGTCACCGCCGCCAAATCAGGGTACAAGGTTCAGGAGTTACTGCTCTCTTTCGCGACCGACACCGACGTCGGTGCGACATCTTGCGCAGGCGCTAGTGGCCCCTGCTGTTCCGGCGGTAGTTGCGAATGCTGCACTTCTTCTGATTGCTGCAGGTGCTCGACCTGCGTCTTAGACAGGTGGTCCAGCAGACTCGGACCACCTACGAGGCTCACCAGAAAGCCCACTACGATTGCTGCGATAGCCATTTTGTCTCCGTGGCGGACTACAGTTACCTCCGCCATGTCGAAAATGCGCTCCAGCTATCGCAGGACCAAAAAACGTTCGAAAAATGGGAGGTGAGATTTCGTCGTGCAGATGCTCACGCGCACAACGTCACGCTTTTTAGTGATGGCTGTGAATCGACGGCGCTGCCGTTGCCACGCCTGATTGCGAGACTACGTCGGCCGTGCCACCCACATCTGACGTAGCATCAGCTACCACCGCACGATTGGCCTGCTCGCGTTTTTCCTTCCGCACCTCGAGCAGGTCTTTGTGTGACGGCGTATTCGGTCCGAATTGTGGCGGATAGGTCCCTGCGCGACCAATGCCTCCGCCGCCCTCCGCGAGAGCGACGCTGGCGGCGCCGGTCAGAATCAGCGCGAGCGAAACGCGCAGAAGTCGTGAAACCATTTGAATCTCCAGTTTGATGAGTGAAAGCATTGGTCATGGCAAGACCCCTTCATTTGGCTGCTGGAGGCTTCCCGCCGCCAGGCAAACTAAGATTAGCCACACTGTCGCTTCAGATAAAGGTTGGTTTTCCGAATTGATTTCTTGTCGTTACTGAACAATCCTCGGATAGCCTGATTTACGCCTTGTACCAACTTACGCGGACTTGTCTTCTTCAAGAAGGGGCGCAAGTCTGTCGACTACCGATTGAAGAATCATCGCGTGCGCGTTCAGAGGAACCGGTCTCACCTGAGGCTTAAATACAAGGTCGCCCCGTCGAATAACTTTTCCACTGATGACACAGACGCCGGACAGGCGAGACACTGCGGCCCGCCAGGTCTGGTAGCCATACCTGCAGCTCGGTTCATTCCAGGTTACGGTCGCGGAGGTCGGCCCCGTGCGCTCCACAATGTTCACAACAAGTTCTGGCGGCGGCGTATAAATCGTCCGCGCCCCAAGTACGACTTGCGTTGCGGAAAACCGGCGGGTTGTATCTTGTTGTAGGCCCTTTGAAAAAACCCTGAGCTCGCCAAGCAGGTGGCCCCACGGGTCCCTCTGGTTCTCGAGAAAACGCATTGTCTGCTCCTGAAACAAGCCACTACCCTTGCGTTCTCTCTTGTGCGCGCTGCAACACCTGATGGCGTCATCTGCGCAAAGCCGCCGCATGCCAGTAGAAAAGCTTTATTGATTGCACCTGTTGTCCAGCGCGCGACGCCGCCTAACTTCGTGCCTTTTTCAACTCAACCGATGCTCGCATTCTGAGACCTTTCAGACTTCAGATAAAGCTCGTCGGAGTGGTTAGTGTGTAGCCTAAGAAGCGACAGTCGGAATTAGCGGCCGTGCAATGTAAGGTCGCGGATATGGTTTGGTCTGAATCGGCGAAAATATAATTCTTTCACTCCGCGGTCTGTAGTGGTCATAGGACTAACAGCCCAGAACAATACCGCTCCATTGTTGCTCCACTTCACTGGAGCAACTGAAAGCGAGGGAGTATCAGGAGTCGGCGTCAGGAATTCGGGGAGTAGCATCCTGTCGCGCCACTTCGACTGAAATGCGTCACTGATTTGTCGCGTGCAGCTGCAGGCTTCGCGTCACGCGAGTCTGTCGCGCGAGCACTGATGAAATCAGCTGCACGGACGCATTCTTCAAACCGCCAGGGCTACCACGAACCAGGTCAAGCCTACCCGGCATCACAGCCAGGGCATCCAACGCATGCCTGTTTGTTATTCTTTCTGCAGAGTCTCGGCAAGGTGATTAACCACCGCCCGGGTCTTGGCGGCCATCTTCTGCCCAAGCGAAATGATGGCATGCACGGGCGGTCCGTTGACATCTGCCTCGGGCAGCAGGTGGACAAGACGACCAGCACGCACATGCGGAAGCGCGACACGGTCGTGAATCTGCGTAATGCCGAAACCCGCCACCGCCGCCTCAACAAGCGCCTGCCCGTCAGCAAGTACGAGCACAGGGTGCGGCACAATTTCCCGCACGGTATCGTTTTCTCGCACTGTCCACGAACGTAGCCGCCCCGTTGGGCCACGGAAAACTATAGCGTCGTGGTCGGTCAGCTCTGCGAGCGTCTTTACGTCGCCCCGGCGCGCGAGATACTCAGGCGATGCGTACAGACCTAGCCTCAGGTCGCAGAGCTTGCGCACGGTAAATTCACTGTCGTCCGGTAATGCGCCAATGCGAACAACAACGTCCCAGCCCTCCCCGACCGGGTCGGACATCCGGTCAGTCAGGGCCATCTCCACCGTGAGCTTGGGATACTTTTCCCGAAGCTGGATGAAGCTCGGCAGCAACAGTCGCCCAAAGCCTGCCGGCAGGTCAATCTTGACCCGCCCAGCGGGCTCAGCGCGCCTCGAGGCGAGCTGCTGCTCCGCTTCTCGAAGACCATCGAGAGCCTCCTGCGCAGCAAGGAGATACGTCTCGCCGTCCTCGGTCAGCCGAACCGCGCGGGTCGTGCGCTGAAAGAGCTGCGAGCCGAGTCGGGCCTCAAGGCGCTGGACCGCCTTACCCACATTGGACTTGCTGCTACCGATTTCTTCGGCTGCACGTGTGAAGCTGCCGGTTTGGGCAACCGCCACAAACACCGCTATCTCGTTTATGGGTGCATCTACCCGCTCGCTCATCTCTTAGCCCCGTTACGCAAGGTGGGAAAATCAGACTGTATCAGGCGCCTGCAGCCTGCGAGTAGCCGCAGTGCAGTCACCGTGGCACAGGCGTGGCGCTCGGGCTTTCCAGCCAGTGAACGCTAAACAGACCCGCATCATCCGTCCAGACCGGACCGGGCCTGAATCCGGCGGCTGCCGCAATCTCCCGGAAACCCTCAACCGTGAACTTGTGCGAATTCTCCGTGTGGATGGTCTCGCCTTCATCGAACCGGAAGTCGTAACCAGCGACCCGGGCAGTCTGCCGGCACAGGCTCACCAGGTGCATCTCGATGCGCTGCATGGGCTCGTTATAGAACGCGCGATGCGTGAAGCTGCCCAGGTCAAAGTCCGCTCGCAGCTCAGCATTCGCGCGTACAAGCAGATTGAGGTTGAACGCTGCCGTTACGCCTTCACTATCGTTGTAGGCCTGAGTCAAGGTCTGTGCATCCTTCACAAGGTCAACGCCAACCAGCAAACCCCCGCCTGCCAGCATCTTCTGAGCTCGGCGCAGGAAAGCCGTGGTCTCGTTCGGCGTAAAATTTCCAATGGTCGAGCCCGGGAAAAAACCTACCTTGCGCCCGCCAATCTCCTCGATATCTACGAGCTGTTCCGGCTTCATATAGTCGCCTGCAATGGGCAGAACCTCAAGACACGGGTATGCGCGACGCAAACTCTGGGCGGAATCCTCCAGATGTTCGGCGGAGATGTCCACAGGGATAAAGCGGTCCGGTGCCCTATCCGGCGGGCAGGCATCGAGCAGCACACGGATTTTCTCAAGCGAGCCCGCGCCGAACTCGATAATGTTCGCATGTGTGCCCATCTGCTCGGCAATTTGGGATGCGTTCGAACGCAGAATGTCGAGCTCAGTCCGGGTTGGGTAGTATTCCGGCAGTTCGCAAATCCGGTCGAAGAGGGCTGAGCCGGTGGAGTCGTAAAAAAACTTCGGCGCAATACTGCGGGGCGACCTCGACAGTCCAGCGAGTAGGTCCCGGCCAAAATCGCTTTCCCGGATAGCCAGAAGCAACTCACGCTCACCTTCCTGCAGCGCTTTAATTTCAGATGTCCCTGACAAGACGCACCCCCGAGAATTGCCAGCGCGTCGCCGGCGGGAAGAAGTTGCGGTAAGTCGGTCGCGTATGCCCCTTCGGCGTGGCAATGCTGCCGCCGCGGAGAACCTGCTGCCCAACCATGAATTTGCCGTTGTATTCGGCCGCAGCCCCAGTCAACGGCCGAAAACCGGGATATGGGTCATAGGAGGACCGGGTCCATTGCCAGACATGACCGGTCATGTGCCGGATACCCGGGGCATAAAACGCTGCTTCCCACTCGAATTCGGTCGGCAGCCGTGCGCCCGCCCACTCTGCGTACGCCGCGGCTTCGTAGAAACTGATGTGGCAAACCGCTGCAGTTGACACTAGCGGGTGCCACCCCTGCAAACCAAACTCTTCCCACACACGGAGACAGCAAGGCGCGCCCGCCGGCTCCGTTGTTGCAATCCAGTAAGCAGGCGCCTTCAGCCCTTCGCGCTGGACCATCGCCCAGCCGTCCGACAGCCAGAACTCGGGGCGTTCGTATCCACCATCTGCTACAAAGTCAGCAAATTCGCCGTTACTCACCAGACTGGCGGCTATTTCGTACGGGCGCAGCAGTACCTTGTGGCGCGGAGACTCGTTATCGAACGCGAATCCCTGGCCGCCGAAACCGATGTCAAATACGCCGCCAGCTTGACGAAGCCACTGGACAGGCCGAATTTCCCCTGGAATATCTTCGTCTGCGTGTACCGCGGGCACGCTCGCGTACGCGGGCCGCATTGGATTGCACGAGAACGCGTGCAGGATGTCGGTAAGAAGAAGCTCCTGGTGCTGCTGCTCGTGATTTAATCCCAACACGATAATGGGCTCGAGTTGCGAGAGCGTCCCAACGACCGCCGTGGCTATCAACCGAAGCATCGCCTCGTCCACGTGGTGGCGATAGCGATGCACGTCCTCTACCGACGGCCTGGACAACAGACCTCGCATCGGCCGGGCGTGACGCGGGCCGAGCGCCTCATAGTATGAGTTGAACAGATATTGGTATTTCTCGTTAAACGGCACGTAGCCAGCGACATGCTTCATGAGCACGACCGTCTCGAAGAACCAGGTCGTGTGCGCCAGATGCCATTTTGTTGGACTTGCGTCCGGCATGGACTGGATGCATTGGTCCTCCGCTGTCAGCAGGCGTGCCAACTCAATGCTGCGGCCGCGCACTTCCCGATAACTTCTTTGCAGTTTCGAGATAAAGAAACTCGTTGTGTCCCTGTCAGCCATCACTTCGCCTGTCCAAACCGGTTCACCCTGATTAGCCTCACCTGATACGCCACGGGGCTACCGCATCCGGGCAGCCCCTGCAGCGCAGCAACTCAAACCTTATGCGCTCACCGCCTCTCTGACGTCATTCTTCTCGTCGGACTTCGCGCCTGGTTCGTCATCCTGTGCAGGCGTCTTGCTCAGGAAAGCGAAGGTGGCCAATGCCGACAGCAGTGTAATAACAATCAGCACATGCAGCAGGCTTGTGAAAGCGTCCGCATAGCTCGCCGACAATGCATGCCGGGTTACTTCCGGCAGGGTCGATGCGGCATGCACCATGTCACCGGCGGTCACTCGTTGGGCGGCCTCGGCAACGCGAGCGGAGATGTCACCGCCATTGTCAGGAATGACACGGGAAAGACTGGTATGCGCCAGCGCCCCAAGAACTGCAGTCGCGATTGCGAGAGCGATACCCTCACCTGCTACGCGGGTTGTGCTGAAGATGCCCGAAGCCATACCTGCACGCTCTTTCGGCACCACGCTGACCGACAGGCCGTCCATCAAACCCCACGGCATACCTGCACCAATTCCAATCACCAGCATCGGCATAATGAGCTCAGCCTTCGGACCGCTAAAGTCGACAAGACTCAACCAGTAGAGACCGGCGGCAGCAATCAGGAAACCGATACCCGAGAGCACGCCAGCAGACATCCAACGCGTGAACGAAGCAACCAACATCGGCACGACGAGCATCGGGGCCGAGAGCGCAATCATCAGCATGCCAGCGTCGATTTCGCTCAACCCTTCCGCGCCAATGAACCGCAACGGCAACATGACGATGAGAACGATGTAGCAATAGCAGGTGCCGACCGGCAGAATCTGCACGCCGACGAAGCGCGGATATTTGAAGAGGCTCAGTTCGAGCATCGGACGCTTGACGCGCATTTCGACGAGAACGAACGCGGCAAGAAAGAATGCCGACGCAACGAGAAGCGTGACGACGAGCGGACTACCCCAACCACTTTCCGGCGCCTGAATCACACCGAACGTAAATAGAGCAAGGGTTGCCGTGAAGGTCACGGTACCCGGGTAGTCGAGACCTGTTGCGCCCGGGTCGCGCGTCTCGCGCATACGCGGCACGCCGAAGATAAACGCGACGACGCCGATGGCCGCGATGACCTGAAAAATCGAGCGCCAGCCGAAGTGCTCGATGAGGACGCCGGCCATCAGCGGACCAAAGGCAAGACCGATGCCGAAGCTCGTGCCAAGCATACTGAACGCCCGCGTACGGGCATGTCCGTCGAACTCCTGCGCAAGCGATGCGCCGCCGCTCGAGAGCGAAGCCGCGGCAGCGATACCCTGTACGCCACGCAAAATATCGAGCCATAGCACCGAAGGCGCGAAGCTCATGGCGAACGAAGTGATGATGAAACCACCCAGCCCGAGAACAAACAGACGCTTGCGACCGAACTGGTCAGCCAGTGCGCCGGCAGCCATCAGCAGACTGCCGAAGCTCAGCATGAACGCGTTAGTCACCCAGGTCAGCATAGCGGGGCTGCCGCCCAGGTCCCGCCCAATTGCTGGCGTAGCGACAGCGCCTCCTGAAAAGGCAAGTGGCAAAACTAGCGCGGACAGACAGACGGCTGCAAGAATTAGCAGCTTGTTACTGTCTTGTCCCTGCGACATTGAGGTATTCATCGGCGGACCTTTCAGATGATGGGTTGCGAAGCGGAGCGACGCACTCATACGCAATGAGCCCGTCAAACGGCGTCATTCTGCAGAACACCGCTGCGAAGATAAACACTGCAGCGGTGGTTAGAGCGTCTCTCCTGAAGCGACAATCGTTTCCTCCGCACTGTCGCGCACGAAGCGACACTGCGTCTCCACGAGACGGCTTTTTCAAAATCATCCGATTGCCTACGATGACGTCACTTTCACGACTCTCACCAGGCAGGTACAAAGATGAACATCACCCCGTTTCGCATCGACATCCCGCAGGCCGAACTCGATGACCTGAAGAAGCGTCTGGACGCCACCCGTCTTCCTGAGCGCGAGACCGTGGACGACCAGTCCCAAGGCGCGCAGCTGGACCCGGTTCAGAAGCTCGTCGAATACTGGCGCACTCAGTACGACTGGCGCCGCGTCGAAGCTCGCATCAACAGCTATCCCCAGTTCAAGACCGAAGTCGACGGCATTGGCATCCACTTTCTGCACATCCGCTCGAAGCACGAGAATGCGCTGCCGGTTGTCCTGACTCACGGCTGGCCGGGTTCCATCATCGAATTCCTCGACGTCATTGACCTGCTCGTGGACCCGACCGCGCACGGCGGCGAAGCTGACGACGCATTCCACGTCGTGCTGCCGTCGATTCCCGGTTACGGCTTTAGCGACAAGCCGACGGCAAAGGGATGGGAGCGCAATCGCATCGGCCGCGCGTGGGACACCATCATGAAAGGCCTGGGCTACAACGAATACGTTGCACAAGGCGGCGATTGGGGCAGCGTCATCACCACCGAGATGGGCCGCATCAAGCTTGAAGGGCTGCGCGCTATTCACGTCAACTTGCCATTCGTTGCCCCGGCCCAGTTCCCGGAAGTACCGACAGCGGAAGAGCAGATTGCAATCGACCAATGCCTGCGATTCGCGAATGATGGCTCCTACTATCACCACCTCCAGACGACTCGGCCCCAAACCATTGGCTATTCGCTGGCCGATTCGCCCGTCGGCCTCGCAGCATGGATTTACGAGAAGCTCGGCGCGTGGAGCGATAGCAAGGGAATCCCGGAAGACGTGTTCTCCTATGACCAGATGCTCGACAACATTACGTTGTACTGGCTGACGAACAGCGGCGCCTCTTCGGCACGTATGTACGCCGAGCATCCGGGTCTGACCTTCGCCGCGGTGCCGGTCGACATTCCGGTTGCTGTCAGCGTGTTCCCTGGCGAAATCTATACGCCACCGAAGGAATGGGCCGAGCGTACGTTCAGCAGCATGTTCTACTGGAACCGCACGTCCAAAGGCGGCCACTTTGCCGCGTTCGAACAACCGGAAATCTTCGCGGCAGAAGTCCGGGCAGCATTCGCCAAGGTGCGTGAATCGGAAACTGAGGGCCACGTCCTGGCTCCTACGCCGAACTGATTCACCAGGTATCTTGCTGGCAGTTGTCAGCCAGCGCTAAAGCACAAATGGCACCTAGAAGTCTCAGGTGCCGTTTTTTCGAGGAGCTACCAGTCCTCAAGAATCTCAATAGAATCCACTCGGTCCGAGTAGAACGCGAGACACCCATCAATCTGCGCCACAGCCGAGTAGGCCCCCACATACGACCATACGGCGTTTATCCCGCGCTCACCAATACCCTTTATGCTGAAGTACGTCGCCTCGCCCTTATATGGGCAATAGCTCTTGTGCTGCGTGGGTTCCAGCAGTGTCATGTCTACATCGTCGCGTGGAATGTATTGGACTGGCGGGTATTTCGATTCAGTGAACGTCACAGCGCGCCGGGTATCCGCGACGATTCTTCCTCCGCTCTTCACAAGCACGTGGACCCCGGTCATTGCCAGGGTGATAGGATGGGTGGCGTCGGGCAGCTTGACGGCCCTTTCCGCTTGTTGCATGAGAACTCCTTTTCCTGTGCGTGCTGCTCCTGAATTGACAGGAACGGCAAAGTTCGACTGATGCCCATCCTACGGATTATTGCTCGCATAGAAAACGCGCCCCGAGCGAATAATCATGTCGTCAGATTTGAACAAAGCTGCGGAACTTTGCCTCCACCCCGCCCCCTCGTTTAACGCAGTTTCCATGCTTCTCTTCGTTGCTACCTAACAGTCGAAACCAACTATTCTACAGAAGCAAACAACCGCGGTATCGAGCGCGAAATGTTAAAAGGTATCGCATAAAGTATTCGTAGGGGCAGCCGATAAAAAGGGTTTCAATTACGACTTACGCAAAAGACTCAAGCATGAAACTCAGAGATATTCCGCTACGCCATGGGCTCGTGACACTACTCGTCCTCTTTGGACTTCTGGTACTGGCGACCGGTCTGGTTGCGACGAAGGCGCTCGAACGAACCATCGCCGTCTCACAATCCATTCGCACGCTTGATATAGCCACCATCGACCTCAAAGACACCTACCTGAACAACCTGAAGGCACGTAGTGCACTCGCGCGGGCCTACATCGCCCAGAGCGAAAACGTATCAGCCAGGCAAGGAGCTATCTCCGCCGCAACAGGCTTTTACGCGACCGCCTATAAGTCGTTTGATGCGTTCGTCGCTGTACCCAAGGGCAGCGAGGAGGAGCGCGCCGCGGCGGCCGTTGTCGAGAAGACGTTTCGAGCCCATGCTGTGGTGTTCGACAAGCTCTTTGAGATTGTGAAGAATGGAGACATGCAGCTCTATGCCAGTGTGAACGAAGGGCCCATGACTGCGACCAGCGTCGCGTTCGGTAAGGCATCCGACGAATTCTTCAAGGTTCAGGCAACCGCATCCGCGGCGCTTGAGCAGGCGCGCGACCGAAACACAGCCCGGATGTTCGCCATTACCGGTATCGTCGTTGTCTGCGCAATCCTGCTGATTGCCTCGTCGTACTGGGCACTCAACCTTGTGCTTGTACGCCCCCTGCGCGAAGCGGTTCTTGCCGTTGGCGAAGTGGCTCGAGGTAATCTCATGACAGACCTTCCCTCACCCTCCCGCAGCGAGATTGGGACACTGGGTCAAGCACTGCGATTGATGCAGACGAACCTCACCGCCATCGTTCGCGACGTGCGCGGCGGCTCCGACTCGATGGTCACCGGGGTCAGGGAGCTCGCCGCCGGCAACACAGACCTTTCGGCGCGGACTGAAGAGCAGGCAGCGGCGCTGGAGGAAACCGCTTCCAGCATGGAACAACTGACAGCCACCGTGCGACAGAATACCGAGAGTGCGCAACAGGCGAGCGAACTCGCCACGTTGGCTTCCGGAACCGCACGAGACGGCGGCATCGCTGTTCAGCAGGTCATCGACACAATGCAGAGCATCTCGCAAAGTTCTGAGGAAATTAAAGACATCATCAGTGTCATCGAAGGCATTGCCTTCCAGACAAATATCCTGGCATTGAATGCGGCGGTCGAGGCCGCCCGCGCTGGAGAAGGAGGACGAGGCTTCGCGGTGGTTGCTGGCGAGGTGCGCAGTCTCGCCCAACGCAGCGCAACAGCTGCGAAGGAAATCAAACAGCTGATTGATGATTCAACCTCCCGTATCGCGGCCGGGAGTGCTCAGGTAGACCGCGCCGGAAAGACAATGACGGATGTTGTGCGGGCGGTGCAACAAGTCACCGACCTGATGGGCGAAATTGCCGCTGCATCCGTGGAACAGTCGGCCGGCATCGAACAGGTGAGCAAGGCCATCTCGCAGATGGATGAAGTGACGCAGCAAAACGCTGCGCTTGTCGAGCAGGCGGCCGCAGCTGCCCAGTCAATGGACCATCAGGCGCAGTCCCTGGCAGGGGCCGTGTCCGCATTCACCGTCAAGGACTGAACAGGGTTCTGCCCACCTCCCGATGAGTAACTGCTTCCCGGGCGGCGGGCAACTGACCAGATAGCAGTGTCAATTACTTTGCGCATAGGCCATCAAAAAAAGTATTCGGCCTGGCTGGATAATCAGCAGTGACTTTTCGGCATTCAGATTCACTCGCCTCATTGTCGCTTCTGCGAAGACGCTGCGTCTCCCGTATGTGGGTTTATCTGGCGGGCGTCGACCGCCATACTTGCGAATCACACTCTCAGACAAATCCCTGAGAACAACCTACAGATTCGCCGGACCGGCCGTCGCCCAAGCTGACGCGAGTGCATCAGTCAATCGCGCGTGCATCCTCACCCGCGAGGGCTACTCTGCCGGCCATAATGAGACAAATGCCATGTTGAACCGTACTGCTATCAGCTCGGGTGCGTACCTCGAGAGCTTTGACTCGCTCCCGAAAGAAATTCTCTGGGCCCAGTCGCAAATTGACCAGTCGCTCGCGGATACCATGTCCCGACGTCCGGAACAAGGCGACCTTTGGGTGTTTGCGTATGGCTCATTGATGTGGAATCCCATCTCTGAATACGACAGCCGTGTTATAGCGACGTTAGATGATTGGCACCGCAGCTTTTGTATCCGACTCCTCGCTGGCCGCGGTAGTCCTGAAAACCCAGGAAGGATGCTTTCACTCGAGCCAGGCGGCACGACCGAGGGCGTAGCCCTGCGTATGCCCGAAGCAAACTTGAACGAAGAGCTGCGCATTCTCTGGATTCGCGAAATGGTCACCGGAGCCTACACCCCGACGTGGGCGCCTATCAGATTCAAGACGGGCGGAGATGCAACTGCCCTCGTGTTCGTGGCCAACTCGCACCAGGCTCAATTCGAACCTGACGCCCGGCCGGCAGCAATTGCTCCACTCATGGCAGCTGCATCCGGGTCGTTCGGCACCAATGCGGAGTACGTGTTCAAACTGCAACGCGCGCTTGCCGATTGCGGCATGACTGACAAATACATTGATGAGCTGGCGCTGGAGTTGACCAAACGTGGCGCCAGCGGTCTGTAACGCCGCCGCGCTTACAACAATCGGCAACGGAGCCCGTTGTCAGATTGCGACGAAATGAGAATTCGCCGGCGGCGGGTTTATCCCCGCTCTCCCGCACGCTAAATTTCATTCTATCCCCTGCTGCAGTAGGCAAATTGAGCGTCAGCCACTCGGTCATCTTTCGCGTAATCAAATCCCGTTCCCTACGCGCCACATCTGAGAGCTGGTATGGAGAAACTTGTTCTGGCATTGGCTGGTATGGCTCCACTCACTGCGGTCTTCTCGTCCGCGCGAGAGAGGCGTCGCACTCTGTCAGTCATTCTGTTCGGCCTTGCCACTCTGGCGTGCCTTTCTGTGGCTCTCCCGGAGCTAGCCCCCGGATGGCCACGGGAACTCACTCAGCGTGTTGCATTGCTCCATCCAGTATTGCTGGCTGGAGCCGTCTCGAGCGCCTGCTCCTACGACACCCCGCGCACGGCTTTCTGGAAAGGTGTGTTCACGGCACGGATGGCTGCATTCGGCCTTCTCCTGGGCCTTCCCATGGCGACATGGTTATCCACCAGCTTCCCTCGTTCAGCGACCTTTTCATTGATGTCGTGTGTCACCGCTGTAGTCGGTATCTGGATGGTCACACGGCGCAAGAGCAGGCGGGCGTCGCGTGCGCAATATGGCGGGCGGTCGATTCCTGTCACACGTAAATCGCTGTCTTCAATACTTTCAACGGTGCTGCAGTACGCCGCAATGTTTGCAGTATTCAGTAACGCCCTGTTCTATCTGATGGACCAGCCAGCATTTGACGAGACGTCGGCCGCCTTCATGATGGTGGTCTTCGGAATCGGCGGCGTATTGGGCGCAATGCTAAGCGGGCGCCTGCTCGCAGGCCACTCAACACTCGCGGCTCTCCTCCAGCCGCTTGCGCTCGCCGTCTGCTACCTCCTCCTTTTTGTATTCGGACAGGTTCCCGGGGTCGCTGCGGCAATCGCCGTGGTGCTTTGGGGCGCTACGCACACCGCAGGCATGGTCATAACGCGCTCGCTTCTGGTCGCACTGGCTCCGCGTGCACAGGAAGTCGCCAACGCCTTGCACGTATCAGCCGGATGCGCCGGCGTAATGCTTGGCGTGTCGCTCGCCACTGTCTTTACGGGTGCTTATGGCTCAATGGGGATTCTGCTCTGCGGTTTCGTGCTGGCAATCGCGTCGCTAGTTGCCGCCACCGGGCAATTGGCAGACATGGACACTCCCTCGTTGATTGTCGCTCGCGATTCTACAGACTGACTCTCGAACCGCTGTTTATCGAAGGCCTGATTTTGACCATACTTCATCTCAACGGTGCACCACGGCGCACCACGTGAAACCCGGAACAAACCGGTCACTCATCCTCGTAGGAAGACACGCAAATGAAGCTCTACATCGCCCAGGCGACCTGCTCCCTCGCCGCACAGGCCATCGCTAACGAAATCGGCCTGACGCCGCAACTGGTCCACTTCGACGTGTTCGGCAAGTCGACTACCGACGGCACGACGTTCTCTGATGTCAACTCGCTTCTCTACGTGCCGGCGCTGGTGCTGGACGGCGAAAAGCAAGCCCTGACCGAGACCATCACCATCACGTCCTACCTCGCCGACCAGCATCCGGAAACGAACCTGATTCCGAAGCACGGCACGATTGAACGTGCACGTATGGACCAGCTGCTGACCTTCATCGCTACCGAAATCGCGCAGAAGCACATCCCCCTGATGCGCAAGCTGATGACGCCGGAAGGCATCGAATTCCATACGAACAAGTTGCTCACGGCATACGGCGTGCTCGACAAACAACTGTCCGACGGTCGTTCGTACCTGACGGGCGAACAGTTCACCGTTGCAGACGCTTACGTGTGGGCAACGCTATGGCACGAGCGTTCGGGCGTCAATTTGGACCACCTCAAGAACCTGGCTGCCTTCATCGCCCGTATCGAAGCCCGCCCGGCAGTTCAAAAGGCTTTGAAGGACGAAGCTGAACTCGTCGCGTTGCACAAGGAACAACTGGCAGCGTAACGTCTTTCAGGCGGCGTTAGCGGCTCGGTCCTGACCAATGAACTCCTCGCTCTACGGCGAGGAGTTTTGTTTTTTGTCGGCTGGCGCATCTCGCATTTGCCGCGATGCGAACCGAACCAGCGTCGTCCTCTTTGATTCGATACCAGTCGAACAGCCATGAACGAGAACATCAAGAATAATGCATCCGACCCTGGCACCTCGTTACCAGTCGAGCTCGCAATGCACAGGGGATTTTCCCGTGTATTTCAGCCGGACAAACTGACGTTTGGCTTTATCGCTCCACTTGAGGGATATCCTGACTCGCCGGGTCCTTCGCTTGCAGACCACGCAGCAATGGCTCAAAAGGCGGACCAAATGGGTATGGCCGCGTTGTGGCTGCGTGACGTTCCCTTCTATGACCAGGACTTTGGCGATGTCGGGCAAATACTCGACCCTATGGTATACGCGGGCTGGCTCGCCGCAGTCACCCGAGATATTGCAATCGGAACCGCAGGTATCGTTGCGCCGCTGCGGCATCCTCTGCTTGTCGCGAAGCAGGCAGCCACCGTCGACCAGCTTCTAGGCGGGCGTTTCCTGCTCGGCCTCGCCGGCGGTGACCGTCCGACGGAGTTTCCGGCGTTTGGTCTGCCATACGTAAATCGTACTGAGCGCTATCGCGAAGCACGCGGCATCATCAGGGCGGTCACGGAGGATACGTATCCGGTAATCGAGTCCGAACACTATGGGAACCTCCGAGGACAACTCGACATGGTGCCTCGTCCGTTTGGCCCAAAGCTTCCAACGATTGCCATCGGTCGCGGCGGTCAGTCGGTCGAATGGATTGCCGAGCATATGGATGCCTGGATTTGGGCCGGCTTTGACGCGCGGACCATGACAGACGTCATTCCGCGCTGGCGCGCCGCGTGTGCGGGGATGAACTTCAAACCGTACGGCTATGGCACACTTTTCGATTTGCATGAGGACCCGGACGCGCCGGTCCAACCAGGGCGGGTCTTACGTGCCGGGCGCAACACGCTTATTGAGTTCTGGAAGATGCAGGAGGAGGCGGGCGTCGCACACGTCGGCCTGCACATGAAGCCCACGCGGCGGCCTGCAAGCGACATTCTTGACGAACTTGCCGAGTTCGTTCTGCCACATTTCCCTACCCACCTGCGCGACGCGTGAGCCTGACCGCGAGCTCGGGAGGTCAACTTTCGAGCTCAGCAAGCTCTTTCTGGATATGTGGGTCTGAAGAAGACCTTTGCTCAAACACTTCAACGAGAAAGTCTACAAAGGACCGGACGCTTGGCGCGAGATTGCGTCGGCTCGCGTAGGCGACACTCAACCCGTCAGTCGGCATACAAACGTCCGTCGGCACCTGCACAAGACGGCCATCGGTCAGGTCGTGCTGGACGATATATCGCGGCAGCAGCGCGACGCCCATGCTTTCCAGTGCCATGTTCCGCAGCACTTCGGCATTGTTTACCTGCATGCGCGATGCACCCGTTGCGTGTTCGTTGACCCACCGATGAGCGACCCCTGCTGCCGCGCTGGCTGAAACATCCTCGAGATAGAGCAGATTCAGACAGTCAAGGCTGGGCGATGCTTTCTGCATCCGGTACGGCACCAGATAGTCCGGCGTAGCAACGAGGCACAAATCCCACTGCACGAGTCGTCGCCTGACAACAGAGCTATGATGTGGATAGTCGTCCGCTGCAATGACGACATCGAAGCGTTGCTCGACAAGTTCGATGGCACCACTGGTCAACGCTATCTGGAGCACGACGGCTGGATATCTGAGCCCGTACTCCTTCAGAATTCTCGCGAGACAATGAGCCCCAAGTGACCCTTGCACCGCGATTCTCAGTGTTCCGGACGGTGCATTGCTCGCTGCCAGCAGCGCGCCCTCAACGTCGTCGATGTCGGCGACAATTGCTCGCACCTTCTCAAGCAGGATGCGCCCAGCCTCGGTCAGAGTCACGCTGCGCGTTGTGCGTTGAAACAATCGTGCGTCCAGGCGCCCTTCGATTGAAGAGATGTGACGGGTAACGACTGACGTCGAGACGTCAAACTGCTCGGCAGCGCCCACGAAGCTACTAACTTCGGCTACCTTCACAAATACTCTAAGCGACTCCAGATAGTCCATTTGATTCGGCTCTTGATTCTCGCTTGAATAAACTGCAGCGCATGAGCGCAACGCGAAACTGTACGGTGCAAGCCGATATAGATAAAGCCTGCCTCGGCGAATTGACTTTTCACGTCCGCTCGACAATAACCGCCTCTCTAGTGAAAGCGACTCGAATCGCTTTCATCGGGTTCCGATTTACATCGCCGACCTTGTGTCGCGCGGCCGCTGTGAATCTCTAAACCGCGTGTCTGCACATTTCGCAAAAACAATCAATGCGACGATGCCCACCGGACTGATGATGAAGAATGCGACTAACACGATGACTCCAACCAGAAACATTCCAATCCAGTCTATGTCACACCTACGCACAGATAATCGTCAATATCCCGAACAGTGCATTCGGGCAACGTGAATTGCGTCGCACGAAAGAATCCCCTTTATCGAGGTTGTTCACTCATGTCGAACGGAGCTGGGTGAGCTGCCAGCAATTCGCCAGGTGCGAATTGTGTTTTATGTATGTCGCATCTTTCATCCTGCCAACTTGACTCCTACACTTCGCCGTCATGTGCCGAACGGCCCAACGCCTAAGGCATCACATGACGCCACCTGATGCCTCCACGCGGGCGCCCGCGATTCCTTCCTACCAGAGTTACAAAAATGTTAAGAGTGACAATCACCGCGGTGCTGTGTGCCGCAACCCTTCTTGCCTCACTGCCCACATCTGCGGACCAAACTACGAAAACCCGTGCTCAGGTTTCCGCGGAGCTTAAGGAACTCGTCAATGTGGGATACCAGCCGGGTTCGGACCGCACGCAATATCCCAGAGCGCTTCAGGCTGCGCAACGGCGGTTGCACGACCAGCGCGCGTTGGTCGTGCCCAATCCTGGCGACAGCAACGATGCTACTCATAGCGCTCGCTCCCAACCGACCGTCAAATCAAACAATCAGTGATACAAGCGCTTGAAGAGAGGGCAACCCGTATTCTTATCGCCCCTTTTTTCTCCACTGAAGAACGGACTTCCCTCGCCTCAGAAATGCCTGGCACTGCGTACTTCGGCGAGGTATGTGTCACCAGACAAAGAATAGTGGCGCGCTCTGCCTCTAAGCGAAATCCGCCGCGAACGCAATAGAAGATTGACTCCCATGGGGCGACAGAGAGTCGCCCACCAAGGGCTTTTTCTCATCCGAGTTGTAAGCCATTATCAAGCCAGCGCGAACGGTTCCTCCGCAGTTCATCGCGGCAAGGGCTGTTTGCTCTCTTCGGCGCATCACCATGATGGAATGCCGCATCAAGCTCGTGGACAGAACAGGTTCGACGCACCTATACCTGTCCGACGCGACTACACGTCTGCTGTTCTCACCGTCTCGCATCCCGGAAAAGCCTCATTGCGCCCGGTCACGGTCGGTGCCCTATAAAACAAAAGCTGGATTCCGATGTAGGAGTTTCACTTGAACGCACACATTTCCCCGAAACCGGTGGAAGCCATCGCCGCTGAACGTACCGCGAAGCTATTCGAGCCGGTGCAAATTGGCGGCATGCGCCTAAAGAATCGTGTCGTCATGTCGCCCATGACACGGACAATGGCGCCGGCGGGTGTCCCCGGTGATGCCAATGCCGAGTATTACCGCAAGCGGGCGGCCGGCGGCGCCGGCCTCATCATCACAGAAGGCACGTGGGTCCCGCACGACGCAGCAGCCAACGAAGTAGACGTTCCCCGCATATATGGCGTGGAAGCGCTCGCCGGCTGGAAGAAGGTTGTGGACGCAGTGCATGCCGAAGGCACGCCCATTCTTGCGCAGCTCTGGCACGTGGGCCAGATGAAGCAGCACACCGTCGACAGCCTGTACGAAGCAAAGGGCACGGACTACAAACCGCCCCGCCGTGTCGGTCCGTCTGGGCTCTTTGGCGGCATCGGCAAGCCAACCACACTCGACGGCGAGCCGGCGCTCCCCGCAGACCTGGACTCCATCGTCGAAGCCTATGGCAAGGCTGCTATCAACGCGAAGATGATTGGCTTCGATGGCGTTGAACTCCACGCGGCGCACGGCTACCTGCTTGACCAGTTCTTTTGGCCCGGCACGAACAAACGTGAAGACAAATGGGGCGGTTCATTACGCAACCGTGCGCGCCTCGCTGCTGACGCCATTGGGGAAATCCGCCGCATGACGGGCCCTGACTTCGCCATCTCGTTGCGTATCTCGCAATGGAAGGTGCAGGATTTCAAGGCAAAGAATTTCAACACGCCCGCCGAGCTCGACCAGTTTGTCAGCCTTATGGTTGATACCGGCGTCGACGTCTTCCACTGCTCGACACGTCGATTCTGGGACACAGAATTCAACTCTGACCAGAACCTGGCCGCGTGGACGAAGAAGCTCTCTGGAAAACCGACCATTACGGTGGGGTCCATCGGTATGACGGGTGAGCATATCGATACGCTCATGGGTGAAGGGAGCAATGTCGCTTCTCTTGACAACCTGTTGCAACTGGTCGACCGCGGCGACTTTGACCTGATTGCCGTGGGACGCGGCATGCTGGTCAATCCGGACTGGGCGAACAAGGTCCGTGAGGGTCGCATTGACCAGTTGAACAACTGGAATCCGGAAGTGCTGAAGGGACTCATCTAAAAGCCAACCACATGCAGCCATGTCTAAGGCCTTTCTCCCAGACTACGGACGGCGCGTGGTGAGGTTGTATTCAGCTTGAACAGAAACGGGGCGTATGGCCTATGCCATGCGCCCCGTCAGATTGTTGCCCGGCCCGTACTTTCAGAGCATCTCTGCCAGCTCTGGAACCACCGAGAAGAGGTCCCCTACCAGGCCGTAGTCGACGACACTGAATATAGGCGCCTCAGGGTCCTTGTTGATGGCGACGATGACCTTGGAGTCTTTCATCCCGGCAAGGTGCTGAATGGCGCCCGATATGCCTATAGCAACGTAGAGCTGCGGCGCGACAATCTTGCCGGTCTGGCCGACCTGATAGTCATTGGGGACGAAGCCGGCATCGACCGCTGCTCGTGAAGCACCAAGCGCTGCGCCAAGCTTGTCGGCCAGCGGCTCAAGCACCTTCGTGTAATTCTCTCCGCTGCCAAGCCCGCGTCCGCCAGACACAATCGTATACGCCGACGTCAGCTCCGGCCGGTCAAGTTTGGTCACCTCGCGACTCACAAATTGCGACGTTCCGGCATCCGGTCCAGCAGCGACAGTCTCGACCACCGCCGCTCCGCCTTCATGAGCGACGGCGTCAAAGCCGGTCGTACGCACAGTGATGACCTTGATGCCGTCGTGAGACTGGACCGTAGCGATGGCGTTGCCGGCGTAAATGGGGCGTTGAAAGGTATCCGCGCTCTCGACCGCGATAATGTCGCTGAGTTGCGCCACATCAAGCCTTGCAGCAATGCGCGGCGTGACGTTCTTGCCGGAAGCAGTAGCCGCGGCGAGGACGTGCGAATAGTTTGCCGCACTAGCGAGAACGGTCTCTGCTACGTTTTCTGCAAGCCCGGCTTCGAGATGCTGCGCATCAGCATGAAGGACCCTCGTTACGCCGGCTACCTTTGCGGCGGCCTCCGCTACGCCGTGCGCATTGAAGCCGGCGACCAGGATGTGAACTTCCCCGCCTATCGCTTGTGCGGCAGCAACTGCGTTCAGTGTGGCCACTTTAAGGGCCGAGTTGTCGTGCTCGGCAATCACCAGAATCGTCATTTCCCTGTCCCTCCGAATTTCTTCACAGCACCTTGGCTTCGTTCTTCAGCTTCTCAACCAGCGCCTTGACGTCGGGAACTTTGACACCGGCAGAGCGCTTCGTCGGCTCGACCACCTTAAGCGTCCTGAGCCGCGGCGAAACATCGACACCAAGTTCTTCCGGCTTGAGGGTTTCCAAAGGCTTCTTCTTCGCCTTCATGATGTTGGGCAACGTCACGTATCGCGGTTCGTTGAGTCGCAGGTCCGTCGTTACGACGGCAGGCAATGTCAACGAGAGCGTCTCTGCGCCGCCATCGACCTCGCGAGACACCAGCGCTTTGCCGTCCGTCACGGTCAACTTCGAGGCAAAGGTCGCCTGCGGCAGCCCCGCCAGCGCCGCAAGCATCTGCCCGGTCTGGTTGGAATCATCGTCGATGGCCTGCTTGCCAAGGATGATGAGTTGCGGTTGCTCCTTGTCAACCAGCGCCTTGAGCAGCTTCGCCACCGCGAGCGGTTGCAGCTCCTCGCCGAATTCAATGAGGATGGCACGGTCTGCCCCAATCGCGAGGGCTGTACGGAGCGTCTCCTGCGCCTGCGCGACACCGGCGGACACGGCGATGACCTCCGTCGCAACACCAGCCTCCTTCAGGCGCACGGCCTCTTCAACGGCAATTTCATCGAACGGATTCATCGACATCTTGACGTTTGCAAGGTCAACGCCCGACCCATCCGACTTCACGCGCACTTTCACGTTGTAGTCGACCACTCTCTTCACTGGAACGAGAATTTTCAATTCAAAGCCCTCTTTGCTATTGCCGTTTAATCTTCCACGCGGATGTCTCTACTCGGGCGTCGACGCCGAAAACACTCCACTCGCCCGCACCACCAATCGGCCACCCTCGCCGCGAATGACGCACGACGCGAATCTCACGCGGCCCGCGGCCTTGTCAATGGTCACCGTTGCCTCCAGCCACTCGCCAATGCGACCGTTCGAAACAAAATCGATATTCAGATTTACCGTTCCAAATCTGGTAGGGCGTGAACCAATCTGAAGCAGGTTGAAACCGATGGCATAGTCGGCCAATGTCGCAAGCATTCCGCCATGAACATTGCCTCCCTGGTTACGATGACGTTCCAGCGTCTTGCTGGCGATGCACAGGCAGCCGGCACCATCCTCGCGCATATAGACCGGACCGACTGTGTCCAGAAAGCCTTCTGACGGCACAGGCCGGAAGCCGGCCGGGACGACCCAGTCGGCCGTCTCGAGTTCGGAGTCAATCTCAGGGGTGATGCTAGTAGACATGTTGATGACCTACGGGCCGCGGTACGCCCACTTCATCCATAGATTTAATCAGTCGGGCGCGCTTGGCCAACCACCAGCCATAAGGAGCGGGCCATCCATCAAAGGTGTCCTGCCCCAGCGCGTGTCGCGCATGCAATGCCCAGTTCGGGTTGTGAAGCGCCTCACGGCCGATGCCAATGAGGTCCGCCTGTTCGCCCTCCAGTACTTCCTCGGCCTGTTGTGCGTTGATGATGAGCCCGACAGCCATCGTCGAGATGCCCGCTCCCGCGCGGACACGGGCGGCGTATGGCACCTGGTGCCCATACGTGCGTGGCAGGCGACTGGAGACCGTCGCAAACCCGGAGATTCCACCCGACGAGCAGTCGACAACATCGACGCCCAGCGCTTTAAGCTCTCGCGCGAATGCCACGGTGTCCTCGATGTCGTAGCCGCCCTCCGCGCCGTCGACCGACGAGACGCGGCACATCAACGGCTTTTCAGCCGACCAGACTGCGCGCACCCGCTTCACAATTTCGAGCGGATACGCCATGCGGCGCGTTGCGTCACCGCCATATTCGTCGGAACGCTGGTTGGCGACCGGGGAAAGAAATTCGTGCAGAAGGTAGCCGTGGGCACAGTGAACTTCCAGAACGTCAAAGCCCGCGTCAGCCGCGCGACGGGCAGCGGCCTCCCACGCGAGCGCGACCTCTTCCAGTTCGCCCGTGGTCATCTCCTGCGGCTCCGGCCATCCGTCGGCCGCTGCAATGGCTGAGGGCGCAACGGTCTGCCAGGCGGGCTCGCCGCGCGCAGCCTCCACATCGGTCAGAACACCGTAACCTTCCCACGGGCGCTGCATGCTGCCCTTTCGGCCTGAGTGGCCAATCTGCAATGCAGGGACGGAGCCTTGCGAACGAATGAAGGCTGCGACTCGTGCCAGTGGGACGACGTGGTCGTCGCTCCAGAGCCCTAGGTCTCCGTATGTGCCGCGTCCATCAGGAGAAACCGCTGCGGTTTCGACCATGACCATCCCGGCACCGCTCTGCGCAAATTTGCCGTAATTGACGAGATGCCAGTCGTTGGCAAATCCGTCTTCAGACGAATAGGTGCTCATCGGGCTGATGACAATGCGATTGGGCAAGGACACCGAGCGCAGCGTCAGTGAAGAGAACAGTCTGGGATTCAAGGCTTACTCCGCAAAAGAAAAAATAACAGCAACTACGGTCGAACGGCGTTACGAGATAGAACAGAGGCGAGCCTGACCCAGAGTCCGCTGCCTACGAGCAGCCTCACTTCAGGCCATCCCGTACGAGCTTCATGTAGGTGTCCACTACCCACTCAGGCAGCTTCGACTTCTCATGGCCCTTGACATATCTCATGTACAGATAACTTCGGGCCGACTGGAATATGTAGGCCAGCGCCTCGAGCTCCCGACCGTCAAACCGCTTGATTTCACCGTTGGCCACGCTTCGCTCAAGAGAATGAACATAGTGCTCGGTGAGCAACTTCATATGCGTGGCATGGGCGATTGGCGCTGCAACCTCGGCTTCGTTCAGCACGCGCACGAAACCGGGATTTGTCCGCAGGTAGGAGAAAAAGGCTCTGAAGCCCCGCTCTTCGACCTCCAGAAAGGACTCAGCCCCGTGCACCTTCTTGCTGATGTACGCGAGCATGTCGACACCCACATGAGGGAGCAGCACATCAAAGAGCGCCTGGCGCGATTCGAAATACAGATAGAAGGTGCCCTGCGCAATGCCTGCCTCCTCGGTAATCCGGCCGATGGAGGCTTCCGCATACCCATGCCGCCCGACAACCGTCGATGCCGACGCAAATATCCTGCTTCTCAGTTCCTCGGCCCGCATCTCTCGGGTAGAGCGTCTTGCCTTGCCCGCCGGGCGAGAAACGTCCTTGTCTGTCACTTCAGAAGTCATACTGGCTGCCTCGTTCATGTCGTGTCCGCTATCTGCCATCTGCCAAAGGGCGAGATGACGCCCAGCGATTTACGGTTCTGGTCATACTCATCCCAGGTTCCAGAAAACACGATATCACCGGTGCCTCGCCACTTGCTTCATTGCCGCTTCATCCATTTGTAGATGTTGTTACGCTGGATAGCCGACGAGCCGCCGATGATTGGCAGGGCAAGCGAGTCGCGAACGTATCGCTCGACGTCGAAATCCTTGACGTACCCATACGCGCCGAAGATGGTCTGACACTCGAGAGAAATCGCCTTGCCGGCTTCTGTGGCAAAGAGCTTGGCCATCGAAGTCTCGCCGGTGCACGGCAAATGCCGGTCTGCGAGGCTCGCCGCGTGATAAAGCATCAGGCGGGCCGCGTGAAGGCGGGTCTTCATTTCCGCCAGCTTGTGCTGGACAGACTGATAGCTCCCAATCGCCTTGCCGAACTGCTGCCGCTCGCCCGCATACGTCCAGGCATCATCCAGCGCAGCCTGACCGATACCGATTGCCATCGCCGCGACTTCGAGCTTCTCGACATCAAGACCGGAACCGACCACCATGGGCCAGGCACCGTTCCACTTTTCCTCGCCCCCGACGATGCTCGACAGTGGCAACTCGACATCTTCGAACGTCACGTCGGTCGTCGGGAACCCCTTCAGCCCAAGGCCGTTGATGGGTTCAATGGTCACGCCGGCCTGTGTCGGTGGAATCAGGAGAAGCGTCAGATTCCGGTAGCGCTCTTCCTCTGGTCCGGTCCGCACGAGCGCGTAGATGTAGTCACTCACGCCTGCCCCGGAACAGAAGCGCTTGGCCCCGTTGACGACAATGGTGTCTCCGCGGCGCTCGGCCCTCGTCCTCATGCTGGCGAGGTCGGAACCGACATCCGGCTCAGTCCATCCGTAGGCGAAAATCATTGAACCGTCGACCACCCGCGGCAGAATCTCCTCTTTCTGCTGCTGGCTCCCGCACTCGACGATATTCATCCCCGCGTAGCAGGCAGCGTTGATATACGGGAGGGCAACGGCAAGGCTTCTTCGCGCGAGTTCCTCAATGACCACCATCGTGCCGATGATGTTGCGACCGAGACCGCCGAACTCCTCGGGTACTGTCAGCCCGAGTACACCGAGTCCAGCTAGCTTCTCGAAGACCTCGCGGGGAAACCGGTTTTCCTTATCCCACTTCGCTACCAGGTCCCGAGGCATCTCCTTGTCGACGAATCGACGGAGGGTGTCGCGCAATTGACGAATATCGTCCGACTCTGTGAAATCCACGATGAAGTTATCCTTGACTGTTCAAACCACTACCCGAAAAGCGACCCGAAGCATCTCGACTAGAGCCCCGCGTTGGTCCACTTGTAGATGTTGTTTCTCTGAATCGCCGATGAGCCACCCATAATCGGAATCAACAGTGCATCACGGACATAGCGCTCCGCACCAAACTCCTTCACGTAGCCGTAGGCGCCCATAATCGTCTGGCACTCAAGCGCAATATCCTTCGCGGCTTCTGCGGCAAATAGTTTGGTCATGGAGGTCTCCACCGCGCACCGTTCATGCCGGTTTGCCATCGACGAAGCGTGATAGAGCATCAGCCGCGCAGCGTGCAGGCTGGTCTTCATGTCCGCGAGCTTGTGATTGATGGACTGATAGTCGCCAATCAACTTGCCGAACTGCCGCCGCTCGTGCGCATATGCCCATGCGTCTTCGAATGCCGCGGTCGCAACGCCGGTGGCAACTGCCGCGACCTCCAGCTTCTCGACATCGAGCCCGGAGCCAACCAGCATCGACCACCCCTGATGCCATCCTGCGTCACCGCCAACAATGTTCCACGCTGGCACTTCGACGTTGTCAAAGATGACATCCGTTGTACCCACGCCTTTCATACCGAGGCTGTCGATTTCGGTGATGGTTACGCCCGGCGTGTTCGGGGGAATCAGCATCATGGACAGATTGCGATGCCGCTCACCCTCCGGCCCGCTGCGGACCAGCGTGAAGATGTAATCGCATACTGACGCGCCGGAGCAGAAACGCTTTGCTCCGTTGATGACGACCTTGTCAGCCACCCGCTCTGCCCGGGTCTTCACGCTTGCGAGGTCAGCGCCGATGTCGGGTTCCGTCCAGCCATACGCAAAGAGCAGACTGCCGTCGACGACTTTCGGCAACAGTTCCCGCTTCTGTTCCTCTGAGCCACACTCGACCAGATTCATGCCGGCATAGCAGGCCGCCATGATGTACGGCACCGAGACGGCAAGGCTGCGACGCGACAACTCTTCAATGACCATCATCGTCGCGACAATGTCGCGACCCGCTCCACCGTATTCTTCCGGGACGGTCAGACCCAGTACTCCCAGCGATGCGAGCTTGGCAAAGACGTCTCGCGGGAACACGTTTTCCCGGTCCCACTTTGCCGCAGCTTCCCGGGGCATCTCTTTTTCGACAAAGCGGCGCAGCGTGTCGCGAAGTTGTTGCATCTCGTCTGATTCAGTGAAGTCCACACTTTCTCCTGGTTGCAGTTCTGCGGATGTGAGAAAGATATGTCCGTGCGAATAATGAGTCAACAGTCATTTTATGAACAACTAATCATTCACTCGCAAAACTCAAACGTCTTTTTTATCCCATCCGCACGGTGCGGGCGGCACAGCGCCAGACGGTGCTGGCATTTTTCAGATAATGTGAAAAGTGACTTCACGTGATTTGTAGGCCGCAGAGCCGTTCGCGGCGGTAGCATCGTGCGTATTCGCTCTATCCAAGGTCCTACGCAATGAACGCTTTTGATACCCAATACGCGCTGTCCAACAAGGCAGATGAAGGCCCGCGCAGCCGCATTGCGTTTATCCAGGCTTGCTGGCATCAGGATATCGTTGACCAGTGCAAGACTGCCTTTCTCGAAACCATGCAGTCGCAAAACTACGCGCGAGACGACATCGACTTCTACGAGGTGCCGGGCGTCTTCGAACTCCCGTTGCATGTGAAGATGCTGGCTCAAAGTGGCAAATACGCCGGTATCGTGGCCGCGGGTCTCATCGTCAACGGCGGAATCTATCGTCATGACTTCGTCTCGACCGCAGTCATCAACGGACTCATGCAGGTTCAACTCGAGACCGGTACGCCGGTCTTTTCTGCCGTGCTTACACCGCACAACTTTCACTCGTCCGAAGAACATGTGACGTTCTTCCGTGACCATTTCGTGGTCAAAGGGGTAAAGGTCGCGAAAGCCTGCGTCCAGACAGTCAGCAAGGTTGCGTCGCTCGCAACGGCTTGAGCCTCAGCAAGACCGACCGGAAATCCAAGGCCCGTCGCTCGATGCAGCGGGCCTTTGTTCGTCCACGAGCAGCAGGTTCTAAGCCGCGTACGAATAGACTCCCTGTCCAGTCTTACGGCCCAGGCGGCCGGCGGTCACCATCTCGCGCAGCAGCGGGCTCGGACGGTACTTGGGGTCCCCGAAATCGGCATGGAAAACTTCCATCACCGACAGGCAGACATCCAGACCAATCATGTCTGCAAGCGCGAGCGGCCCAAGCGGGTGGTTCGCGCCCAGCTTCATACCCGCATCGATTTCCTCGGCCGTAGCCACCCTTTCTCCAAGCAGGAAAAACGCTTCGTTAATCATGGGCACCAGTAGGCGGTTGACGACAAAGCCCGGAGAGTTTGCGACCACGATGGGTGTCTTCCCCGCGGCGATGGCGAGCTGACGCACGGTTTCCACTGCAACGTCGCTCGTTTGAAGCCCTCGGATAACCTCGACGAGCGGCATAAGTGGCACCGGGTTGAAGAAGTGCATGCCGACTACGCGCGACGGTACCCCGATGTGAGCAGCGAGCCGCGTGATGGAAATTGACGACGTATTGGAGCTGATGATGGTCTCCGCCGACACCGCCTTCACAATCTGCTCGAAGATGCGAAGTTTGGCGTCCACGTTTTCCGTCGCGGCCTCTATCACGAAGTCAACGTCCTTGAGCACTGAGTAGTCTGTGGACGTCGTTACCCGCGCAAGTGCCGCGTCTTTGTCTGCGCCAGTCAACTTCCCCTTTTCGACCAGACGACCAAGCGCGGCGTCAATCTTTCCAACGCCCTTTTCCAGCGCTGCGGTCGAGATGTCGATGAGCACAACCTGCAAGCCTGAAACGCTTAGGGTCTGCGCGACTCCCTGCCCCATCGTGCCGGAGCCAACGATACCGACCGACGTCACTGCCAGTCCGACGACCGGCATAGTGTCCTGATTCTGGATTCCCACGGTGCCCCCTTAAATCCGTTCGAAGATGGCCGCAATACCCTGACCGCCGCCAATACACATCGTGACCAGCGCGTAGCGGCCACCCGTACGCTGCAACTCATAGAGCGCCTTGACGGTAATCAGCGCGCCGGTGGCGCCAATTGGGTGACCGAGCGAAATACCCGAACCATTCGGGTTGACCTTGCCCGGGTCCAGTCCAAGCTCACGTGCGACAGCACAGGCCTGGGCGGCAAACGCCTCGTTAGCCTCGATGACGTCAATGTCATCGATGGTGAGACCTGAGCGTGCGAGCGCGGCCCGACTGGCCGGAACGGGACCGATTCCCATAATTTTCGGGTCGACGCCGGCGTGTGCATAGGCGACCAGCCTGCCCAGCGGCTTTGAACCACGGCTCTCGGCCACTTTTCGCTCCATCAGTACCAGCGCCGCTGCGGCATCATTGATTCCGGAAGCGTTGCCGGCGGTAACCGTGCCGTTCTCTTTCGTAAAAACCGGCTTCAGCTTTGCGAAGTCTTCGAACGCGGGGGCTGTGCGAACGTGTTCGTCAACTTCGAACAATGTCGGACCTTTTTTACCTTTTACTTTAACGGGCAGAATCTGCTCCTTGAAATATCCCCTTTCGATGGCATTGGATGCGCGCCGATGGGATTCGAGAGCTAGCGCGTCCTGTTGCTCCCGGGTCACACCGAACTGCTGTGCCACGTTCTCCGCGGTGACACCCATATGGAATCGATGAAACGGGTCGCTCAGCGCCCCAACCAGCATATCAACCAGTTGTGTATCGCCCATGCGCGCCCCGAAGCGCGCCTGCGGGACTGCGTACGGCGCGCGGCTCATGTTTTCCGCACCGCCTGCGACGGCAATGTCAGCGTCGCCCAGCAGGATTGTTTGTGCCGCCGAGATGACCGCCTGCAGACCAGAGCCGCAAAGGCGATTCACCGTGAGCGCAGGTGCGTCCTGTGTCACTCCGCCGTTCACCGCTGCAACACGAGCCAGATACATGTCCTTCGGCTCGGTATGAACGACATTGCCAAAGACAACGTGTTCGACCTCATCGCCGCCAACTGAAGCCCGTCGCAGCGCTTCACGCACCACCTGCGCGCCGAGTTCTGTCGGCGCGATGTCCTTCAGGCTACCGCCAAACGTTCCAATGGCGGTACGTACGCCGCTTACGACAACTACATCGCGTTCCATTTCAACTCCTTAGGGTATTAAAAGTGATTCGCGCCTTATTGGCCGACCTTCCGGAAATCGGGTCTGCGCTTCTCGCCAAAGGCGGCGAAGGCCTCACGCGCTGCAGGCTGCGTCACCATCTTCTGAAGCAGGCGAGTCTCCTCCTCGATTCGCGCGCTGACAGATTCAACGTCGTGACTTTTCAGGAGCCGCTTTGTCTCCATTAACGCGAAGACAGGCTTGTCAGCCAGATTTGCTGCCTGTTTCTGTGCGTACGCCAGCACGTCGTCAGGAGGCAACAAGCGGGTGACCAGTCCACCCTTAAGGGCCTCTTCCGCGCTGAACTGTCCACCGAGCAGCAGAGCTTCGGCGGCGCTTCTGTAACCGAAAATCTTCTGGAGGAGAAGACTTGAACCGGCTTCAGGACACACTCCAAGATTCACAAACGGAACGCTGAAACGGGCGTCGGCTGCCGCATACACGAGGTCGCAATGCAACAACATGGTGGTCCCAATACCGATGGCCAGGCCGTTGACGGCGGCGACGATTGGTTTGGGGAAAGTGCTAAGCACGCAAATGAACCGCCAGACTGGCGCATCCTGTGCGACGGGCGGGTTGGAACCGAACTCTTCGATGTCATTTCCAGCGGAAAATACCCGCTGGCTGCCCTGAATAACTACTACTCGAACCTGCTCATCACCGGACGCGCTTTCCAACGTCCCGGCGATGGCAGCATACATCGCAGCGGTAAGCGAGTTCATCTTTTCGGGGCGATTTAACGCGATGGTAAGTACGCCCGCTTCCCGAATTACAAGGATGTCTTGCATCTGTGATTTGAGCCTCCAGCCTCACCAAATAAAAAAGCCGCTCGCGTGCCCTTGGAATGCACGCGAACGGCGAAACCAGCACAAGAGACTCCCCGGTTTCACAATTGCGAAATGCGGGAGATTGAGCGTTCAGGGGTAGCGACGCATAGTTCACGCATTGCACCGCAGCAATTCGCTATATTCGCAACAGCACCGATGGATGTCCTCTGCTTTCGCGGTTGACGCCGCGATAGCAGACGAAAATTCCTTATTGGGCGTACTCGACCTGCTGCGCCTCCGCTAGTCGGGGCTCCATGTATTCGCTCAGCTTTGGCATCACCCGCTTCGCCGTCAGCTCCATCGAACGGCGCCACAGTGCCTCGTCGTCCCATTCATGGAAGGTCGTCAGGAGCGTACCGAACGGGCCGGTCTTCTCGCTGAATGCCACCAGTTGGTCAACAACCGAGTTTGCGTCGCCGGCAATAACCATTTCCCGGATGCAATGCTCGATGTTCACCTCGTCGTCCGACATGTCGGGGCGCGACTTGAAGATGCTCGCGTAGCCGATAGCCTTAAGGTGGGTGACCATGAAATCGAAGTATTTGGCCAGCGCGTTGGATTCACGGGCCAGGTATTCGTCGGCCTCTGCCTGGGAGTCGGCGACGAAGACGGAGCGGGCGATTCGCCAGTTGCGTCGGTCAGCCTTGAGACCCGCGCCCTGAGCACCTTCGCTGTAGGACTGCCAGTGCGTAGCCACGGTCGACGGAAGGTTGAAGTTAGCCGAAATCACGTCCCAGTCGTTGGCACCAGCAAGCCTTGCCGTGCTGGAGAAGTTGCTCATCGCGGAAGTCGCTACGCGGGGGAACGGGTTCTGATACGGGACCGGCATCAACCCGACGCCGAGAGCCTCGTTCACCGTGTTCTTGATGCTAACCTTGTGATGCGCTGTCTCGAGGTCATACGGTGCATCCGTATTCCAGATTGCGCGAATCATTGCGTAGCAGGAAGCCAGCATCGCACCGCTTGCCTTGTGGTCGCTGTCAAATACCTCGAAGTCCGAGGCGAGACCGCCGGGGCCTATGCCCATGATGAAGCGGCCCTTCGACATGTGGTCAAACATGGCTGCATCGGCCGCAATTCGTGCAGGATGGTGGTGAGGCAAATTCAACACGCCGGTGCACAATTTCATGCGCTCGGTAACCGGAATCAGAGCTGACAGAAACTGCAAGGCGTTGGTAATCGGCTCAGTGCGTTGCGAGGTATGTTCGCCCACCCACAGCTCATCGAAACCAACCTTGTCGGCGTGAATTGCGCACGCTACATCCATGTCGTACATCTGGTGATACTGCGCGCCGGCGAGGTGCAACGGCTGCATGAACATTCCAAGCTTCATATCATCTCCTGAATCTTTCAACTTGATAAACCGCTAGCGCGCCGCAAGCGTGGCTCGTCGGCGGTTCAGACTTTAGTGGCGGGCGAACGTCGACTCTGCTGACCAGAGTGAATACCGACTGCCACTCTCCAAGGAACTACTCTCCACACTACTTAGCTTTCAGCTGTCGAGCCGACGGTAACGGCCACCCACATACACCAGCGGTTCGCTCACCTGCGGCAATACCACGTCGATGACGTTGCCGATGATGATGGTGTGGGTGCCGTGTTCGATTTCGCGCGCGACCTCGCAGAAAATCGCAGCCTGAGCGTCAGCGAGGTAGCGGATGCCTCTGACGCCGGTTTTCCAGTCACCTTCAACGAATCGCCGAGTACGCATATCCGAGCGGCTAAAAATCGTACTAATCTGCTCGTGCGCAGTCTGAAGCAGGCTTACGCAGAAAAGTCCGGTTTCCTTGATAATCGGGGAGGCGCTGGCAGAGCGATTCACGCAAATCAGGGCAGACGCTGGTTCCATCGAGACCGATGAAAATGCAGTGGCCGCAAGACCGTGGGGGTAATCGTCGCTGTCGACGGTGGTAATGAGCATTACGGACGATGCGACCCGGCTCATGGCGGATTTGAATCCTGCTGCGAGCTCGGGCGTTGCAACAGTCGCCGCGTCATATGCGTGCATCTGTGTCTCCTTCGTGTTTCACTGTCACGACTTTGTGTCGTTAAACATTAGCACTGGAATCACCGAAACCCGTTTTCACATTTAGCGAAATAACTTTTCGCGTTTTCCGAAAAGCTGAAGCGCTCTTTACGAGTGCACTTCCGCCTATACTGGCTCGTACTGGGCTGACATCACGACGACATCAGCGACCAGAATTAGAACGACACTTGAGACAAACGCACCATGGCTGACCGCATACAGGACATGCGACTCTTCCGTCTGGTCGTCCAGACAGGGTCACTTTCAACCGCAGGACGGCAACTAGGCCTTTCGCCTGCGGCCATGAGCGGTCGGCTTAAGGCCATGGAGGAGCAATACGGGGCGCCCCTGCTAAAGCGGAGCACCCGCGGGTTGAGCACAACGCCCGAAGGCCAATACCTATTTGAGAATTCGGTGGGCATTATCGACGACGTCGAATCGCTTGACCGCGCGATTAAAGGTGGTCACGCCGACCTTCAGGGCACAATCGGAATCACCTGCCCCATCGACCTCGGCCGGCAATACCTCTCTCCGTTGATTGACGCCTTTATTGCTGAAAATCCGGGGGTTATTTTCCGCATCAACTTCAGCGACCAGGTGCTGAACTTCGTCGACCGCGGTCTCGACATTGCATTTCGCTGGGGAAACCTTCCGGATAGCTCAATGGTGGCCAGACCGCTTGGCAACGACCGGCCAGTCGTTTGCTGCTCACCTGACTACATCGATAGGCACGGTCCTCCCCGCACGCTCGATGAGCTGAGAAATCACAACTGTTTGATTCTGCTGCGCGATGACTTCCCGCTCGACCGCTGGCGGTTCATGCAGGACGGCTTTTCAACCTCGGTGCAGGTCAAGGGCAACAGGATGACCAACGACGGATATGCCCTGCGTCAATGGGCCGTTGCAGGCCTGGGTGTGTTGTGGAAAGGGGCCTGGGAAGTCGGCGCTGACGTTAAGGCTGGGCGACTCGTTCCCGTACTGGAGGACTACCACCTGCCAGCCCAACGTTTTCACCTGCTAACGGATGGCTCAAAGCGTCTTACGGTACGGGTGAAGACTTTCGTCGATTTTGCTGTTCAATATTTCAAACAGATGGAAGAACCCGCCCACCATCTCGTAGCGTCCCACTCGTCGCACCTGCTCGACTCGGTCATCTAGCTAGAAAATATATCTCCGGTTAAACGTTTGAATAATCAAAATTCGATAAATAGGACTGCTATCTATGAAGATTGACTTAACCTCAAAGACGGCGCTGGTCACCGGGTCCGCCCAGGGAATCGGGTTCGCCATTGCGCGTGGGCTGGCTAACGCCGGAGCATCGGTGGTCTTGAACGGGTTGACGAAAGATGAAGTCGACCACGCGATTGAGAAACTGCAGTCGGAATTGCCGACCGCCAAAATCAGCGGCGTCGTCGCCAATGTCGCCACTGCAGAAGGTGCGGCCGCGCTGAAGGCTGCAGTGCCTGCAGTCGACATTCTTATCAATAATGCGGGCATCTATGGCCAGCAGGACTTCTTCGAGACACCCGACGACGTATGGCTTCGAATGTACGAAATCAACGTGATGGGAGGCGTTCGAACCGCACGCGCCTATCTCCAGGGAATGGCAGAGCGCGGCTGGGGTCGCGTTGTGTTCATCTCATCAGAATCGGCGCTCAACGTTCCAGTTGACATGCTTCATTACGCTACGACGAAAACAGCAAACCTGACGGTCTCGCGCGGTCTCGCAAAACGCATGGCCGGCACGGGCGTCACCGTCAACGCCGTGTTACCAGGTCCGACGCTGTCCGATGGTCTGCAGGCACTCCTGAAGGACGAGCAGGAGAAATCGGGCCTGTCGATGGAAGAAACAGCCGCGGCGTTTGTCGTCGCTCATCGCCCCACTTCCCTTATCCGACGCGCAGCGAGCATGGAAGAAGTCGCCAACCTGGTCATCTACCTTTCGTCGCCCCAGGCGTCGGCGACCACGGGTGCAGCCTTGCGCGTGGACGGTGGCGTCGTCGACACCGTTGCCTGAGGCTGAACTGAAGATAGGCCGAACTGCCTCACGCGGGATAGTCGACCGGTTGATATCGCCAGCACCGGACGCAACCGTTCGGGGCCAGATAATCCGTACAACGTAATTGCAGGTAATTCATGAGCTACAACGAGCTTCACGGACTCACCATCCCGGCGCTCCTGCGTCGACGTGCTGCGCACACGGCATCGTCCCCGGCATTCTCCGGCCACTCGTGGAAAGGCCATCGCGACCGCTTGAGCTACGGCCAGCTGGTCCATCGGATGGAAATGATGGGCCGTGCATTTTACCGACACGGTGTACGGCACGGGGAGCGGGTGGCCGTGTTCCTCACCAACTACGCCAACCGTGAGTGCGTATTGACCGCTCTTGGCTGCCTCGAAATCGGTGCTGTAGTGGTGCCGCTGAACACGCGCTCGTCGGACGACGAACTCCGGCACGCGCTGACGCTAACCGAGCCGGTCGTGGTCGTTTGCATGGAAGAGTCCGCTGCACGGATTGCGGAACTGTATCCTGAAGCAAGCCTGCTGTTGCTCGACGCATCCCCAGAGTCTCCGCAGCACTGGCCCGACCCGGAACATACGTTCTTCCCTGACACCGTCCCGGTAGAGGTCAATCACACGGACCTCGCGTGCCTTCTGTTCACCTCGGGAACAACCGCCCGTGCCAAGGCCGTCATGCACAGTCATCGCAGTATGTTGCACGCCGGTCAGGCAATGGGGAGCGCGGTTGGGCTCGAGCTCGGCGACAGGTATCAGGGCGCCTGGCCGTTCTTTACCAGTTCTGTGATGAGCATGGCATGCATGTCTTCCTGGGTTAGCGGCGCCTGCGTAGTCCTTGAGCAGGTGCCCCTGTCCAACGCCGAACGTCTTCGTCTCATCGAGGCGGAAGGCACGACCGTCTACCACGGCGTCACCTCCATTATTCACTTCCTTATCGACGAATATGTCGAGGGCGCATACGACCTGCGCCGCGTGCGACGTTTCGGCTACGGCGGCTCAGTGATGCCTCCGGAAGTTATCGAGAAGATTTCAACGCGCGTGCCGTGGGCAGACCAGATTCATGTATGGGGAATGACCGAAACAGGGCCTGCCGGGACGTATTTGCCCGCGCACCTTCTGCCGCGCAAGGCAGGCGCGATTGGGTTCGCAATGCCGACCTGCTCGGTGCGCCTCGTCGAGAGCGACGGACTACCCGTGTCGCAAGGGGAACACGGCGAAATCGTGTTCTGTGGCCCCTCAATGGCCATGGGCTATTTCGGTAATCCGGACGCGACGCGCGAGACGTTTGTCGACGGCTGGGTTCACACGGGCGACATCGGACGCTTCGATGACGAGGGTGTACTTCACTTTGTCGACCGGATGAAAGACATCATTAACCGCGGTGGCCTCAAGATTTCTTCGGCTGCGGTGGAGAGCGTCCTGTACAGCTTCCCCGGCATCGCAGAGGCGGCGGTCATTGCCGTACCTCATGAGGGGCTCGGCGAGGATGTGGCCGCCTGCGTCGTGCCGGCGGTAGGACACACGCTTGATATCGAGGCGCTTGCTGCTCATTGTGCCAACCAGCTCGCCGACTACGCACGCCCACGCAAGTGGCACGTGCTGGACGCATTACCGAAAAACCCGATGGGCAAGGTGCTCAAGCGCGAACTCCGCGACAGCCTTGCCTCATCGACATCATCCGCGAAGGTACCTGCCTGAGCACCAACCCGACCCGAAAGTCGATTTGTCACTGTAGAAAGGAATTGCCATGTCTGAAGCATTGTTGCTCGAAGTTCGCGACCGCGTTGCCTATGTCACCATTAACCGCCCAGACGCCTTGAATGCAGTCAACGCCGACCTGCACACCGACCTGTCCAAAATCTTCATTGACCTTGGTGCCCGGCGGGACCTGTCGGCCATCGTGCTGACGGGTGCTGGTCGCGCATTTTGTGCCGGCGGCGATATCGAGTGGATGCGCGCGGCTGTGCGTGACCCGGAAAGCTTCGAAATCGTCACATGGGAAGCCAAGCGCATCGTCTACGCGATGCTCGATTGCGAAATCCCCATCGTCGGTCGCATCAACGGCGACGCCGTTGGCCTCGGCGCCACGCTCGCACTCCTCTGCGACATCACGGTCGCTGACGACACCGCACGTATCGGTGACCCGCACGTGCGCGTCGGCCTGAACGCGGCCGACGGCGGCGGCTTCCTGTGGCCGCAGATTATTGGCTTCGGCAAGGCCCGCGAACTTCTGCTTACCGGTGACCTGCTGAGCGCCGCAGAGGCGCAGCGTCTCGGCGCAATCGGCCACGTGGTTCCGGCTGCCGAACTGGATGCCAAGGTGGACAGTATCGTCGCCAAGCTGCGCAAGGGCGCGACCAAGGCGATTCGGTGGACGAAGGCGGGCTACACCATCCCGTTGCGTCAGCTCGCCCACGGACACATGGATGCCGGCGTCGCTTACGAGTGCCTCACGAACCTCAGCGCCGACCACGCCGAAGCTATCGAGGCCTTCGCCGAGAAGCGCAAGCCGGTTTTCGGCAAGGACTAAGACCAAGCTAACGCTACGCTGCCCGGCCAGCTAGGCTGGGCAGCCGCGTCAAGCTCCCAGCAATCAGTATGCTCAAGGACTCCCGCCATGTTTCGACTCGGACTCGCTAACGGCATCGCCGTAATTCACCTCGACGCTCCCCCAGTCAATGCAATGTCCTTCGCAGCCTGGGGTGAACTGCCTGGCGTCATCGCGAGTGCAAAAAAACAGGGGGCCACAGCGCTCGTCTTCAGTGGCTTGCCGCAAAAGCATTTCTGTGGAGGCAATGACGTTCGGGAGTTCGAGAACATTACCTGCGCTGAGACGATGCGCGGCATTGGTATGGTCCGCGACGCGATGAAGGCGATTGTCTCGAGCCCTCTTCCTTCCATTGCGGCCCTACATGGTGCGGTCATGGGCAGCGGAATGATTCTGGCCGGCGCATGCGACATCCGCCTCTCGACGGCCGACACGCGCCTGGCGCTTCCGGAGGTCAAGGTTGGAGCCTACGGTGGCTACGCGATGGTGAAGGAGCACCTCCCGCATGGCGTGGCTCGGGCGATGACCCTACTCGGCTCGCCCATCAGTGGACAACGCGCGTTCGACCTGGGGTTTGTTCAGGAACTCGCCGCGGATGCGCAGGCGGTGCTCGACCGGGCAATCGCGATGGCTCTCGATATCAGTAAAAACCTTGCGAATCCCCTTGGTCAGCAAATCAGGTCGGTGATGAACCATCAGGATGAAAACTCTCTGTGGACCGCGTACGACATCGAGCGGGATTTTGCCGCGGAAATGATGGGCAAGGCGGCCGCTCGCTGAAATAGTGAACGCATCGAACTGAGGCGCAACACGCGCTTCGCCAAATTCTCGCCCTGGAATTGAACATACCGATGTCCTATCAATACGACGAAAGAGTCGACGGCGCGCTGGCGTCTTATGACAAGACGCGGGCCGTCGCGGAGCTTCACTCTCTGCTGCCCGATTTGGATATTCTGCATGAGCTGGAGGACCTGCGCCCTTACGAATGCGATGGCCTCTCTGCTTATCGAACGACTCCGATGATGGTCGTGCTTCCCGAACGCGTCGAGCAGATGCAGGCAATACTGCGCTTCGCTCACGAGCGCAGCATCCCAATTGTCGCGCGCGGCGCCGGCACCGGCCTGTCGGGAGGAGCACTACCGCTTGAGAAGGGCATTCTCCTCGTGATGGCCAGGCTCAATCGCATCCTTGATGTTGACGTTGAGGCCTGCACAGCATGTGTTCAGCCCGGGTTGCGTAACCTTGCCATCTCCCAGGCGGCCGCACCCTTCGGTCTGTACTATGCGCCGGACCCGTCGTCGCAGATAGCCTGTTCAATCGGTGGCAACGTAGCCGAGAACGCCGGAGGCGTGCACTGCCTGAAGTATGGGCTGACCGTGCACAACATCCAAAAGCTCAAGGTGCTCACGATAGAAGGCGAACAGCTCACCTTCGGCTCGGATGCGCTCGACTCGCCGGGGTTCGACCTGCTGGCCCTCATGACCGGCTCGGAAGGCATGCTGGGCATCGTCGTGGAAGTGACCGTCAAACTTCTGGTCAAGCCAAAAAGCGCGAAGGTTTTGCTGGCTTCGTTTGACGATATCGGCAAGGCCGGCGCTGCGGTCGCCGAAATCATCGGGGCAGGCGTTATCCCCGGCGGCCTTGAGATGATGGACAACCTCGCCATTCGCGCAGCTGAAGACTTCATTCACGCCGGCTACCCGGTCGATGCGCAGGCCATCCTTCTGTGCGAACTCGACGGCGCAGAGAGCGATGTCGAAGAAGATTGGGCAATGGTCGATGCGTTGTTGCGGAAAGTGGGCGCAACCGACGTGAGGCTCGCAGGGAGCGAAGCTGAACGTCAGCGTTTCTGGGCCGGCCGAAAAAATGCGTTCCCGGCAGTCGGTCGCATCTCGCCCGACTACTACTGTATGGACGGCACCATTCCGCGCCGGGAGTTGCCCCGCGTGCTCAAGGGCATCGAAGACCTCTCGGTCGAGCACGGTTTGCGCGTGGCCAACGTTTTTCACGCTGGCGACGGCAACATGCATCCACTCATTCTTTTCGATGCCAATACGCCAGGGGAAATGGACCTGGCTGAAGCGCTGGGCGCGCGCATCCTCGAGCTTTGCGTAACCGTCGGCGGCAGTATCACTGGCGAGCACGGAGTTGGTCGCGAGAAAATCAACCAGATGTGTGCGCAGTTCAATTCGGATGAGCTATCCCTTTTTCACGCCATCAAGGCGGCGTTCGACTCCGGTGGCCTTCTTAATCCCGGCAAGAACATTCCTACGCTGCATCGCTGTGCCGAATTCGGCTCGATGCACGTTCACCATGGCGCCGTGCCTTTTCCAGAGCTGGAGCGATTCTGATGCACCCCGATAATAGCTCCTTCGATGACAGCCGGCGTTTGCTCGCTGAAGTTGCCTGGGCCGCAGGCACCGGCAAAACACTTCGAATTCGTGGCGGCAATAGCAAACCGTTTCCCGGTCGCGTAGTCGATGGTATCGACATCAATACGTGCACGCACCGCGGCATTGTGAGCTACGACCCGACAGAGCTGGTCGTCACAGCCCGCGCCGGCACCTCCGTCGCCGAACTCGACGCCTTGCTGGCGGAAAATGGACAAATGCTGCCGTGGGAGCCCCCTTCTTTCGCCGGCAAGGCTACGGTCGGCGGCATGGTCGCCACTGGACTGTCCGGCCCCCGGCGACCCTATGCCGGCGCGACGCGCGATTTTGTGCTCGGATGCCGCGTCATCACCGGAGAGGCGAAACATCTTCGATTTGGCGGCGAGGTGATGAAGAACGTGGCCGGCTATGACGTCTCGAGACTCATCGTCGGCAGTTTCGGTTGTCTGGGTCTCGTGACGGAAGTCTCGATGAAGGTGCTTCCGAAGCCTCGCGCCACTCGAAGCCTGCTGCTCGAACTCCCCGCTATTGAAGTCCCAAAGAAGCTGCGTGCATGGCGCGATGCTGGGCTGCCAGTGACAGGTGCGAGTCATCTGGACAGCTGGCTGCACGTCCGGGTGGAAGGCGGCAACGGACTTGTTGCGAATGCCGTGCGGGAGATTGGCGGAGAAGACCTCGAGCCTGCATTCTGGGATGAACTACGCGACCAGCAATTGCCCTTTTTTGCTGACCGCCGCTCGCTCTGGCGGATTTCGGTACCGCAAACCGCCCCGCTCACCCCTCTTCCAGGTTCCGTGCTGCTTGACTGGGGCGCCGCCCAGCGCTGGTTGAAGAGTGATGCACCAGCCGCCGTCATTCGCGCTGATGCCGAGCAGCTCGGCGGACATGCGACCTTGTTCTCGCAGCGGGCAGACGTTGAGCCATTCCATCCAATGCCCGAGGCCATGTTACGCCTCCATCAGCGCATCAAGCGACAGCTCGACCCACGCGGCATCTTCAATCCGGCGCGTATGTACGCGGCACTCTGAAGGACAGACGACCTGATGCAGACCAATCTTAGTGCAGCCGCACAGGCTCTGCCGCGTGCAGAAGAAGCGGCGTCGATTCTGCGCTCCTGCGTTCACTGCGGTTTTTGCAATGCCACCTGCCCAACCTATCAGGTACTTGGCAACGAACTCGACGGGCCGCGCGGGCGCATCTACCTTATCAAGCAACTGCTCGAAGGCGAGGAAGTCACCCGCAAGACACAGAGCCATCTGGACCGATGCCTCACCTGCCGCAACTGCGAGACAACGTGTCCGTCGGGCGTGAACTATCACGCGTTACTCGATGTGGGCCGCGCGGAAGTCGAACGTCGCGTCAGCCGACCACTGGGTGAGCGCGCGTTGCGCGCTGGGCTGCGGCACGTCATTCCACGACCAATGCTGTTCCGGACACTGCTCGGCGTCGGACGCCTGACGCGCGGGCTGTTGCCGGCGGCGATGCAGGCGAAAATTCCGGAACGAATTGATGCCGCGAAGGAACGCCCCCATTCGAAGCACGCGCGTAAGGTCCTGATGCTCGAAGGCTGTGTTCAACCTACCCTGTCACCCAACACCAACGCTGCCGCAGCGCGCGTAATGGACAGACTGGGCATCAGTGTAACCGCGGCACCACAGGCAGGCTGCTGCGGCGCGACGGACTATCACCTGAACGCACAGGAAGCCGGGCTTGCACGGGCGCGCAGGAACATCGACGCCTGGTGGCCAGCGATTCAGGCCGGCGCGGAGGCAATCGTCATGACGGCGAGCGGGTGCGGCGCCTTCGTCAAGGAATACGGTCATCTCCTGCGCGACGACCCGTTGTATCGGGCCAAGGCGCAACGCATCAGCGAACTGACGCGGGACCTCGTTGAGGTTCTGGGGGGTGAGCCTCTCGAACGGCTACGCGCGGCAACTGATAAGCGCGTGGCCTTTCATTGCCCGTGCACACTCCAGCACGCCCAGAAACTGGATGGGTCAGCCGAGGCAATACTACAGCGCCTCGGATTCACGACCACTGCCGTCCCGGACTCGCATCTGTGCTGCGGCTCCGCAGGAACCTATTCCATAACCCAGCCTGAACTCGCGACCACGCTTCGCGACAACAAGTTGAAAGCGCTTGGAAGCGGCAACCCCGACCAGATTGTGACTGCAAACATCGGCTGTCAGGTCCATCTTCAGAGTGGCTCCGCACGTCCGGTCAAGCACTGGATTGAGCTCGTCGAAGAGGCGCTTCCGTAAGTCGTTTGCACACAGACTCCCGCTCCCTTATCAGGAACACTCTCATGCTCACAAAATCCGTACTGACCATTGCCGAGGTCAAGCATATTCTTGAGGCAGCTCGCGCCGAGGCTGAGCGGAACGACTGGAAGGTTGCCATCGCCGTCGTCGACGATGGCGGCCATCCGCTTGCGTTGCTTCGGCTTGATGGGTGCTCGCCGATTGGCGGCTACATTGCCACCGAAAAGGCACGCACAGCCGCGTTGGGCCGTCGGGAGTCGAAAGTTTATGAAGACATGATTAACGGTGGACGCACAGCATTCCTGAGCGCACCGCTGTCTGGCACCCTGGAAGGTGGCGTGCCGGTCGTCGTCGACGGCCAAGTTGTGGGCGCAGTCGGGGTCTCGGGCGTGCAGGCCGCGCAGGATGCCCAGGTTGCCAAGGCAGGCGCCGGGGCGATTTCCGGATGACGTTCAGTCCGCTCAAGCCTCTTTGACTGGCCAGCTCCTGACGAGAGTGTTCAAACCGGCCAGGCGTGGAACACCGCCGGCCTGAGCGGTTCCTCCACCCCTCGCGCATTAGCACCGGGTGTTCGACAGTGAATCTCCTCCAGCTGTCTTTATTCCGGCCCCGTCCCCTCCCATACTTCCTCCAGTTGCCACCCCGGTCGGCCGACTACAAGTCGGCCACCCTAGGAATCGGCATACAGGCTTTAGAGCCCCGCTTACCCGAAAATAGCCAGGCATTGCCATGATTGAACTTTACACATCCGATACGCCCAACGGCTGGAAGGTCTACATAGCCCTTGAGGAGTTTGAACTTCCCTACAACGTCCATCCGGTCAGCATCCTGACGGGTAAGCAGAAACTGCCAGACTTTCTCAGGCTGAATCCGAATGGACGTATTCCTGTCATCGTCGACTCTGAATGCAATGACCTGACGATTTTCGAGTCCGGGGCCATTCTTATCCATCTGGCCGAGAAAACCGGCAAGCTATTCGGCAACACCAGTGAAGAACGGATTCACATCATCCAGCGGCTAATGTTTCAGATGACTGGCATCGGGCCGATGATGGGGCAGGCAAATGTGTTCTACCGCTACTTCCCCGAGAAAATTGAGCCTGCTATCAAACGCTACCACTCAGAAGCCAAGCGGTTGTTCGGCGTGTTAGAGGGCCAGTTGGCAACCCGGGACTTCATCGCCGGGCCGTATTCCATCGCCGACATCGCGACCTTCCCGTGGGTACGTATTCACGATTGGGGTGGCGTTGGAGTCGACGAGTTCCCCAACTTGCAACGCTGGCTTGCGATGGTTGAGGCTCGCCCAGCTGTACAGCGCGGCGTCCTTGTACCGAATCCGTCGGCTTGGGAGAAAATTACGGGGAAGGCGGAAGACGCCGACGAGCTCGCGGCCGAGGCGCTTAAGCTGGTGAACACCGGGGATTAACGATTTAGGGGCTCAACACCTAAATAAGGCATCGCGTGTCGCCCTACCGACACTTCCTCGCGGAAGCGTCGGAGCGGTTGGCACTTGCCTGAAATGCTCCGGTCAGAACGTATGCTTCAGCCCGATGCGAGCGAAGGTCTGATTTCGTCCGCTGGATGGCCCCGCACCGCCGGTGATGTTCGCGTTGTCGAGGAAGGTCCCCGTCAGGCCGCCAGCTACGCGTTGATAGACCGCGAGAGCGTAGATATCGGTTCGCTTCGAAAGATAATAGTCGACCATCACACCCGCCTCGTGCCAGTGCGGCTTTGACGTTCCCTGGGAAGCTTTGAAAGTTCCGTTGGTATAGGTGTACATCAACAGCGCCGACAATGCAGGCGTGAACTGGTACAGCACGTTTGCTTCAATGTTGTCGAACTTCAAAGAACCAGGGACAACAATGAAATTCCCGGCGTAAATAGAACTGGTCGGCTGGTCAAGCGAGGTGTGCGTGTAGATTAGCCCGAAGCTGGCCGAAGCCCATACGTACTTGAGGGCGCCACCCCATACCTGCTGCTTGTGCGCGGTGAAGTTCGTATCGTCGCTCGCGAGAGCACCGCTGGCGTTCTGGCCGGGATTGTCAATGCGCATATAAGCAGCCGCCACCGTTAAGGCCGCTGCGGAGTACGTAGCCCCAAGGCTGTAGGCACGATTGTTGGCAAAACCACCCGTCTGATTGCTCATGCCGTACAGGCCGCCAAACGTCAGTCCGTTGAGGTTGGTACTCGTGTACTTGATGGAATTGTTGACCCTGAAAGTGTCGACCGCATTGTCGTTGTCGAATGGATGCGTGAATGCCCAGCCAGCGTATCCGCCCGTCGACGTCAATGGTGCGATGAAGTCGACAAACGAGTCGTACTGTCGGCCAAACGTCAACGTACCTAGCGTTTTGCTTGCGACGCCAACATATGCCTGACGGCCGAACATCCGTCCGGCGTTGCCCAGCGTCCCTGAATTCAGGTTGAACCCGTTCTCAAGTCGGAAGACCGCGCGCCAGCCACCACCCAGGTCTTCGCTTCCCAGCAGCCCCCACCGGTCTCCCGCCATGGACCCATCCGCCAGCCGATATGAACTTTTTCCGCCTGTATTGCTCGTGTACTGGAAGCCCTCGTCGATAATTCCGTACAGAGCAACACTGCTTTGAGCGAACGATTGTGATGCCATAAAAAGACACGATGCGCCTGCAAAAAATGCCTTCTTCACGTCTGCCTCCAACCTCATTGATAGATTTGAGCAGCAAGCTTTCGTTTCAGCCCGCCATAATTTTTACGTTTTTCTGCCAGCACCCACTAAATCGGCGACTTCCCTTCACTCGCCTCAATTAATTATTTCGTATTCCTATTTGTATTTCGAAAAATACTGCTGCTTCTGGCTTCCCGCGGAACAACTCAAGGGAGTTGCCGGCATCAAACCTGCCGGCAACGTTGTAAGGTGTCAGGCAGTCGCGGTGGTTTGACGAACGCTGTAGAGACAGACCATGCCTACAATCAAAATGCCGTAGCAAATCTGCTTGATGGCTTCCGGGACGTGCATCAGTGAGAGCATGCTGCTAATCAGGGTAATGACCAGAACACCGGCAATGGTGCCGCCATAAGAGCCCCTCCCGCCGAGAATACTCGTACCCCCGACAACCACCGCTGCGATACCGGGCAGTAGATACGGGTCACCCATTCTCTGATATGCCTGTCCCGAGTATCCTGCGAGAAGCATCCCCGCTATCGCGCTGCAAAGACCGGACAAGACGAAGGCACCCATGACAACCATCCGTGTGTCAATGCCGGAGAGATAAGCAGCTTTTTCCCTGGCCCCCACCAGATAGAGGTATCGGCCAATCACGGTACGGCGCAGAAGCCACATGAGGCCGGCCGAGAAGAAAACCCAAAGCAAAACTGAATTAGGGACGAGATTGAAGAGCTTGCCGCTTCCCAGCACCGTCATCAAATGTGATGGTTGGCTCGCAACCACTGCATTGCCCGCGTAGAACGCACTGGCGCCAAGCAATATCGCGTTTATGGCGAGCGTCCATATCAGCGACGGAATGCGCAGGTAAGCGACCCCGAAGCCGTTCAGGACACCGATGGCCGCACCTGCGAGTAGCCCAGCCAGCGGACTCAGTTCCGCCCATGTGCTACCAGCGCCAGCCTGCATCACCGCCGTCGATACGATGGCTGAGACACTCAAGGTCCATGGGACCGACAGGTCGATATGGCCTACAAGAATGACCAGCATTGCACCGGCGGCAATGATACCGAGCAGCGCGCCGCTCTGAAGTTGCAGCAACAGATAACGAGGAGACAGAAACTGGTCGTGCACCATTCCGCCGACCGCAATCAGTATCGCGAGCACGATGAGGAGTGCCCGGGTTGATGTGTCCATGGAGACGCGCGGGAAAATGCGCTGGTTCATTGAAACACCTCCAACCGGTTGCGAATTCCGACCAGTCCCAGCGCGCCGACCACCACCGCGCCCACGAGAACAAGACCATCGAAGAGCGGTTGTGCGGATGGGGGAAGACCCAGGAAGAACATCAGACTTCCAATCGTGCGCAGGATAAAGGCACCGGCGATGGAGGCCAGCACGCTCCCCGTACCTCCACTCAGCGCGGTTCCGCCTAACACGACCGCAGCTACCGAATTAAGCGTGTAAGGCATGCCCGTCGTTGCGTCGCCGCTGAGGGTCTGAAGTGCGAGGAATAGTCCGCCCGTTGCGGCGAACATGCCGGCAAGCGTGTACGCCGCGACCTTGGCTCTCGCGACTGGAAGCCCCGACATGAATGCGGATGTTTCAGCCGAACCGACAGCCAGGATTGCTCTTCCTGTCAGCGAACGCTTGACCGGTAGCCAGAGAAGAAGCACGAGGACCAACAGGTAGAGAAGCGAGGTTGGGAACCAGTCTGCAAAAGCCCCCGTCAATGCATCGCTTAGGCCCTCGGATACGCTCCCACCTGGCGCCGGCCGCACAAGGAGTGCCACGCCCGTGTACGCAGCACTTGTACCAAGGGTCGCGACGATGGGCTGGATGCGGCCAAACACGATAATCATCCCGTTGACGAGGCCACACAATGCGCCAATTGCAAGCACGGCAGTAGTGCCTGCAGCAACTTGCGCCGGACTGCCTTGAACCAGCTCCGAGGTTACGCTGTTGCACAGTGCCATGATGGAGCCGATTGAGATGTCGATGCCACCGGCCAGCACAACAATTGTTTGCCCAACCGCTACGAGAGCAAGGCCCACACCCTGATTGGCCCATGCGGTGAACACGTTCACCGAGGCGCCTCGCGGATGGATGCAAAGGAAGAGAAGCAGCAGTGCGACGAGGACAGCAGCCGCCATCAGATAGCGCGACTGGTACCGCCAGAACAGAGACAACGACGTTTTCATCGCGCATAACTCCCGAGTTGTACATCCTGTGACACAGACGCAGGACCCTGCGTGGAGCCTGCACTGGCCAGATTCATCGAATCCATCAGAATCTGCTGCTCATTCAGGCTCGCGCCGGAAAGGACCGAGCGAACTTTTCCGTCGTACATGACGGCTACCCTGTCGCACAGCCCAATCAGTTCGTCGTAATCGCTCGAGTAGAGAAGAATGGCCATGCCCTTCTCCGCAAGGTCGCGAAAGAGTCGATATATCTCCTGCCTGGTGCCAACATCGACGCCGCGGGTTGGGTCCATCAACAGCAGCAATCTCGGTTTGGTCGCAAGCCACTTTGCCAAAAGGACCTTCTGCTGGTTTCCTCCCGAAAGCGTTGCGACTGGCAACGACAGGTCTGGCGCCTTGATTTGCAGTGCGTTGACCAACTCCAGGACCATCGACTTTTCAGCCTTGTCCTCGATGGCGCCGCGCCGGGTGAACCGGCTTAGCGCGGCGACGCTCAGGTTGTCCGCCACCGAGCGCCGGATGAAAAGACCCTCAGTCTTTCGTTCTTCCGGAACAAAGGCGAGCTGGAAGTCCTGTCCTTTGCCTGCCTTCGGACTTGCGGGCACACCCAGTCTGTCGCCTACATGGATTTCGCCTTCCACGTTTGCAAGAACCCCGCTCAGCGCCAGCAGCAGTTCACGCTGCCCTTGCCCATCGAGACCGCCAAGCCCAACAATCTCACCTGGCCGAACCTGCAGGTCTATCCCTTTGAGCACGTTGTTCCAGTTCAACCCAGCTAACCGCAGGTAAGGAGGTTGTGCCGACGCCACCTCTGGTTTCGGTGGATAGACCTGCGCGATTGGACGACCAATCATGAGCTTGACGATGTCTTCGTGTGAGCGCGTGCCGGCGGGGAAGCTCGCTACACGCTCACCGCTCCGAAATACGGAGCACATGTCCGCCAGCGCGTCGATTTCGTGCATACGGTGTGAGATGAAGAGCACGCAAACGCCGTCTTCGCGCAAACGTCTCAGCAGATTCAGGATTTTGTTGACATCACCTGCGGCGAGGGCGGATGTCGCCTCATCCAGAATCAGCACGCGGGGGCGCTGAATGATTGCCTTTGCAATTTCGACGATTTGCCGCTTGGAAAGCGGGAGGTCAGAGCAGCGCTCCGAGAGATTGAACTCCCCCTCGAACCCCATATCCGCCAGCACTCTGGCGGCGTCGGCATTCTGGCTTGCGCTGTCGACCATGCCGAAGCGGCGCGGCGGTTTTCTGACGCAAATGTTTTCGGCCACCGTTAGATGCGGTACGAGCGACAACTCCTGAAATATGCAGACAATCCCATTCTCCAAAGCCTCGGAGGGTGTTGACATATTCAAGGGCGACCCGCCCAGTGTGATGGTTCCGCTGTCGGGCTTCACAACGCCCGCGAGAATTTTCATCAAGGTGCTTTTACCCGCACCGTTCTCGCCGAGGATTGCATGAATTAAACCTTGCGCTGCGCTAAACGAGATGTCCTTCAAGGCGGTCGTGCCGCCATAGCGCTTCGTTACGCCGTCCAGGCGCAGAAAGCCATCAACCACATCATATGCATTCACCATGTGTCTCTCTTCGTGACATCAATTGATGGATGCCGCATCGAACGCGACATCCGCAGCTCAACGCTCAGTTGTTGTCAGCCAGGAATTTGTTGACTTCCTGTGGCGTGAAAGAGATGCCGCAGTCCACGTAGCTTGCGACCGTTTCGTACGTGTCCGGGAGATTGGGGAAATAATTGACGTCAGGCTTCATGTCCTTCGTCAGGACATACGGAATCGGCAGGTACGCCCGGGTCGGGAAAGTCTTCCCTTGCATGAGAGCCACCGCCGCCTGCAGGGCAACAGGACCCTGCCCAGGGGATGTCGACACCGCGACACCTGGCAGCTTCTGTGCAGCAAGCGCCTTCACGAAGCCGTTGGCGGCGTCGCCCCCAACGGGAATTGCAGGACTGCGCGCGGCCTGAAGTGCACGCGTAACGCCCTGGCAACCATACTGGCACGTTACCGCGTCGAAATTTCCGTTGACTGCGATTGCATCGGAAACCACCTTCTGGACCGTTCCGGTATCCCAGTTGCCAACGACCTCGGTTACCTGAATGTCCTTGTAATTGCTGAGGACCTTTTGCATTCCAGCATGCAGGTCGCGGTCAGCAGCGTTGCCGGCCGGCCCCCGGACTTCGAGAAGTCTGCCCTTCTTGACCGGCATCTGGTCGAGAATGACCTGTGTACGGATGGTCTCGAAGCGGGTCCATTCCGGGGTAATCTGCAGGATGTCTGAGTTGTCGACCGGGTTATCAAACGAAACCAGGACTGTTCCCGCCTTCTTCGCACGGCGGATGACAGCATCGAATGCCTTGGGGTTGACGGCGTCAAAGGCAATCACGTCATAGCCGGCCTCGATGAAGTTGTCGATGGCGGCGATTTGTGCTGCAACATCGGCACCGGTGCTGACAACCTTCAACTCCTTGATGTTGCGCGCGTTCTCCGGCCGTGCAGCCCACGCACGACTTTCCTGAATCATCTGGGTACGCCACGGGATGCCGGTATAGCCGTTGACCAATGCTACCCTGTACGGACCCGGGCGCGCCGGGTACTTAATCGTGGTTGTCACGCCCGGCGCAGGCTTGTAACACGCAGGCATATACGTGTCCGCTGCCGCCGATGACAGTGACGTCCCCAGCGATGCCACCGCCAGTACAACTGCTGCTGCCAAAGGGATGTCACCTTTCGTTGCACGCTTCATCTTTGTCTCCAATATTTTCTCAAACCGCACAGCGCAAGCTCTTTTGGCCGCATCTGTTTTTTCGGTTCGGGCAGCCCCGCTGAAGGCCAACCGCCCTTCCTACTAGCACTGACGTACCTCTTGACCTCACTGGGCGATACTGTTTGCTTCGCAAGCCAGGCTTACAGAATCCAGACTATTTTATTTCGGATACCGAACTACAAAAGATTGCATACTCCAATGAAAACACCCGTCCCGATTGCTCACTTCGTCTCAGAAAATCTTTGTTAAGCGCCGCCGAACAAAGTGTTTTTGGTCCGTGTGAAGCACAGGATAAATGACGCCACCGGCAATCCTTTCTCTGAAACTTCCGAAAACAGATTTCAGAGAAAGTGAAATCAGATGACTTGCGAAAACAATTTATTCATGACGTGGAATGCCGCCTGCAACGTTCACTGCTTCCCGATGTCGTTTACCCTCAAGTCAGGTCAGCCTTGCAGCATGAATATTGACTCGGGTCTCATTCGCTCTTATCGTCACTCTGACGCAGCCAAGACGAATTCGAAGTCACGCCGCAGCGTCCCTGACCATGAGTTTTCGGCAAGGCATGAGATGAGCGTACCGTGCACTTGCGGGTCGGGCTTCAGCCGTCGACTAGCAGCGCTCCGCGCTGATGACGGCGCTTTGTTTAATCGCTTTCAGCAAAAGCCGCCCTGTTACCCAAGGGACCGCTCAAACTCACCAAGAAGGTCGGGTTGGCCGCACCTGTGACAATGTTAGACAGCCGGGCCGTAAAAGGCGCCCGGCTATATGAGGATGCGGTCGAGCCAGACGTCGACTTTCGGAAAAGTCGGTTTCCGAACACGACTGATTTAGTTCGATTGAAACGGACCGCCAGTTCGAGTGAACTTGCCTGCCGCGCTCATCTACGACGCGTTGCCCTTGTATGGGAATCTCAAGGGAAGTCAAGTTCCGACAGCACCTTGGCAATCAGTCCAGTTCGCTTCCATTCCAGACATTTCAGGTAGCACGTCTGAGATGCTGGATATGAGGACGGCAACGTTGATGTGTTCGCAATATTAACCAGCTCTTCGAGTACAAAGAGCATGTCTTTGACTGGTGCGACATAGGTCATCTCGTTTCACCTTGGTGCTGATGCGCACCAGTCAGCAGTACACCAACCTTGCGTACGTTAATGCAGGGGTTTGTTGTTTCGTTCAGGCGCACCGGTAACCGGACCCACCCTCTCGCTGAAATCACGCCCATCCTGAAACGTCGTAGACAATGTGCGGTTCTACTGCTGGCGGACGGAAATGGGTTTCTTTTGAGAGCACAAGTGAGCGTCATGCTGTCTCCCCCGGTAGCTGCTATTGAAGCGATTGCATGGGACAGCGCCGCTTACCACGACGAGCCTGCACGAACAGCCGCCGATGCGCCCTTCAATCGGCGCACCGGCGACCCGCATTTGCTGTAGCGAAGCGAAATGTGCGACTGGCCGTCGGGCTCAGGCCTCGAGGATGACAGAACCCATTGACTTGCCGCTCTCGATGAGGCGGTGAGCATCGGCAGCCGCGGCAAGCGGGAACTGCGCGCCAATGTGCACCTTCAGAGCACCAGACAGGATTTGTCCGAAAAGCTCATCCGCTGCCACCTGAATGTCCGGCAAGGTCTTCAGATAGGGCGAGAGACCCGGCACGCACACCGAAAGAGACTGGTATGGGCCGAGGTCTGCCAAGTCCAGTGTTGGCAGCGGCCCGCCAACCTGTCCAAGATTGACCGCAAGACCGAACGGCTTGATAACCGCGAGCGAACGCTTGAGCGTATCACCGCCGACGCCTTCGTAAACCACGTCGACGCCTTCGCCTTTCGTCAACTCTTTTGTCGCTTCCGCGAAATCGACCTCTTTGTAGAGGATGGTTTCGTCTGCGCCTACGGACTTTGCCAGCTCCGCCTTTTCAGGCGAGCCGACGGTGCCGATGACCCGCACGCCGATGCTCTTCGCCCACTGCACCAACAACAGACCAAGACCACCCGCAGCGCTATGAACGAGAATGGTGTTGCCCGGCTTGAGCTCACGAACGCCCTTCAGCAGCATATGAACCGTCATACCCTGCAGGCTGATAGCTGCTGCGACCTCATTACTGATGCCTTCCGGAAGGCGCATAAGCATCCGTTCAGGCATGATACGGCGACTTGCATAGGAACCCGTCGTAACCGACCGCGGATAGCTGATACGGTCCCCTATTTGGACTCGCGTAACGCCCTCGCCGACGGCTTCGACAATGCCAGCGGCTTCTACGCCAAGTGCGCGCGGCAGTTCGCCAATGGGAAACAGGCCACGGCGGTGATAGGTGTCCACGAAGTTGATGCCAATTGCATCCTGCTTCAGCAGAACTTCGCCCGGCCCAACGTCCCGAAGGGTCACCTTTTCAAGGCGCATCTGTTCCGGACCGCCAAATTCGCGAATTCGTACCTCGTCAGCTTCCCAACTCATTTACATCTCTCCAGTTTTTGCGCATTAAATCAACAGTTGCTACTGTGTCGCGGCGACCGCCGGGCAGACACAGCCGCATTTGTCGCCTCCTAATAGCGTCCTCGCGCTTCGGCGAAACCGCCATGCGCGACCCACGGCGAAGTTGCCGTAATTCCAGCCGACTTCTTGCCTGTCAGCTGACCATCGTCTTACTGCCGTCCTGCTTCGAAACGCAATCCGACGTACCCGTGCCATTACGGGTTGTGTGAAATCCGGCGCTGGCGTCCAGACAGACGCATATGTCGCCCACCCATGTAAATGGGAATCGCCGGCGATGCGCTTGCTGAACGGTTCACACAAATCAGCGCGGAATCGGGATTCATTGACACAGATAGGACGTGGTCACTGCGGCACGGTGGAGGCGGCCGCTTTCGTCGACGGTGGTGACTGAGCGCTACGGAAGAAGCGAGCCGGCTCATGGCCGACTTGAAGCTTGCTGCAAGCTACGGCGGACGGATAGTCTCCTCGGTCTTTGCAAGCACCTCTGTTTCTCCTTCCGTTTTGCTGTCACACTACATGGCAACAACAGTACCACCGAACACCCTGATAGCAGTGTTCACTTGCGGTGAATTCACTTTTCTAGTTTTCCGAATATCTCGTTTATCGAAATCGACGGATGGTGTTTGAACAGAGATAAGCGAATTCATTATTCCGCGCGCCTAAATTCTCAGCACCCATCTTTCCGATTCACATGGGCAAAAACGCGGGTTGCCATTGTGACCCTCAAGGTGACGATTCCAAAGCTGCCATGTGGCCTCTGTTGCGTGCAGTGCGGTGGCTATGTCATTGACGTGATGTTGACCGGTGCGCAAACGAATTGATGGGGTGGACCTCCGCTCGGTCCTCGACAAGCTCGAGTATTTGGCATGTGTCCCAATCGGTAATGCTCTTCTCGCCGCTCGCCTTTGACTGCGCCTACCCCCTTAAGCGTGTGTTCTGGTGCAGAGGCTCAGTGGCCGGCTTGCCGGCAATGTCAGAGCATGGCGCGTAGGGTTGAATCCAAAGGGCCATTCGGCAGTTGTGGGCAATTTTGAGCGACATGCGGCCAGTCGGTGCTCTAGAAAGCTTAAGTTTCAAAAGCGAGGAACCTCTGCGACGGGGCGTCGCAAGGTAGACCATTTGAGGTAAGCGCACCACTCGGGCCCACGCCATCAAAAACGAACAACGAATCGATGTCTTTCGCAGTTAGTCCCCAAACGGGTTGCCGGTGTCTTTCACTTCGGTATTGAGGTTGTATTCCGCACGCACGGCCTTAAGAACGCCCTCGATGTCGCGCTCGAAGCCTACCGCGTTGCCGAAGTCGGTCATGTTCCAGTTGCAGCCTGTCTTGTCAGGCTCTTGCAACTGCGGCCGCGGCACACGAATCTTCACGCCATCCTCGACGATTTCCTGCAGTCGATGGATTCGTCGGTTGACCTCCTGCTGAAGCTGCGAGGCATTGAGCGTCTTGCGTATCATCCAAGTCTCCTTCCGGTTGCTCAAGCCAGTCTAGCGCAAGTGAGGCGTTCCGCGACCTGGCGCTGGAATGCAAAGTGCCTGAGAGGCTTCGGCGCATCCAACGCAGAAACGATTCGCAAAGCTGCGAAAAGACCTACTTTCCGTGCCCAGAGGTAACTCAAGGCCTCTACACGCCGCAATGACGCGCTGCCGGGCGGTCGATGTATTGCGATGTCGGCGTTGCAGGTTCCGTGATTCGCCTCCCCTTGACTTCGTCCGCAAAAACACTATCACTGACCTGTGCTGCAACCGGACATGTCAAATGCCTTCCGCACGGAGTCGACGAGCAAGTCCACCTGAGCCTGTCCGTGCCGCGCAGTACATCCGCATGTCGACGGACCACCAGGAATATTCCCCCGTATTCCAGAGACGGGCTATCTCAGCCTATGCGCTTTCCCATCACATCCGCATTGTCAGTGTGTACGAAGACGCTGGCATAAGTGGCTTAACGTTGCGAGAGCGTCCGGCGCTGATTCAGCTCCTATTGGACGTTGATAAACCGAAGCGCAAATTCACCACTGTGCTTGTGTACGACGTCAGCCGGTGGGGAAGATTTCAAGACGTTGACGAAGCCGCATTCTACGAATATGCATGCCGGCGTGCCGGAGTCGACGTCGTATATGTTGCCGAGCCTTTTGAAAACGATGGCAGTCCAGCGACGTCTGTGTTGAAAGCATTAAAGCGGGTGATGGCCGCAGAGTTTAGTCGGGAGATGTCGCGCAAGGTTTTCCTAGGGCACTGCCTCAATGTCGAGCGGGGCTTTCATACGGGCGGCCCACCCGGCTACGGATTGCATCGCGTCCTTCTAGACGCAGACCGCCACGTCCGGCACTCCCTCGACAGGTACGAATACAAGAGTGTTCAGACTGACCGCGTCATCATCGCCCCGGAGCCCAACGGCGAAGCCGCAACAGTCCGCAAAATCTTCGAGTGGTACGCGACGCAATCGGTCACCGGTGCTGGCATAGCGAAGCGTCTGAATGATTTTGGGATTTGCAATGGGTCCGGTCGGCCTTGGCAAGGCCAAAACATTCTGCAGATTCTTCGCAACGAGGCATACATCGGCACCAATGTGTACAGCCGGACGACTTCCAAGCTGGCTGGTCCATGGGAGCGCGTCCCGGAACAGCATTGGATTCGGGTCCCGGGAGCGTTTGAACCTGTAGTTGCGAAACGCACGTTCGCCATCGTCCAGGAGAAACTTGCGCGAGCCCGGCGCAGACCGACGAGAGCAGAGATTGCGGAGGGTTTGCACAAGGTCATTGCAAGAGCTGGCAAACTGAGTCAGACGACATTAAAGCATTACCGTAGCGCTCCTTCGGTCGAACAGGTAATGCGCGAGTTCGGAAGCCTCAACGAAGCATACAAGGCAATAGGTTACGCGCCGAATCTGGACCCAGCCCGCTCTGAGAACCGCTCGGTCGAACGTCGCATGGAAAAGCGGGTCGCTGATGTAACCGTCGACGTTTTGCAAAGTCTGGGCCACGAGGTGCGATACGAGAAGCACACAGATACCATGTGTGTTGATAATTCGTTGAGGTTCCAGCTTGTTGTTCGCAGTCCGTGGCTTATCGGTGGCAGCGTCCCCTACTGGGTCGCTCGCTGGCCGGACTGCTTCCCAATCGATTTCCTTATATATGGCCGCATAGAGCGCGCTAGCCCGGACCTGCTTGACTTTCACATTTTCCCGCGTGGAAGCCTTGTTCCTGGAGCATATACGGTAATCCACCGGCACGGCCAGGCACATTTCAAGGCTTATCAGCATTCAAATCTGATGCCATTGCTTGACATCGCTGAGACCGTCCCCCTGGAAACATTAGGAAACACGACATCCAGTGGGAGAGTCTCCTGATGCGCCCGCGCGGACCAGACATTAGTCCCTCCGGAATTGAGCCAAACCTGCGCCGGCAGAATGACGAACCAAAACTAGCAGGCCTCAAACTTGAACGTCGTCGTGCCGGCAGAAAAGCCACACCTGAGGAAAAAGCCAAAAACGTTCTGATGCTGGAGCGTGCGCGCCAGCGGACTGTCATCAGACATATGCAGGCGACGCACGGCGAAATGGCTCTGACGACAAAGGTCATGCTGGAGCTGCTTTCGGACCCAGCCTTCGTAGCGCTGTTACGCGCCGAGGGGTTCACCTCGATACCGAAGCTCCTTCATCAACGACTCATAGAGCGACGCTGATGACACAAGCTCGACCTGCGAGGTTCATATATCGCTCAAACACGGCCCGAGCCGAGTGCGAAAGACCACCAGAAATTTGTGCGGCGGCATTCGCGCTGGTCGTCGGGCAAGCGCTTCCGAAACGGACAGTGGCGGCGCTCGCAAGGATGACCCCGGCGCGTCAGGTGGCAGTTGCCCAGACTATGGTCGCAGTCGACAATCTCTGCGGAGATTTCGCTCGGGCCCTCCTGGCAGCGACGCCATCAAGTGAGAGGGTCGATGATGCACGGGGGCGACAGTCTCACCCCGATTGCGCAGCCCGACTGGCCGGGATGGAACGGGGGCTCGTCGAGATGCAACTCGAAGCGGCTGAGCTGCGCTCGCATTACGACGATGACCTGCTTCATCTGGCGCTTGCAGCCAGTTACGTCCGGGGCTGGATGCGGAACGAAGTGGTTACAACCTGGCTCTACTCGCACCATCAGGAGTTCGCCATTGTGCTCGACCGCCTGGCGAAGGCGGCAGACTTTGCAATTGAGCCAGGACGTCCAATGAGGCTTCCTTACTCGCCGGCTGCTAGTCTTGCAGTGCCTCGCAAAGGCAAATCAGGTAGGCGCCCAACAGCAGGCATCCAGACCCGTTAAGACCATCGCGTACCAACAAGGTAGGTCAAGCAGTGCTGGTAGATGGTCCGCGCTGTTTCCGAACGGAAGTCCAACCTCAAATTTTCACAAAACAGCGTGGTAAACGTCTGTCGCGAAAAAGCGGGCAGTGGCGCCATCTCCAACTGTCCGGCTAGTTCCAGGGCACGACTCGACAGCATGACTCGCTGCATAACGTCAGCACCACCACCGTTAGTGTTTAACCACAAGGCCGTGGACTCCACAACGTGGTCGAGCGAAAGCCAATCGCCCGTCAATTGTTTCGCGAGCAGGTGCGACGAAACAAGATAGGCAAGCAGTTCGGCTCGCGCCCGTAGGTCGAGGTTGAGTGGATTCTTCACGCTTTAACGCAATCAGTAGTCGACTATAGATTAGTGCTCACGCAGCCAGTCGATGCTCGTAGAAGGGTCGGTCACGGTCATCCAGAATTGCATACATTGCCGCCAAATCAGACGCGTCTGGGTTCAACCACGCATCGATATTCTCGGGCTTAATTGGAATAATGCAACGGTCATGGCCGGCGGCCGCAACTTCCGGTGGGGGCTCATCTGTAATGGCAGCAAAGGACAGGAGGTCCCGCTCGCCGGGCGCCGACCATCGGGACCAAAGGCAGGCGACATGCATCAGTTCGCCATTGCTCGGGCGAAACTCCAAGACAACATTTTCGTCTCGCTCATGAGACTCTGATAATGTTCCTTCCATCTTAGCCTTGCTGACATTCTCGTAAAAAACGTCAACGAGCATCACGCCGTGCGTGTACCCGAACAACGGTTTCCAGAAGCCCTTCAGGCTATCTCTCCTGGCGTTGTACGTTCCAGGATATTTTGCATCGAAAAAAGCGGGTTTGCCGGCAATGCGGCACTGATAACGCATCGGTTTCACGACTCGCTGCCCGTCTTCGATAACCATCACCGGCGCGTAGTGACCGGGAAAAATCCGCGAGTCGCGCGCCTTGGGCTCGGTGCGTTGGATGTCATCGAGCTTGCTGCGAGTCCAGGCAATTTTGTCGGTTGCGATTCGCTGACTTTCGGTGGCAGCTTTCGTTACCTTTGTCTCCAGTGACCGTTCGGCGTCCGCTAGCCGCTTACGCTGCTTA
>NZ_JARESV010000036.1:0-79678 GCF_046026985.1 Paraburkholderia sp. RL18-101-BIB-B
CCGGCGCGGGGGGGGGGGTCCCCCCCCCCCCCCCCCCCCACGCCATGTTTTTCTGCCATCACGCGTCGACAATCACTTCGAAACCGCCATAGATTAGCCGCTGGCCGTCAAAAGGCATCGGATTTTTGTCTGGTTGCAGCCGCGGGTCGGCCATTACCGCTTTCATTCCTTCGTCTCGCGACTGATGCGACGGCCAGACAACCCAGGAGAACACCACCGTCTCATCATCCTTGCGCTTGATCGCCATTGGAAACGACGTCACCTTGCCCTCCGGCACGTCATCTCCCCAGCATTCGACCACCTTCAACGCGCCGTGCTCCTTGAAGACGGCCGCCGCTCTTTCGGCGAACTGTCTGTAAACTTCGCGGTTGGCTGTAGGCACGGGGACAACAAATCCATCGACGTAAGTCATTCGCAATCTCCTTTTTCCCATACGGACTATAGGTGCCGGTCTGCAGCGAATCGCAACACGACCGCCCATACGCACGACGAGCGGGGAGTCAAGAAATCGACAACAGTCGATTCCCTTGGACCGATAGCCTGCTTTGACCCTAAGCGGCGCTTTGAGGCACGGCGTCGGCCTGCTCACTTAAGCGGTTGCCCAATGCCGAGGAGGTTGCCCTCGCTATCTCGGAACCAAGCAGCTCTTTCGCCGACCCCACCCTTGGACGGGTAATTCCCTTGTATATCAGCGATCCCGTTTATCGTTTTGAGGCCGGGAAGATCGTATTCTTCGAACGCGACTCCACGCTGTCGCAGCTCACTAACGGTTGCCTGGATGTCATCGACCTCCCAAGCCATTTGTGTGTGAGTACCTGAGGCCGAGCCAGACGACTGAAAGAGTGTGAAGTAGCCCCTGCCGCATTTGTAGCGGAGGCCACCAGCCCGTTCTTCCAGCGGCTCAAGGCCGAGCTTGCTCGAGTAGAAAGATCTTGCGCGAGCGAGGTCTTGCGCTGGGATCCGAGTTGCGACGTCGCTGTCTTGAAGCATGGAACACCTCTGAGGTCAAGAAAGCCCAAAGACTTTGTTCGCTCCGTGCCGCGCAACGCTTCCGCTTTGCGGCCACGCAGTTTCTCGTCAGGAACCAGTTAGTCAGACGGGGACGCACTCATTGCCTTGATCTATCGTAGACCATGCGGTACACAAAACAGTTGACCCCCGAATCCGCTTGGCGTCGGGCCACCCGCCGTTTCTAGGCGACGCGATTTGGAAGTACACGTGCACCCGACCTTGTTCGATGAAATCGAACCTTCCTTTGAATCACGTTGAACGACATTCGGTACCACGTGGTCCACAATCACGAACAAGGTTCCGAACCGAGGCTCAAGTGCTCGAGGACGCGGCACGCCTTGTGGGCCCGGGAGTGAGTCAGCGACGGGGCGTCAGTCGCCGCGCCTCGAAGGCTTTCCGACCTCGGGTTCGATGTCGAAGAAGCTGCAAGGCGATCAGGGCTGCCCGTTGATCATGGGCTGCCTGATCGCGCTATCGTTGAGGCCCCACTTGCTGACCAGCTTCTGATAAGTCCCATCCGAGACGAGCGCAGCAAGCGCCTTCTTGAGCGCATCTCCAAACTGCGGATCCTGCTTGTCGAATCCGAGTCCCATCTGTTGAACCATGAACGGTGTGCCCACGATCGCGTAGCGATTGTTCTCGATCGAGTTCTGATAGACGATTGTTTCGGCACCCTGCACGGCTGCGTCCGCACGACCTTGGTTCAGTTGCAGCCGCGTATCGGGCGACCCGTCGGTACCTACGATGTCCACGGGGGGCCTGCCGGCCTTCGCTGGCGGCGCAAGGCGGCATGCTGAATGCGATCCTGGGCCAGGCGCTGATCGCGGTGTTCCTCACGCTTACGGCGTCGGTCGTCGCCGTGGTGCAGTGCGAACTGTTTCCGACGCAGGTCCGCTACACGGGCGCCGCGCTGGGCTACAACCTCGGTTACATGCTGTTCGGCGGCACCGCGCCGTTTGTGGCTCAGTATCTTGTCGTCCATACGCACGCGCCGCTAGCGCCCGCGTTCTATATGTCCGCGGTCGGACTGCTGGTACTCGTGCCAATCGTCCTGCTCCCGGAAACAGCGGGCACGAGAATGTCTCGCACGCATGCACATTTCTCTTCACGCTGAATCGGAAAATCTGAAATGTTTTACGCTAAACAGTCCAACGCGAAAAAAACAACGACGCTACGAGTGACGACCGGCAACGCTACGAAACGTGGTATCGAAACTATCGGTGGCATGTTCCTGAGCACTACAACGTGGCACGAGACGTATGCGACAAGCACGATCCGCACAAGCTGGCGATGATCCTCACCGGCGCATCTCTCGCGGATCGCTTCGTCTACTGGGGCGAGATACAGACCCTCGCCAATCGCTTTGCGAACGCGATCGCCGCGCAAGGCGTGCGACCGGGCGATCGCGTGGCCGTGCTGATGAGTGCATCCGTTGAAGCGGCCGCTGCGATCATCGGCGTTCTCAAGCTTGGAGCGATTGGCGTGCCGATGGCCACGTTATGGAGCGACGACTCGCTGACCTATCGCCTCTTGAACGCGCAGGTTGCGCTGCTGATCGTCGACGACGCGAATGCGACACGTGCACTAGACGGCACCCGTCTCACGCTGCGCTATGAAGCCACCGCGATCAACGCGTTCGCCAGCACATTCGATACGGCCGATACGAGCCCCGACGACCCTGCGCTCATCTATTTCACGTCCGGTTCAACGGGCAAGCCGAAAGGCGTTGTAGCGCCGCATCGCGGACTAATCGGTCATAACGAGTTCGAGGTTTGCCAGGACCTGCGTGAAGGCGAGCGTTCCTACTGGATGGGCGACTGGGCATGGGGCGTGTACAAGGTATTGGGCCCGTGGCGCTACGGCGCCGTCAACCTCGTGCACGTGTCGTCGAAACGCTACGATCCCGATGGATTACTCGCCGCGCTCAGCCGTCATGCAGTGACCAACGTGTTTCTCAACCCGAGCGGTCTGCGCCTGATGATGAAAAACCGTGCCCGATGCAGGCTCCCGGTTCCCCCAGGTGTTTCGGATCTGTTGCAGCGCGAACGAGCCCCTGGGCCAGGCCGAGGCTAACTGGTTTCGCCAGCAATTTGGCGTCGAAGTGCTGGAGAACTATGGCATGACCGAGGCCTATCCGATGATCGGCAACTTTGCCGGGCTGATGGTCAAGCCCGGCTCGATGGGCAGGCCGGTGCCTGGGTGGGACGTGCGACTGCTGGACGATTCAGAGAAAGAAGTGGGCGTCGGCGAGCAAGGCGAAATCTGTCTGCGCGCACGCAGTAATCCGCAGTTTCCTTTGGGCTACTGGAACCGCCCAGACGACACGCGTGCCATAACCGGTGGCGACTGGTTCCACACCAATGATCTGGCCACGTGTGACAGCGATGGCTTCTACTGGTACGTCGGGCGCAAGGACGACGTGATCAAGGCATCCGGCTATCGCATCAGCCCGTTCGAAGTTGAGGAGGTGTGTTGCCGGCATCCCGCTGTCGAAGCAGCCGGCGTAATCGGCGTCGTCGATGCGGAACGCGGGTCACGCGTAAAGGCGTACATCGTTCTTGCCGGCAGATTCAACGCCAACGCGGAGACGGCCGACAGTATTCGTCAATTTGTGCGCGCCGCGCATTCGCAATTTGGTTACCCGAAAGTGATCGAATTCCTCGATGAACTGCCGAGTTCGCAATCGGGCAAGGTTGACCGGAAAGCACTTCGTGAAAGGCGCCCTGTAACCGAATTCTGACGATCCCCGAAGTTCTGACTGCGCGGGGATCGCCGAAGCAAATATCTAGTCCACGCGCCGACGTACGGAAATAGCCGAAGCCGTCGAAACAACCAGATCCGCGAAGCGCTTCTCGTCGCGATCCGCCTGCCAGCGCGAACGCGTGATCGCGATGTTGACCGCGCCGATGCCACGACCGTGCGCGTTGGTAATCGCCGCGGCAGTGGATATGTCGGCTACGAAATACTCGTCCTCGGTATGTGCATAGCCCTGCTTGCGGATGTGCACGAGGCGCTCCTTGATCTTGCGCGGCTGATGCACGGTGGACGCGGTGTACTGGACGAGATTGGTACGCGACAGGATATCGTCGACCTCACCATCGGATAACGTGGCCAGGATCGCGAGGCCGGGCGCCGTGCAATAAGCCGGCAGACGCGAGCCTGTGATGACATGCGCGTTGAAGACATTGCGGCTGACAATGCGCAGTACGAATACGATGTCGATGTCGTCGAGCACCGTCAGGTTGGTGGCCTCTTCCGTTTCGGACCCGAGTTGCTGAAGATAAGGCGTGGCCCGGCTCACTAGTTCGTTGGAGGTCAGATAGTGGTAAGTGAAATCGAGCAGCTTGGGCGACAATTCGTACTTGCGACTGTCCGGATCTTTGAACAGATAGCCGAGCGCCGCCAGGGTGAACGTGAAGCGTTGCGTCGCGCTCATGTCGAAGCCGGTCAGCACCGAGATTTCTGAAAGCGATAACTGCCGCTTGCTGCCGTCGAATGCAATCAGTACCCGCATGGCCTTTTCCACCGACTGCACGTACAGCGAGGATTGCGTTGGATCGCTCGCCATTTCCTCGCCGGGAGCGGCGGGCGGTGTGGTGCGTTTGCGGCGGTTTGTCGGCTGGGCGGGTTTCACGTTCTCATTCCCGGAATTGCTTTGTGGCGAATAGATATTATTGCATACCACATCGATTTTCCTGGAATGTGATAAACGTCAGTGCAATCCGCTCTCGCCCACGTGGCGAGGTCAACGCGCCAGTCGATCCCACGCATCGCACACATCGCGCGACAACAGATGCTTGCGGATCCGCTCGCTGGCCGTCAATTCGAACTGCTCGACCGCCCGGTAATAGCGCGGCAGCTGAAAGCTTGCGAGGCGCTCGCCGGCCCACGCATGCAAGGCCTCCCATTCCACCGCCGCGCCCTTGAACTGCACGTTCAGAAGAATGTCCTGTTCACCGATCGTCGACGCGACGCCGATTGCCGCGCTCGCCTTGATCGCCGGATGCCCTGCAAAAACACGTTCGATCTCCCATGCCGACACGTTCTCGCCGCGTACGCGCATGCTGTCCGTTCCCCGTCCGATGAAAAACAGATCGCCGTCCGCGTCACGTCGCGCGTGGTCGCCGGTGTGCAACTTGCCGCCGCGCAACGCGGCGCGGGTCGCCTCTTCGTTCTTCAGATACGCCGGCAGCAGCGCGCCATCCACTTTGCTGGTCAACACGATTTCGCCGGGCTCGCCGTCCGCGACCGGGCGCCCGTGCTCATCCAGCAATTCGAGGTCGAACCATGGCAGGACCTTGCCGATCGAGCCGGGTTTGCCGGTTGCATTGAGCGTCGCGAAGCTCGAGCATTCGGTCATGCCGTAGCATTCGCGCAGCCGTACGCCCAGCCGCGCCTCGGTGGCGTGCCACGCGGCGGCCCCTACACCCGCACCCCATCCAACGCGCAGCGCATGGTCACGTGGCTGCTCGTCGGGCGGCAACTGCATCAGGATGTCGAGCACACCGCCCAGATAATGCAACTGCGTCGCGCCCGCTTGCGTCACCTGCGACCAGAACTGCGAGGCCGAAAAGCGCGGCACCACGTGGAGACTGACCGGCACGAGGAACGGCAGCAGCAACATCTGAGCGCCGCCGATATGGCACAGCGGCTCCCACATGAAAAGACAGTCGCCTTGCCGCACGTCGGCCACCCGCAAGGCGGCTTCGCTGGCAATGCGCATCATCCGGTGCGTGAACAGCACGCCTTTGGGCGCGCCCGTCGTGCCGGACGTGTAGATGATGCAAAGCGGCTTATGTACGCCGATGACCGGCGTGCGCAGCGTGGGCGCCGCCGCGGCGGCATCGAAGGCCGGCAAACGCGTGAGCCGCGTGTTGCCGCAATCGATCTGCGCCGTCACCGCATCGAACTCTTCGTCGATGACGAGCAGCTTCGGCTCGGCATGCTGAAGCAAATATTCGAGACCCGCCGCACGCAGCCGCGTATTGACCGGCACCCACACAATGCCGCTCAGCATCAGCGCATAGATCAAATAAATATGCTCCGGGCTATTGCCGAGCATCACCGCGACGCGGTCGCCCTGTGCGAGCTCGCAGCGCTCGAACCACGCCTGTAGTTGGGCGATATGCGCGGCCGCTTCCGCACAGCGAACTGCGCGGTCTTCGTAATGCAGGAAAATATGCGCCGGATCGGCGCTGAGGCCGGCCGCCAACAGCGGCACGCAGTCGAGTTCGTCTTGCGGATGACGGTGCTCAAAGTAGTCTGGATAGCAATGCATGTCTTATCGTTTATCGAGCTTGCAGGGTCAACGCGCGCGGCGCTTGAGCCAGGCGGACACCGAAATCACCAGCGCGATCAGCACGACGAGCGTCGTCGAAACCGCAGCCAATGTCGGCGTGATCGCCAGTTGAATGTCGTCCCACATCTGCTTGGGCAGCGTGGTATTGATGCCGCCGCTCACGAAGATGGCGATCGTCAGATCGTCGAACGAGACGAGGAAAGCGAACAGGAACGCGGCGCTCACGCTCGCCATCAGCAGTGGCAACACCACCGTGCGAATGCGCTGCGATGACGACGCGCCCATCACGCGGGCGGCGTCGTCGAGGCGCCAGTCGAAGCGCTGAAAGCCGGCCGCGAGGGTCACGACGACGTACGGAATGGCCAGTACCGTGTGGCCGATGATCAGACCGGTGTTCGTACCGGTCAGCCCGAAGCGGCTCAGCAGATACAGCAGACCAACCGCGACGACGATGCGCGGCACGATCAGCGGCGCGACCATCAGCGCGAACAGTGGCTTGACGGCGCGCTGCGACATGCGCGTCATCGCCAGCGTCGCGCCGAAACCCAGCGCGACCGACAGTACCGCCGTGCCGAACCCCACCTCGAACGAGCGGATCACCGCGCTCTGCCAGACCGATGAACTGAGGAAGGTGCCGAACCAGCGCAGACTGAAGAGCTTCGGCGGAAAGGCGATGAAGTCGCCGCTCGTGAATGCATAGGGAATCACGGACAGCACCGGCACGACCAGCACGATCAGGATCGCTACCGTGAAGAGGCCAAGCGGGCTGAATACACGCACGCCGCCGGTGCGCTGGGCCGTGCCGCGCCGCCTGACCAGCGGCGCGCAGATCCGCCCGGCCCAGATCAGCAGCGCGAGCTTGAATCCCTGCGCACGCGACGCACGGACACGCTCACGCACTTCCCCCGTCAGCGACGTCAGGCCAACCACGCGGTCGTACAGGAAGAAAATCGCAATCGAACAGATCAACAGCACGGTAGAGAGCGCGCCGGCGAAATGCATGTCGAACAGTTCGAGCACCGCTGAAATCACCAGTTGCGCGATCATCGTCTCGCGCGGCGAGCCGAGCAGCGAAGGCACGATGAAAAAGCCGAGACTGGAGACGAACACGAGCAGGCCCGCGGCCGCCACACCCGGCGACGAGAGCGGCAGAAACATCGTGAAAAAGCTCGTGCTGCGATCGGCGCCGAGCGTCTCGGCCGCTTGCGAAAAACGCTCGTCGATGCCGCGCATCACCGGCAGCATCGTCATGACGGCGAGCGGCAGCATCGAATGCACCATGCCGATCAGCACGCCCGTCAGCGACGGAATCGTTCCGGTCGTCTCATGTACGAGGCCCAGCGCGAGCGCGATCGTGGAAAGAACGCCCGTCTTCGACAGCAGCAACATCCACGCGTACGTCTTGACCAGATAGCTGGTCCAGAACGGCAGCATGATCCAGAGCAGCCAGCGCTCGCGCACACGCTCCGACACGCGGCTCAGCAGATAGGCGACCGGATAGCCGAGCACCACCGAGAACGCCGCCGTGAGCAGCGAGATCGCGAAGGTTATCCATAGCACCTTCGCATAGACGGGCGTGTGCGCGATGCGGGCAAACTGGGTGAGGCCGAACGTGCCGTCGCTGTTGACGAGTCCGCCTTGCAGGATTTCCCCCACCGGCACGATGAAAAAAACCAGCAGGAATAGCAGCGTGGGGACCGCCGGCGCGATGCGCAACGAAGCTGCGAGCCACGTGCTGTGTCGCCGGGGCGTATCGGTCGGGCTGAGCACGCGTGTAGCGAGGGTCATGAGAATTCCTTTGCGGCGCGAACCGTCATGCATGCAGCAGCGTGGTGCGGCAGGGATCCCAGATCAGGCCCACCGTATCGCCGACTCGCGGGCTCAGCGTGCGCGCGCAGCGCGCCATGAGTTCGCTGCCGTCGGGCAATGACAGCTGCACGTGCGTGTCGCTGCCGAAGAACACCACGTCGTCGATGCAGGCATCGACGAAACCGTGCTTCGGCTCGACAAATTGCAGCGCCTCGGGCCGCAGCAGCAGCGTATGACGGGCGGCCGCCCCGATCGTCGAGGTACGCGGCAGCGGAATGCGGCCGCCGGCCGCGAGCAGGATCGGCTCGCCGCTCGCATCGGGTGCGTCCGCCAGTGCGCCTTCGAGCAGATTCGAGTGGCCGATGAAGCCCGCCGCGAAGCGCGTCGCCGGTCGGTCGTATAAATCTGCGGGCGTGCCGATCTGTTCGATGCGCGCGTCGTTCATCAGGCAGATGCGGTCCGACAGCGTGAGCGCTTCGTCCTGATCGTGCGTCACATAGACGAAAGTCGCGCCGAGTTCCTTGTGAAGGCGCCGTATTTCCGCCTGCATGTGCTCACGCAATTTTTTGTCGAGTGCGCCGAGCGGCTCGTCGAGCAGAATCACCGACGGCCGATAGGCGAAGCAGCGCGCGAGTGCAATGCGCTGCTGCTGTCCGCCAGACAATTCCTTCGGAAAACGCGTCCCGTATTCGCTCATGCGTACCATCGCGAGCGCGCCGTCCACGGCCTCGCGCACCTCGTCGCGCGACTTGCGTCGCATCCGTAAGCCGTACGCGACGTTATCCCACACGCTCATATGCGGAAACAGCGCATAACTCTGGAACACCATGCCGATGCCGCGCTTGCCGGGTTCGACGTGCGTCACATCCCGCCCGTCTATCTCGATGCGTCCGGCGCTGGGTGCGACGAGGCCTGAGATCATCTGCAGCAACGTGGTCTTGCCCGAGCCCGAAGGACCCAGCAGCGTCAGGAACTCGCCGGCTTGCACCGTCAAACTGGTTGGCTCCAGTGCGACGGTGTTGCCATAGCGCTTGGAAAGGCCGATTGCTTCCAGCTTTGCGCTCATCGTGGCACCTTTACGAAATGATCCATGAATTGAAGCGTTCCGTGACCTTCTGGCGGTTGTCCTGCCACCACTGCGGGCTCGGCAGCTTCATATTGCGGATGTTGTCCGGCGCGGTCGGCAGCAAAGGCGCGCGCTGCGGCGGAATCGCGTCGAACGATTTGCGGTTGGTTGGACCGTAAGCGAGCGTCTGGGTGAGCAAGGCCTGGCGCTTCGCATCGGCGCAGAAGCGCACGAACTGTTTGGCCATGTCGGCGTGCGGCGTGCCCTTCGGAATGCCCCAGCCTTCGATCGAATACAAGCCCTGATTCCAGACGATCTTGACCGGCGCACCGGCGTCGATCGCCGATTGCGCGCGTCCATTCCACAGCGAGATCATGTCGACGTCGCCGCTCTGGATCGCCTGCATCGATTGCGCGCCCGACGTCCACCAGATGGCGATATGCGGCTTGATCTTGTCGAGACTCCTGAAAGCGCGGTCCACGTCGAGCGGATAGAGCTTGTCGAGCGTCACGCCGTCGGCCAGCAATGCCTGCTCGAGCGTGTCGAGCGGGCTGCGGCGCAGACAGCGGCGTCCCGGAAAGCGCTTGACGTCCCAGAAGTCCGCCCACGATTTCGGACCGTTGTTCTGGAACTTGTCGGTGCGGTACGCGAGCACCGTCGAATACACGTCGACACCGAGCCAGTCACTGGTCACCGCTTCAGGCATCACGTCCGGGAAGTCCGAGGGCTTCAGGCCGATCGGCTCCAGCAGGCCCTTCGATTCGAGGTACGGAATGTCGGCGGAGAGCGTGAGGGTCGTCACGTCCCACACATAATTCCGGGTCTTCACCATCGCCTCGAATTGCGCGACCGGCTGCGATTCGCGCGCCACGCTCACCACCTTGATGCCGGTCGCCTTCTCGAACGGATCGTAGAAAGCCTGACGGTAGGCCGCCGTGTATGGACCACCAGGATCCGATACGACGATCTGCTTGTCGTCGGCGCGTACCAGTACCGGCATTGCGCCCGCGAGCGCGAGTGCCCCCGCACCCTGCAACATGCGGCGCCGCTTTTCGTTGAAGTCTTGCGTCATTGCTGTGGTCTCCTGCTCGATGAGTGGCGGGATGAATCGGACTGCGCTCAGCTCACTTCGCGCGCTTGCGGAAAAATTCTTCCATCATGCGGGCGGGCTCGCCCGAGTCGTAGGCTTCGCGCTGGATGCGGATGCCCGCTTCGATACAGTCCTGAAAGCCTGCTTCAGTCATTTCACGGAAACGCTGTTTGTCCAGACGCATCGCGACCGGCGGCTTGTTGGCGAGTTCAGTGGCGATTTCGAGCGCTTTTTCGAAGACCTTTTCTTCCGCCACGACGTGGTGGATCAGACCGATGTTCTTGCATTCCTCGGCGTCCATCAGGCGGCCTGTGAGCGTCAGTTCGATGGTGCGCGACATGCCGAGCATTGAGTTCATGATCCACGGGCCGGTCGTGCTCGCGATCCCCGCGTTGATTTCCGGCTGGCCCATGCGTACGCCCGGGTGACCGATCCGGATATCGCCAAGCAGTGCCACCTGAAACGCCGAGCCCGCCGCGGTGCCATTCAGTGCCATGACCAGGGGCTTCTTCAGGCCGCGCAGGACAGCGTAATAACGCTGCCATTCCTTGACCCAGGCGACCGCGCGCTCGCCATCGAAATCGTGCGCCTCCGACAGATCCTGCCCGGCCGAAAAGGCGCGATTGCCGGCGCCCGTCATGATGATCGCCGCCACTTCGTCGTCGGCGTCGAAGCGATCCAGTGCCTCGATGATCGCGTTACGCATGGGGGTCGTCCACGCGTTCAGCTTTTCGGGACGGTTGAGCGTGATGACCGCAACGCGGCCGTGATTGGACAACAGGATATCGTTAGTCATTTAATATCGCATAGAAATAGTTGATGGTGTAATTCAATATACTCGCACCATAAATGAGGTGCAAGGTGGTGTTTTCGCTAAGCAGGCGCTGGCGACGATCCGCGTTTGAGATCCGCGTTTGCACGCAGGTAGGGGTTTTGTGGCGCCGATGGACGCCGCATGAGGCATTGCCGAAAAATCTGCCGCGCGAGGTTCAAACCTATTTGCCCGAGTCGGGCGAGGAATTCGGGCGCATGATGGGCGCAGGCACCGGAGTAATTTTTATTGCCGGTGGTAGATGCCTGCGGATCCAAGAAATAACTTTGAAGTATCCAGCTCGCAATAGCTACGTAGCTTCCCGGCGGCAAAGACCCGATCGAACTGAACCGCGCACGATGGTCCGTTGAACCGTGAAGAGCGGCCCTTCGAACGTCCGCGTGAGCGAGCGGGCCAACGGCTGTTCATGGCCGGGTCCGGTCCAATATTGAAACGACAAGGCCGCTCGCCGTCGATGCTTTCGGCGGTGTGATTCACTGAAGTATGCAGCACAGGACTGGTCCACGGTTCACTGTGCAAGCGGGGGCGTCGTTGCCAGCTGCCCGTTGCCTTGGAGCCGTCCCTCCCGGCGCCGTCAGCGCGTGGCTCGCGACGACACGCATGGACATAAGCGGTGGTCAATGCGCGCTAAACTGGGTTCGTTACTGAAACGATCGGTGGATCGGGCTCAAGGCGATGAAATTCACCGGGTTGATGCTGCGTCTCACCGTTGCGTGCCTGATTGTGTTCGCTGGAGTCGCCATCTTGCAGGATCGTTTTATCTACTTCCCTGAGAAGGCTGCAACCGGGGACGTCGTTTCCAGCGTACTTCGCGCCTGGCCGACACCTGAGGCGTTCCGGGGCCTCGTGGCCGAGCCCGTCGGATCCGTGCGCGCCACCGTCATCGTCTTTCATGGCAATGCCGGGCACGCCGGACACCGCTCGTTCTACGCCGCAGCGCTCACGCGGCTCGGGCTGCGCGTGATCCTCGCCGAATATCCAGGCTACGGGCCGCGCGACGGCACGCCGGGCGAAGAGAGTCTGGTCGGTGATGCCCAACAGACCATCGCGCTGGCGCATCGGCTCTATGGCGCGCCGCTGCTGCTCATCGGCGAATCGCTCGGGGCCGGCGTGGCGGCCGCCGCCGGCTCGCGTGAACGCGACAAGACCGCTGGCTTGCTGCTCATCACGCCATGGGATCGGCTTGAGCACGTCGCCGCTTATCACTATCCGTGGCTGCCCGTGAAATGGCTGCTGCGCGACCGATACGACAGCGTGACCCATATGGCGTCGTTCGGGCGCCCTGTTCTCGTCGTGGTTGCGGAGCGCGACAGCATCGTCCCCCCGCGCTTCGGCGAAGCGCTCTACAACTCGCTGGCCGAACCGAGACAACTGATAGTGGTGAAGGCGGCTGAACATAACGACTGGATCGGCCGCGTCGACGAAACCTGGTGGCGGGAGGTGATCGGCTTCCTGCTCACGCCTTCGCATTGAAATATGAAATCACGCTCCGTCCCGTCCGGCAGGGAACGCTTCTATGTCCTCGATGCGAAGAACAGACCTGTCGAGGTGTTCGATCGCGGCGAGTGGTCGCGCTGGATGACAGAGAACGAACTGATCTTCCGTCGCACGCTGCTGGACGAATCCGGTGTGACGGTCACCACCCGCTTCCGCGGTGTGTCCGAACCGAAAACCGGGGAGGGTTCGCTGTTCGTGACGCGCGTCGCCGGAATGGAAGCGCGAGACAACAGGAGCTACGGAGCACGTACGCTCGATGAGGCGCTGGAGCAGCATGAGTTCATCGTGCAGAAGATCGTCCGCATGCTGACCAGGCGGTGATCGCCACAGCACAACGATTCTCCTCCACCATAGCCATCCCCCGCGCGGACGACATTGCCTGCGCGGGCGTCCGCCCGAAGGTCGCCACGCCCAAAGTGACTATCTATCTGACTGACGGCCTGCAGCCTTTCGACCGTGAAATCGGATATGACAATGGCGCGCCACTCTCGTCCGCACGGCTGCAGCCCGAATAACCATCCAGGCGCAGGACAGGCGATTGAAGAAGATCGGCGGCGACCGGGTGCAATTGACCGTAGTCGGACCCTTTTCGGACGGCCGCCATCTGGGCATGTATGGTTGGATTAAGCCTTGAACCGGACATTCAGCCCCAACTGGGCGAAGAGCTTTTTGGGAGTACGGGTAGCTCTAGCGCTTTTTCCACAGCCCCAATCAATGCGACGCCGTCCAACGGCTTTTTCAGGTAGCCTGGAGCACCTATAGCGAAAGCCTTATTGCGAACGGCCGGATCGTCGTGCCCGGTCATGAAGATGATGGGCACGCCAGTCGGGGCCAGACGGCGCAGCAGCTCCAACCCGTCGACCCCTGGCATCTGGAAGTCCACGATCACGCAGGCGGGGTGGCACGAAGCTCCCGACGACAGCGTGCTCAGAAATGTCTCGCCCTTGGAAAAGTCTCCGCCTCTACCCCGAAAGAGTGCAGCACACGCTTGAGGGCACGGCGAACTGATTCGTCATCGTCGACCACCGCTACGATTCGATTGAAGTTGACCATTTAACGTCGCGATAGCCGATTGTATGTTATCGACGGCGAGTTGGGATCGGGCTATTCCGTGATGGGCCCGCTTGAAGCGCAGGTACTCTTGCCGGACATCTTGCAGAAGATGGCAGATACCTTGCGCTGCCAACTCGCGAAAAATCTGCAGTAACTAGCGGTCTCCCCGCGGCCAATGCTAACGTAGCGGCCTTTCGGGTTAGGGCAGCGACGGTCGCTTCATGACCGACTACTGCCAGATACCCACTAACGTCACCAGGTGGTCGAGCGCTATTGTGCAAGGCCCCGAGAGGGGATAAGGGGATAAGACCGCGAGACATTGCCAGTGGCCGCGAAGCTCTTTCTCCGTATCGATGTGCCGCTGGTCATCGCCGGCATAAAGACAGACGCTCGTTGTCTTGCTGCCCTCACGCAGAGTGAAAAGCTGCCATCCGGACTAACTACCGTTCCGATGCAATATCCGCGGCACCATTCCACGTTGGCGCTCACCACTGCATGGTTTCCTGACGCATCCCACTTCAGTTCATATTGCCGCCGTGTCGAGGCCCCGGAACATCGCAGCGGTCTGGACCACCGGCACGTGAAGTTGTATCGTTTAAAGAGGGGAGCGGAAACGTCTGCTGAAATTCCGCGCTGGAACGGCACGAGTTGTTTTCATCACATTGCGAGGCCAAGGGATTGATGGCACGCACACTGACAGTCGGACGGCGGATTCTTTGGCTGCTCGTGCTCTGCATTGCCGCGACATGTCTGGCAACTGGTGCAGCGCTGCTGTTCGAGTTGTCGGTCGTCAGCCGCGCGGTGAGCGAATTCAGTCAGGACGAGACACGGGAACGGGCGCGCATCGCCCATGGTGGGCAGGTTACGCTCGATGAGCGCCTTAATCCGGCCTACCTGAAACGCTACGATCTGGACCCAGGCCAATACACGGACAGTCAGGGCCATTTTTCACCAACGGGCGCCGACTGGCAGCGATGGAGGCTTCGAACCAAAGCGGCCGCGACGGTAATGTGGCTTGGCCACGATCCGCCAGGCACATGGTGGACGCTACTGCAGATCAAATGTGTCGATCGGTTTCCCGAAGCCCACGCCGATAGCGAGCCGATCGTCGACGTCGCCGATGCATGCCTCGGTCAGCCGCACTGATTGGCGCAACGTTCAGCGGTTGCGCGAGGGACGGCGTGCGGGTTGGGCGATGATGCCGGCCGGCACCGTGAACAGGCACTGTCACGCGAGCGGCGAAAGGAGAGCAGCGAACATGAGCATCACGCTTAATCACACTATCGTGTACGCGCGGAACAGGGATGCATCGGCGGCATTTCTCGCAGAAATACTCGGACTTCCCGAGCCGAAGCCATTCGGCCCGTTCCTTGCCGTGCAACTGGATAACGGCGTCACGCTGGACTTCTACAGCGATGATCATCAAACGCGGCCGGAACACTATGCGTTTCTGGTGAGCGAGACCGAGTTCGATTGCATTCTTGCGCGAATACAGAGCCGCGGATTGCCCTACTGGGCGGATCCCTCTCACCGCCGGCAGGGCGAGATCAATACGAACGATGGCGGTCGAGGCACGTATTTCGAAGATCCGAGCGGCCACAATCTCGAGATCATCACGCAGCCGTACGGCAGCGGCGCATAAGGAATGCAGTCGGCGTCCAATCCGGACCGGGCAAGCGTGTTCGGCAGGATTGGCCTACGGAGAAGCCGAGGGATTTCTCGGCTTCGCGCGCTGGTCGCTGATCGCACGTTGATCGAGCCCTGGTGTTCTCACGACAGTCAGCACGCGAGACCCACTCCGGCCGGTCGCGCGAGACCACCAATCGGCCGCTATTGGACCGACACACGACGTTTGCGACAAACGCATTGGTTCTCCGCTGTTCGGTCCTTATAGCGGCCATTGGCCACATTGCCGGAGAAGCGACGCTGGCATGGTAGAGCGGGACTCGTGCTAGGACTGGGCAGGCGTGCTCAACACGCATTTCTGGTTCGACCTCGCTCGCGATGTCGGATCGCGCGCACGTCCTTCCCAATACCAACACGTTCGGGCCGCGGCAGGCGACGCATCTCCCATTCGTCGGGCCAAACACGATACGCCTGGCAGTGGCAACGGTAGCTCTCGTCAAATCAACAACTTACGCTTGGCATGGACATGGAACAAGCTGCACCCATGCTGCCCCGCAAAAGATGCAAGGCTCAAAGCGGAAGACCCAGATACTTTCCGCCGGATCCCGATCTGGTGTCGAGCTCAGTACTGCCGGCTGGGCAACGCGGGATGAGTTACACAGGACGTGCGGCTGCGCCATGGTACTTCAATCACTCAGCGCGGAGGATGCGGACGTTTGCTAGTTCGGAAATGGCGAGAGGCCGGCCTGATGCATGACAGGCCGCCGGACGTGTTTGACGCGAAGCCAGCCCGCGCATGAGCGTAGAATTACAGTAGGTCAGGCAACAGGGACCATTGTGAAACCGATGACGCGCTGGCTGCGCATCCTGATTCCAGCAATTGCATTGGTGTGGCTGTATTCCGGTGTTCACGCCGCCGACGATTTTGCGCTACGCCGGGCGAGAATGGTCAAGGAGATCGCAGCACTGACTGCTGACACCCGCACCGAAACCGGCAGGCATGCCATCGATGCGCGCGTCATGGCGGCCATGGAACAGGTGCCTCGCCACAAATTTGTTCCGCCCGAGCAGGAGCACAACGCATACGAGAACAGGCCGCTTCCCATCGGCTATGGCCAGACAATCTCGCAGCCTTACATTGTTGCCCTGATGACCGACCTGATGGTGATTAAGCCTACCGATATCGTGCTCGAGGTCGGCACCGGCTCCGGCTACCAGGCGGCGATCCTGGCAGGTCTGGCACGAGCGGTATATTCGATCGAGATCGTCGAACCCTTGGGCATGCAGGCGCAGGAGCGCCTGCAACGGCTCGCCTACAAGCAAGTGGAAACCAAGGTGGGCGACGGCTATTACGGGTGGGAAGCCCACGCGCCCTACGACGCCATCATCGTCACCGCCGCTGCCAGCCATGTCCCTCCCCCCCTCGTGCGGCAATTGAAGCCGGGCGGCAGAATGGTTATTCCGGTGGGCGCGCAGTTTCTGACCCAGTACCTGCTGCTGATCGAAAAATCGGACGACGGAACGATTTCCACCAAACAGATCTTGCCCGTCAGATTCGTGCCATTGGCCGGGCACTGATTCAGGGATGAGGTGTGAGAGAGCAAATGGACATGGCGATCCCGTGCACCTGCCTTGTCTCTGGTCGAGCGCATCCTTCATGCCGCATCCATTCCCATTCACGCGATCATGCCCACTGCGCCTTTGCTCGCCCTCTCCCTGCTCTCGGCCGCAGCGCTCGGCTACGAGATCCTGTTGATGCGCCTGTTTTCCATCATCCTTTGGCACCACTTCGCCTATATGATGATCAGTGTCGCCCTGCTGGGATACGGTGCAGCCGGTGCGATGGTGGCGTTAGCGCAGCGCTGGCTAGCGCCCAGGTTTACGGCCGTGTTCGCTGGCGGCGCCATTCTGTTCGGCGTTTCCGCGGTCGCCTCTTTCGCGCTTGCCCAGCGCGTCGCGTTCAACCCCCTGGAGATTCTGTGGGATCCGCAGCAGCCGCTGCGCCTGCTGCTGATTTATCTGCTCCTGTTCGTCCCTTTCTTCTGCGCCGCGACCAGTGTCTGTCTCACCTTCACACGGTTCAATGATCAGATTCCCCGCATTTACAGTTTTGATATTGTGGGAGCCGGATTAGGCAGCCTCGCCATCATCGTTGCGCTATTTGTCCTTGCTCCGCTGGATGCGCTTCGCCTCCTGGGCGGTGTGGGTCTGGCGGCAGCGGCGCTGGCATGCATCGAGTGTCGCTGGCATCGAAACTGGTTGCCGGTGCTGTTGGTGGGAGCCGCGGCCATTTCGCTGACCATCCTGCCACGCGACTGGGTCGCTCTACGGCCGTCCGAGTACAAGGAATTGAGCCAGACACTGCGCATCAAAGACGCACACGTGATCGCTGAAAGCTCGAGCCCACTGGGTCTCATCACGGTAGTGGAAAGCCCTTTGATTCCTTTCCGCCACGCACCGGGGCTGAGCCTCAACGCGACCATGGAGCCGCCGCCACAGTTGGGAGTGTTTACTGATGGTGACGGGCTCTCCGCGCTCAATCGCTATGACGGACAGCGCGAGTCACTCAGTTATCTGGACTACCTCACCTCCGCGCTTCCCTACCACTTGCTGGAGCGCCCCAGAGTCTTGGTACTTGGCAGCGGCGCCGGGGCCGATGTGTTGCAGGCGCTTTACCACCAGGCGAGCGCAATCGACGCGGTGGAACTGAATCCGCAGGTGATCGACGCGGTGGAAGGCCGCTTTGCCGACTTCTCCGGCAAGCCTTACAGCGCACCCAACGTTCACGTCTTTACCGGCGAAGCGCGAAGCTTCATCGCTGGGCACGGCGAGCGCTATGATCTCATCCAGGTCGCGCTGCTGGATTCGTTCAGCGCCACGTCGGCCGGTCTTTACGCGCTTTCCGAGAGCTATTTGTACACGGTGCAGGCGTTCCAGGATTATCTTCGCCATCTCAACCCAGGCGGCATGCTGGCGATTACGCGCTGGGTCACGCTGCCGCCACGCGACATCCTGAAATTGTTTGCGACGGGGATGCTGGCCATGGAGGGCGTCGGTGTGGCGCAACCCTCCCGCCGGCTCGTGCTGATCCGCGGCTGGAAGACTACGACGCTGCTGGTCAAGAACGGAGAGTTCAGTGGCGTGGAAATCGTCGCACTGCGGAACTTCTGCCGTGCGCGCTCATTCGACGTCGGATACTACCCCGGGATGCACGCCGCGGAAGCGAATCGCTACAACGTGCTTGAAACGCCATACTTCTTCGAAGCCGCGCAAGCCTTGCTGAGCCCCGATCGCGACAAGTTCTGGGCACGCTACAAGTTCGATGTTCGACCCGCCACGGACGACAAGCCGTACTTCTTTCACTTCTTCAAATGGCGCTCGCTGCCCGAACTCCTCGCCTTGAAGGAGCAAGGCGGGTTGCCTTTGCTGGAATGGGGCTACCCGGTGCTGATTGCGACCCTGCTTCAGGCCACATTGGCAGCTTTGATATTGATCCTCTTTCCGCTCTGGATGATAAGGCGCCGCCAACGCCTGGCTCACAGCTCGCCATCGTCAACGACAACCCTTGTCGACAACGCCACTGCATCAGCGGCCTTATCCGGGCGGCGAGTTGCTATCTATTTCCTCGCGATTGGTTTCGCCTTCATGTTCGTCGAAATCGCGTTTATCCAGAAGTTCATCCTGTTCTTGAGTCACCCGCTCTATGCTGTTGCGGTGGTGCTATGCGCGTTCCTCTCGTTTGCCGGACTGGGAAGCCGATATTCGCAGCGCCTGCAAGGGGGCGGAGCGCACCTACCCAGCCCCGCGCCAGGGTCGCGCTGGAATAGAGGTCGCCCGTCCCTGCTGACGAGGGCCGTCTTCGCGATCTCCCTTATCTCCCTGCTCTACCTGGCCATCCTCCCCACTCTGTTCCGACTGCTGATTTCCCTGCCCGATCCAGCCAGGATCGCTATCTCCGCGCTGCTCGTCGCACCGCTCGCGTTTGCGATGGGAATGCCCTTCCCACTGGGACTCGGGCGCGTTGGCGCCAGCGCCGAAGCGCTGGTGCCCTGGGCGTGGGGCATCAACGCCTGTGCTTCCGTAGTGGCTGCAGTTCTGGCAACGGTGTTGGCGATCCATCTTGGATTTACCGCAGTGGTAGTGATAGCACTCTTGCTCTATGTCGCGGCGGCGGCCGTTTGTCCCTAATTCCGCTCTGAACGGGCCTAACCCGATGTCGACCGGGCCGCTGCCAAAGCCGCGCATGCGACCAAACTCCACAGCCGTCGGCGTAGCCAACGGCGCTCCGTCCCTGGCCAAAATTCAATCGACCCTCTGGGCCGCGCATCACGCGTCAGACCGTAGCCGACCGAGATGGAATGGACACCGCCCTACCTTGTATCTTGAAGATCATGATTTTTATTCTTCATGATGTGAGGCTGTGGAGCTTGTGGACGAAGGTGGGCGCGGTGGGCAACGTGTAACGTTGTCCACGGTAAGCTCACCGTTGCGCCGTAGGCGCATCGTCCACAAATCCACAGCCTGTCGTTAATTTTTTGTTGTTGATGTCGGTTTGGCAAAGCTCGTGCAGCCTGATCTCCTCCCTGGGGTTTGCAAGCCCGTCCCGAAGCACATGGCGCACGAGCCGAGCCGCTCATCGAAAGCCCGAACAGTTGCCTGAACCTAGTTCGCATAAGCAAGGATGGGAAATGACGAGCCTGCCAGATTCGACTTCCACACCAGTCACGATTGGCATTGACGTGGCGAAAACCGCGCTGGACATAGAGATTGGCCTGAATGCGCCGCCACTGAGTCTGACGAACAACGCCGAGGGCTTCGATACGTTACTGGGCCAGTTGGCGACGCGTAAGGTCGCACTGATTGTGATGGAAGCCACGGGTGGTCTTGAAACGGCTGCCGCCGCTGTATTGCAGGCTGCGGGTTTTGCGGTGGCGGTCATCAATCCCCGACGGGCACGAGATTTTGCGCGAGCGTTGGGACAACTGGCGAAGACCGATCGCATCGATGCACGCATCCTCGCGCAGCTCGGCGAAGTCATTGAACGCAGTCCGGAACGCGACAAGTTCGTCAAACCGCTGCCGACCGCAGAGCAGCAGGCCCTGGCGGCCCTGGTCACGCGCCGTCGTCAACTGATCGCCATACTTGTCGCCGAGCGCAACCGGCTGGCTCAGTCGCCTGCTGCAATCCGGCAAAGCATTGACACCATCATCGAAGCGCTGACTAAAGAACTCGATCGCATCGGCTGTGACATGGCCGGACACGTGCAGGCGAACTTCGCCGATCTGTCGGCGCTGCTCGTTAGCTTAAAGGGAGTTGGCAAGACAACGATTTCCACCTGATCTGCGAGGTTCCCGAACTTAGCAGACTGTCTCGCCGCGAGATCAGCGCGCTGATTGGTGTCGCACCGATCAACCGCGACTCCGGCCACATGAGAGGAAAGCGCACGATCTTCGGTGGCCGCAGCAGCGTGCGGCATGTGCTCTACATGGCGGCACTGTCCGCGACTCGCTTTAACCCTATCATCAAGATCTTCTATGACCGTCTCGTCGCGGCGGGTAAACCAACGAAGGTCGCCATCGTCGCCTGCATGCGCAAGCTCCTGAGCATCCTCAACGCAATGGTCAAAGCAGGAGCGCCCTGGAATGCATCGCTTCATCAGTCGGATCGCGAAAACGCTTGACGTTCAACACAGTTGCTTCGGGGACGCAGGGTGCGACAGTAGTGCCGAGGCCCGCCAGAACCGAACGGCATCAACGGTGCGCTCGATTAAACGCGAGACTCGCCGACTCCTGCGTTCGCGCTGCATGCCCCTCCACCAACACAACACCTCCGCTGGTCTGCCGACCCAACGGACAATGAGCTCCTTGGAACTTGCATGAAATCAGGGGGAACCGCATTTCCTCCGGCCTTAACAGCGGGGTCGCCCTGTAACCCTCGTCCCGCCTACGTTCGGTCAGCCGGGAGATGAGTCGACAGGTCGCCTGAGAGCAGGACATCGAGTCCTTCGGGCGTCCCTCGGTTTCCGCATGCGGCAGCGAGTCGCGAGTTGCACTAGTCGAAAGCTGTCGATTCCAAGTCTCACCCACGTGCGCCTTGAGCGATATTGACTCAGTGTGCAACCCGCTGTTATCGCGTCGGTGCCAACGCACGACGTGGCCTACACACCATGCCCGAGTCAGCGCGTAGAACGCCACTACCATCGTGACAAGGAGCCTTCGTACTACTGGCCGTTTTCCCTTGAGCCGCCCGGTCCACTGTTGACGTCGCTGTTCGCGCCGCTACGCGTGCCCCTATTTAGACCATTGGTCTTGCCGCTATTGGAACGCTCCGTCGCAGGATTACTGCGCGCCGCGCGGACGCCACCACCCGGGACGTCGGGAGAACCGTAGCCCGTCTCATTCGGGGCTTTCATCGAACCGGCGCCGACGCCGGGTGTCGGGAGCCCGCCAGCGCTGCCACCGGCTTGTGCGTATGTAATTGCCGACAGTGCCATCGCGAGAGTCGAAGCGAAAAACGTCCTGGTTATATGTTTCATGGCTCACCTCCATGCAAGCGTCTGCCGCTCGCATGAATAGGCGCCGCAAGGGATGTGCCTCGTGTCGCTGAAACTTCGCCGTTGCCAAGGCAAACGGGCCACGAAATCGGCACGACGCTCACGCAATGCCCGACGCTCCGCCGCGTTCTGCATTGCAGCGGGCCGCTCGTAGGCTCTCGGCTCTCGTGGTTTTCTGTTATGGATTGGCGCGTGCTGCGTGCGAGTTGGCCCATCATTTCGGTGGCCCAATTTCCATGTACCACACGTGAAAAATCGCGATGGAGGTTTTCCGGCTTACCCGTTGACCAGGAAATTGGCCGTGCTCTCATGCTCTCAATTGGGAATTCAAGCTAAGGTTCGCTCAGTTTGCCTTCCAGCACCCGTTGGCGCTCACTTTCCGATAGCCCGGTTGCTGAAGCGTACCGGCACTCTGCATCCCCCGAAATTTACCCTTCGCACCGCTAACTTCCCGCAGGCCGTTGAAAGCAGAACGCGGCTCGCCCTGCTAAGGCGGGCGCGCTCATCCTTACGCGATTGAATCCGAGGCCGGCAGCGCGAACTGACCTAATACCCCACGACTTCCAGAAGCATGCGCAACGCCTCCGATGAACCCTGGACCGGCTCAAGGGCGCAGCCCTGGCCGAATGGACTTGCGAGCGACTTCCTTTTCCAGCTACACGCCCTGATAGATCATATAAATGTGATGCCTGCTTCGGAGCGGCAGGCGTTTTCGAATTGACGGGTAAACCCGGTTTATTCAGGAGTGGTGTTTCCTGTATCGTTTTCATTACGTTTAGAAAGCCATACTAAACATCTGACTAATAGCCCTGTTGGCAAAGGGCCGGACGCACGTTGTGCGCAACATGCCGTTAGTCAGAAAAGCTATATAACTGAGAGAAAACATTGTGAAAATTGCCGCCAAAGCAGGCGCCTGGGTGAGCCCCTACACGCCTCATAACCTTGACACTGCAATTACGCATCTTGAGCGAGTCCTGTGCGCGGACGGTGCCGATTCGCTGTTCGCACAGACTTACTGGCGCGGTCGGGTTCTTCAGGCGTACGCAACGCCCGGACTCTTGCGACGGCAACAGGAACGGCTGCAACGACTGCTTGACCGGCTCGCCAGCGCTCCCGCAGATTCCAGACGTCGGATGCAGGCCGCCCGAGAATGCTCGCTCCACTTGGCGGGCGTCCGATGGGCGCAGGCCTAGAACGGCTGACTTGCGTCACACAAGCAGATGACGGGGCTGCATGTCTTCGGGTCGGACAGAACCATCGCAGCAGGCATGCATTGCAAACCGAATAACGATTCGCAAGCCCAGACACTGTTTTCCCCGGAAACAGGAAATAGCTTTTCCCACACGCGTCCGCACGCGTGCAACGACGCATGCAGCGCAACTTTTTGAATTTTCAACACCGGGTCAATGACTCTTTTTAACTTCCTTGGAATCAGATAATGCAGACGGGCAAAGTGAAGTGGTTCAACGATGCAAAGGGCTTCGGTTTCATCTCGCCGGACGATGGTGGCGAAGACCTGTTTGCCCATTTTTCCGAAGTGAAGTCGGAAGGCTTCAAGTCTCTTAGCGACGGGCAAAAGGTCAGCTTCGAGGTCAAGCTGGGACCAAAGGGCAAGCAGGCAGCAAATATCCAGGCGCTCTAGGAACATGCCGCAAGACATCGTTTCAACTAGAATGAAGCGATGGACCGCGAGAATGTGACTCGATCACGTTGGGTGCTGATGTATCACGAGACCGACACTTCGTAAATGGTTACGACGCTACCGGGATGCTGGAGAAGAAGGCCTGCGCTCTCAAAGTCGCCGCCCTCTCAACAGTCCAAACCGAAAGGTTTCCGAAGCTGATCGGGCGACGATTCTCCGGCTGCGTGCAGAGCGCAAGGGAGCACGCCGGATTCAGAACGAGTTACGGCTACATGAACAAAGAGAACTGTCCCTCGCGACCATTCACAAGGTTCTGACCAAGGCGTCTGTGAAGCCGTTAGTGCGTCCCAGCCGGCCGGCAAATCCCAAACGCTATAGCCGCCCGGTTCCCGGAGATCGAGTCCAGATGGACACGATGAAGATCGCGCGAGGCGTCTATCAATACACGGCCATCGACGACTGCTCGCGCTTCCGCGTACTGACTGTCTATCCACGCAGCAACGCCCGTAATACGCCGCTTTTTCTTGATCGCGTCATCGAGGATGATGCCATTTCCGGTCCAGCGTATCCAGACTGATAGGGGCGGCGACTTCTTCGCCGAATCAGTGCAGCGACGTCTGATGAGCGAGTGCATCAAATTCCGGCCGATCCGCCGCGCTCCCCACACCTCAATGGCAAGGTTGAACGTTCACAGCTTACTGACCTGAACGAGTACTGGTCCCACCACGCCCCGACCGAGGACGAGTTGACCGGCGAATTGACGAGTGGCAGTTCGACTACAACCGGCGCCGTCCGCACGGCTCACTCGGTGGCAAGACGCCCGTCGACCGCATCGCAGAAGTGGGCGAAATCACACCTCTCGCGGAGCAGGTGGAAAGCGCCTACGACGGGCTGAAAAAGAGAATCCTGCATCGCGAATGGCGAGTTGACAAGACCCTTGCCGAACATCATTGGCGCGCCAAGAAAACGGCATTCATGAAACTGAAACGATGTCTGCGAATCGCACACTTAAACGGTTGACTGTACGTGAAGCGGGGCACGGCGTCACGAGCTCGGTGAGCAGCGGTAGCTCGCCGCAGTGCTGCGGCTCCCTGTTCGGCGAACGACATACTTGACGCAGGTCCTCGTTCTGTGGTCGCGCAACCCGGAGCCGATTAGTGCGAGGGAGCCGTAGTGCACAGGCTCCTCACGATGAGAGCGAGCTCAGATGGAGAGGTACCTTTCCGGCAGTACCCGTCCAAGCTCTTGCTGGCCGGATTTGCCATAACAAATCGTTTATCAGCGCACGTGTAAGCCAATATGAAAGGACTAGGAGCCGGAGCACAATGTTTCATTGCCTCTGCGGTTTCGAAACCGTCGCGCTGAGGCATCCAGATGTCTAGGAGAACTACGTCCGGAAACCAGTTCTTGATTGTTTCCAAAGCGTCGCCGCATCCGCCAGCAACGTGGGCTTCCATGCCATCTAGTGAGAGATACGGCGCAGTAGCAATAGCGGCGCCGCGATAGTCGTCGACGACTAGAACACGGGCGCACCAGCCCGACGGGCTTCGCACTGGTTACACACGAGGGAAGTCAACATGCGGGCCTTCCCTTAGCTAGGTTTTTTCGCTTTGCCCGGCCATCTCGAGAAGTCTGGATAAAACGAGGCCCAGGTCAGCGTCAAATTTACTGGCGAGATGATTGTTGGGCATAACAATTCCTCAGATAAGAGGCAGCGTGCCGGACTCCGAAAAGTCTACAGCTATGGAGCGCGCCTTATGCGTACTCGCATTGCGGCGGACGTGAACCCAGCCCACCAACCATTGCCCGAGGGCTTCCCGTACACACTCGCGCCACGCCTGGACGGCGGGCGAGCCGGTGCAGGCGACGCAACAGTACCGTCACTGGAAAAGGCTTACGGAGAAAGCCGAACACCTTGATGTGAGGCCGTCTTCGCGCGTCCGATGTGAGGATGACGGGTACTGACGCGAGTTCAGGGTATTGCTGCAGCTTTCGCAGCAGTGCGATTCCATCCATCCCCGGCATTGCGCAGTCTGTGACCACAATATCAGGCCGACTTTCCAGAGCGAGGCGCAGCGCATCGCCACCATTGGTCGCGGTGCGAACGAGGTGCCCCTCTGCAGCTATCAGAATGCCAAGTGAACCGAGCAACCCCATGTCATCATCCGCAAGCAGAACCGTTGCCATAGCGCTGTCTCCACGAGCGTCCCTGCGCAGCTTCAATCCATCGCCAATTTTCATGGCAGCAAACAGTCAGCAACTGCGCCGGCGATTGCGGCGAAAAGATGGCCGAACAGCACCCACCTGTTAGTCGGTACGTAGTTCATACTGTCGTCGTGGCGCTCTGCCGCACAATGGCCTCGATTGACGAAGCGATGGAACCCATCGAGGCGAGCGGTGAACGGAATGCAGCCATGGAGTCGGAAAGCATGAAAGGGCCCAAGCGATAGAACGGCAAGCAATAGTGACGCTTGCTTCCTGGCAGTACGATACTGGGGCGACTACGACGCGTACCTCATGGGTGCGGTGCGCAGATTTCCACACTTGAGCGGGTGTCGTCGGTCCTCGTAACGATAGGGCTCCACGACGTCGCCGTTGAACACGAGGGGCCGAACATGCGGCTGATCGAACCGGATGAACACAAAGACTTTCTAGCGACCCTGGAGCGTAGCGGTTTTGCAGAAGGCGATTTCGCTCTTCTGGAAACAGATACGACGGACCCGAAAGGTGACGAGAACCTTGGTCTACAGGGCTACGTCACCATAGCCCGGCTATCGACGCAGGTTACGAAAGAATACGTGATCGGCGACGAAAGCGATTGGCTACAGCATTTCACGAAAGATCTCGAAGCAGGCGTCTTCAACAGGCCGGAATGAGAGCTCGAATGCTATCGAAGTGCAGGTGAAAGATGACCTGGCCACGCGGGTGCTCGGACAACAAGCGGCACATTCAAGCCGCACTCGGCAGAACAGCTTCGTCTCCGACCCACCGGTTGCGTCTGGCCGGGATACGGCCGCCGGCACTGACGACCCTCGACCCCGTTGAGCTGTTCCGAAACGACTCGTGAACGGTAGCTTCCGGCCCGACATGAGCCAATCGTTTCACGTCAACTGCAACCTGCACGTTGTAGCCAACCGTTCCCGTGTGGCGCGTGCCTTCGCGCAGGGTTCCGTGAACCAATGTGCAAGACTAGCCTGGCTTGCCTTCGTGTTCGTCAACCGCAGCGCGAAGCCGATTGAACCCGTCTGCGAATGCACCCGACGCGTCACGGAATCGAGCAATTGGCATCGGAACGTTGCGTGCCTCGCCGATCGCCGCGAGTTGTATTGTCTGCGCGGCGATGTAGAACCCGGTAAGTGCGTCACCATCGACTGCGACGTCCAGTCTACATTCCCTATATAGCTCGTTGCGTCGCAGCATGCCAGTCTCCATCGTGATCTTCGAAGCACCGCTTGTCACGCCTTCCCGGGCCAAGCTAGCTGATGCTCGCTCATCGCCCACTCGTTAGGAGGAGTGCCATCAGCAGTATTCTGGTACAGCCAGCTTCCGCAGACCGTGCAATTCCGGTTGCTGCTGATTTTCGTTATGTGGCCCGACGGCCCGATTGCACTGACGCCGGAAGCGGCAAGATCGCCATGCGGGGGAACGCTGGATGGCTTGACAACTAATTCGCGACAGGCATTGCAAGGCTGCATAGCTGTCTCCAATGATCTGATTCGAGGAGTCTAAGCGCTCGGCCTATGCCGAGTTCTCGTCGCACCACTGGATCGCCCAGCGCTGCGCCGCCTCGATAGCGGCTGCGTCGGCGGGATAGTCGCCTAGATCGCCTGACCATTTGACCTCGACGGTGTCGCCGCCCACCGAGGCGCGCCGGTAGATCTTTGCACGGGCGTAGTAATGGCCGCCTTCATCGAGAGGTGACGCCTCGATATGGAAGTCCTTGTAGTCGAACTGCATCGTCGCCTCCCAATGAGTGGGGAAATCCTACAGGGCGACACTGCGCACAGCAATCGGTTGGGATACCAATCCGTTGCTGTAGGCTGTGGAATTCAGATGCGTGGAGCCTTGCCTGCTTGTTCCAGCATTCTTGATTCTTGATCAGTCGGATCGGCGACGCGATCACCTTGATCCGTGATCGTGATCGCCGGGATATATACCTCACGCACAACAGCGACGAGAGATCGTAGTCGACCCTTTGCGGACCGTCGGACTCGCCGCAAGCGGCCACTCAATTTCCTCGACGGTGCGCTGTATGCGGCTGATCAATGCAGCCAAGTCTTGCTTAGCGCCCACCGCGGCATTCATGTTAGGCTTGGCGCAATGCAAGGTACTATCCGCTTTCGCCGCCTGTGGAAGGGCAAAATGACACTCCCATAATAAAGCGCGAAATTCGATAAAAAAACACCACGCCGCAAGGACACCGCGATCCCCAGTTATTTTCATAGATATCTTCCCTCCGCCCGGCCTGGGCCCGCGAAAAAGAGGAGCATGAAAAGCAAGCTACCCGCGATCAGTGAAGGACGTTTCATACGTTGGCCACAGTTCACGCGAAACCCTTATCTTCGAAATGTTAGCGGCTCCGTTCCAGTGATGCGGATGTCAAGCGACGATTGAACGATCTAGGCGCCGATGTCGAACGGCTCAAACTGGCCGGTTGTACCCGCTGACCTACCCGCCACAAACCTGTCGTTGGCGCAAGGAGCATGGTGTCGACTGGCAGCTTACGGCGAAAGAACTGAACGACAGTCACTCGCATCGCTCCAAAGAGCTCAGTTAGTTCGGCGGCTTTAAGTTATCAAGGCCCGGTCAGGAACTCGACGTCTCCGTACCAGGCGCGTGTCGTAGTACTGGTATTGTCGGTATCGCTCAGCAGCCCGTAGCCGGTGATTCGTCCTGGCGGTTCGTGAAAGACCCGCTCGTAGTCGTGCACGATATTGCGGCGCAGGCTTTGCCACTGACCCGCGTCGCCGTGCTGACCGGAGACTATGATCATCTGTACGCGGTCCGTGTGAGGGTTGGCAATAACGGCGCCCGGCGCGGCGGCGGTCGACCAAATATACATCAGCGTGGCATAGGGCAACTCTTTGCCACCCAAGTTCTTTGCCAGGTCCATCTTGGCCCGGTCAAAAAACGATAGCTTGCTTTTGTCGCCGTCAAATAAGAACACCAGTCGCGCTGGCGCGTCTTCCTTCGATCCGACGCGATTGTCGGCGCCCTCGATCGGTTTTTCTGCTTTCCAGCGCCATGCCACGACGGGTGTGCGGACCAGGTCGATATTACCCTCGTGCATCAGCGCAGAAGCAGAGCGGTTCGCGTCCGCCCGCAGGACGGTGATGTGGTCGTCGTGAACGAGCGTGTATTGCGTCACAGGCTTGCCGTGCGCGACCGGCAGGTTCTTCCAGCCTGCGGGCAGTGGAGCGCCGGGCTCGATCGTGGAAAAGGCAATACCCGGCTTTTCGTCCTCGGCAAGGAGGGCTGGCGACGACAGAAGGAGCGCGACGCACACGGCGATCCAGACGGGCCGGGCTGTTTGTTTCCGCGCTCGATGAATCGAGTGAAGATGCATGGCTGGTCGCATTCGTCTTTTGGCTAGCATCCATTGTAGTCGGGTCAGCTGACGACATTTCAGCGGAGCCTTTACGCCGGCGGTTAGGTTCTGTTGATCTGAACGCCGGACCGTGAATCTGAAGCACAAGACCCAACCCTGCCTGAACGCGATAAACCGCGCAACCAGAGACGATGCAGATTGCCAGTTATCGTGTCCCGCTGGTGCACGAGAGGGTGTTCTTCGGCCATTACAGTCATTCGACTACCGGCGTTGGTAAGGCGGCTACGAGTCACTTCCCTGACACTCACTGGGCGGCGGTCGCGAATGACCGGCTTCACCGAACCCGGATGCGTACTTTCGACCCGAAGCTACCTGTCGCGCACACGCGTTGGCGAGTCCGCTAAGGGCCGCTGACCGGACGGTCGACAATAGGGAACCGCGAATACCGAAAGTGCCGACCTGGACCCCCAATTGCCGGGAGGCGTCGCTCTGCGGTTAGCGGCGGAAATACGTGACATTGACTGAGCAAGTCCAGCTTGCTCCGCTTCCTGAGCAGGTGCAGCTTGACGTCCCTGCGAAGATCCATCCCTTGGAGAGCCAATTCACCACGTCCTGCTCCGCTTTCTACGACAGTACTGTCGAGCAGTGCCGCCCGGCGCGGCAGGTCTGCAACCGGAGAGCGAGGGGCACTTCGCAAATCCTGCGAGCGAAGGTGCACGACGAGTCGTCGTTACCCCGTCGCGCCTAAGCGCACCAAGTAGAAAAATGCGGTAACCCAAATGCTTCCGCAGGAACACCATCGGCTTTGCGGATTTACCGGCAACGTAGTGCGTAAGCGCACGCCATACGTGGATGGCCTTCGAGTTTCTCGGTGTGTCAAGCAACTCCTCGACCATGCGCAGACTCAGCGGAAAACGGTAGTACAGCGACACTGCGTAGCTGATCACGTCGGCCGGGAAGCGGTATCCCGAGTAGGAGATCGCGTCGTTGGCAGGTGCGCTTTGCTGCAAGTCGGTTCGTTTCCCACTCGCAATTGTCGGTGCATTTCCGGCAACATGCCGGCAGCGTGACAATGCCAACGCGGGACATGTACCCGCGGACTACGAAACTGCGCTGGTGCTCAATCACTGCTGCCAGCAACCATGTCATCGGACGGAGCCTTCCCATATCGCTGCAATACAAAGTGACTCATTCCCTTGGCAAGTTCATTTTCACCGAAAAAGACTTTCTGGGCCGCTTCCCGCTCTAGCAGTATGGCCTCTTCTTCACTGTGAGTACGCACGACGACTTCGATCCCGTGATTGAGTATCCGGGCCGTCTTGATCATTTGACGCACTCTGAAGGTGTCGGGAATAGCGGCGACAAGCATGCCGGCTTGAGCGATATGCGCCTGAATCAGTACTCCTGGGTCCGAGGCGTCTCCGAAGACCGCTGCAATTCCGCCTTCTCTCAGTCGCTCGACGAGTTCGCGATTCTGTTCGGCCACGACAAAGGGAATAGCTTGTTCGGCGAGCTTCTCGCCGATACGCCGTCCAACTCGGCCATAGCCCACCAAAACAACTTGTCCCGACAAATACACTTCACTAGTCGCCGCAGGCAACTCGGCCAAGGGGTCATCCGGCCGTTCCAGTTTGCGGGCGAGCAAAGAGCGCGACCGGATCCAAACCTGAAGTGGCTCTACAGCTTTAAAAACTAGCGGGTTGACGGCAATTGAGATTAGTGCCCCGGCAAGAATCAAGCTTTGTCCTTCCAGCGGGAGTAATCCTAGGCGTCCCCCCAGCCCAGCTAAGATGAATGAAAATTCGCCAATCTGAGCCAAACTCGCTGACGCCGTGAGCGCGGTGTTCAACGGGTAGCCAAAGACGAGGACCAAACCGGCGGCGGCGATCGGGGTGCAGACAATAATTACGCCCAGCACGGCAACGACCCGAAGTGGTTGGTCGACCAGAATCATCGGGTCGAACAGCATCCCCACCGAAACAAAGAACAAGACGGCGAACGCGTCACGCAGCGGTAACGACTCTTCCGCAGCACGGTGACTGAACTCGGACTCGCGCATCATCATGCCAGCGAAAAATGCCCCCACAGCGAAGGATATGCCGAATAGCTTGGCAGCCCCGAAGGCAACGCTGACGGCTGTCGCCACAACGCACAGGGTGAATAACTCTCGGGAGCCCGTGCGGGCAACCTGCCAAAGCAGCCACGGAAAGGCTCTGCGACCAACCACCAGCATCAAAGTGATGAACGCTGCAATCTCGAAAAGCGTGATTCCGAGGGTCTGCCACAAATTCGCCGCGCCACTGACTGGGGTTTTGCCGCTGAGCCACCCACCCAAGGGCGGCAGTAGTACGAGCACGAGCACCATGGCAAGGTCTTGGACCACCACCCAGCCCACTGCGATATGTCCGTTCATTGACTCCAGGGCGCCACGCGCCTCAAGTGCCCTGAGTAACACTACGGTGCTCGCAACCGACAACGCCAGACCGAAAACTAGCGATCCCCCGAGGCCCCAATCCCAAGTAGCCGCTAAGCCGGTGCCAAGTGCCGTCGCGAAGGCCATTTGTATCGCAGCACCCGGCACAACGATCTTGCGCACCTTCATCAGGTCATCCAGGGAAAAACGCAGCCCAACGCCGAACATCAGCAACATCACACCGATTTCGGCAAGTTCTGCCGCAATCTCCGTATTGGCGACGAAGCCCGGCGTAAATGGGCCAATTAGCACCCCGGCCAACAGGTAACCAGCGAGCGCCGGAATTTTGATGCGAATAGCAAGAAAGCCCAGCACGAGGGCCAACCCAAGTGCGGTTGCGATGGTTGTGATCAAAGGAATGCTATGGGACATCAATTCGCCCTTATGGGAATTAATCGACAACGTTCACTGCTCCTGGGTATTTAATCGCTAACGCTGCGACGCTGCGCGCCGTGGTCGCGGAGAAACGTCTAACGGGCTCATCTTCGTCGTCAACGTCGGCGTAATAGTGGCCGTACGCTCGACTACGTGAACCGGGAGTAGACGGACACCGTATGTGCCTTCGGAGGTTCAGTGGCTTGGATCGGTCTGTTTCCATTCCCGGCATGGTCGGCAACCCCGTTCATGATTCTCGGTTTATAACGAAACTTTATGATGCTCGCTGACCGGGTGACCTGTTTATGTTGTGAATTGCTGAAAGGCTCGCCCGGAGCGTGCGTGAAGTCGTGCGGTGGACGGGTGGCTTTAGCCATTGCGGGCCCATGCCGCACTCGTGCGATCCGTGAAATAAATTGGGTTCAGCTTGGTTTATGGCATCAAATGCTCGGAAGTCGTTTTTTGATGAAGTGCGAGCTGCTTCGCGGCCGTCCGGTGTGTAACGAACTGCGGCCATTCAAACACCATGGGCCGCGCGCGGTCACATGGTGGCGGGGGTTCGGCGCTTTCCGAGGTTTGTCCAGGCCGTCGGAAACTTCGCATGGCGGTGTCCCGCTTTCGTCCGTGAAACACGGGATACAGTATGCAGGATGGTCTTCGCCTAGCGGCCCAGCGGTGCCGCTCGCATTCATCCGCCCGAGCATTAGCCACACACGGCTGTGCCCGCCCAATTTCATGCTGGTGTTGACGACGGCAATCCTGCCGTCGCCGCCGACAGCAAGTTTTTTGCCCAGAAGTCCCTGATGGCTGCCATTTGTCCCGCCCCGCTCGTCCTGGCTGCCTGGCACCAGTTGCGGCGGCAAAAAACTGTGCCCGTCATCGCGCGAGACGGTGAACTCCAGTCCCAGCGGCCGGGTTGAAGCACCTTGAAACAGTTCCCATGCGACGTGTAGCGTCCCTTGCCGGTCGACTGCCACGGCCGGATACGCGGCGCCGTTGCCGGCATGTCGCTGCGGCTGCGAGATAACCTGCGGAATGCCGAACTTACCCACACCGGCGATGGATTGGGCGTAGCGCACATGGTAGCGGCCCGACGGCCCGTCTTCGCTTTCCGCATATACCAGGTGCAGCGTGCCGGTTCGCCCTGCGGCCAGACGTGGCGCGTCGGCATGGCCGGGACCAGCCCCAACCACGTGCGGCCGCCCGAAGGTTTGGCCGCCGTCGTCCGACTGGGCAACGCTGATATCGGCACTGCGGTCAGCGCCGACCGTCCAGGCCAGGTAGACGGTTTGGCCGGGGCCGGTTGCCAGCGACGGGCCACGCGCCGGCCGCTTGCCGTCGCCGGCTACATGCACGGGCCGCGAAAAGCTGGCGCCGCCGTCGGTCGAGCGGGCCAGCCACAGCATGCCGTCGTACTCTGTCCACGCGGCCAGCAAGGCGCCGTCCGGCGCCATCGCCAGGTCAAGACTGCCGTTTGACCAGGTGTCGCGGTCCAGCCGTCCTTTGCCGTCCCCGCCACGCGAGTTCGACAAATTGATGGGCGCGGAAAAGCTGGCGCCGCCGTCGGTGGAACGCGCGAACAGGATATCGCCCCCATGCGATCCGCCGGAGAAAATGATCTCCTGCCAAAGTAGGCCGATCTTGCCCGGGTCTCCCGGCGCCACCACCATGCGAGGCAGCCAGGAAAATGTCGCCGGATTGCGCGACACGTTAACCGGTCGGCCTTGCGCAGTTCCGTCGGCTGAGAGCGACTGATGGAAAACATCTTTCTTCTTCTGGTCGACCCATGCCACCTTGACACCGTCGGCGGAATCGAAGGCAACCGTCGCGTCATCGACATAGTCGTAGCGCGAGTCGTTCTGGCGCCACGCCCCCTTTTCACCGCGGCCCTCGGCGATCTCGGTGATGCCGATCCACTCGACCAATGAGGGAGCGGCCGCGAAGGCAAGCACTGCCGTAAAGGCGAGCGCGGCGGCGGCAATCATATTCATTGTTCGGGTATCTCCTGCAGTCGCGCATCGGCGTGCGGATCCAGACAAAAGGGGAGCGGTTCGTCCTCGGGCCAGCGCTCGAACCGCGACGATTCCCGACGCTGGCCTTGGAATTGCGGCGTTGCTGTCGTCGTTTGGCTTGGCTGATGGGTTGGCACATGCTGTCGAATGCGTTGCTGTGATGCCGTTCCGCTTTATGACCAACCGGCGTCGTCCGGATCTCGCTTATGGTCAGGTGAGAGTAGCGCGCGACGTTATTTTTGCCATTTTTAAGCGTCTCATGATGAAAAGTAACAGCGATTTTTCCTCGAATAGGTACATTACAATAACCTTTCTTTTGTGCATCTATCAAAGGGAATTTGATGGTTCGATATCATCGTGGCGCAGCGATCCGGCCATCCATTACGAGGCAGGGCAACACGTTCGGAGCGCGCCTGTATCGTGAATAAGGACGGGGAATCTACCTCATTGGGCAATCCCGGTCAGTCCGCGAGTCCGAATTGCGCTTATGAATTTGCCGTGCGCAGTGCGACTGCTTTTGTCGATGGCAAACCCTGCCCCGCCATCCGTTCGGAGGCCGTCCAACCGCGTAAGGGGTACGGGAAACATTTATTGATGCGAAGCAGCACCAGGCAGGTCCTGCCGCGAGCAGCGTTCCGTCAAACATTCGCAGGCAGTTGATGACGGTTTCTCGCGGAGCACATTAGGGTTACTTTGCGCTGTTGCTTACCTTTAACCATAGCAGGGCGTGACATGAAGAAATCTCTCCTGGTAGCATTCCTGTTGGCTGCGGTGGCTCTTGCTGCATGCAACAAGTCTGGCGAAACGGCTGCGCCAAGCGCTGCTAGCGATACGTCGGCTGCTTCTGCACCGGCTGCGGCTGCCTCGGAAGCTGCTGCGGCATCGGGCGCAAGCCAGTAAGGCTTGGCCCCTAAGTCTCCTCACATGACTTACCAAGCCAAACTTGAGGACGCAGGCGCGGCCTGATTTGATGACGCGGTGGTCCGAAGCAGAAACGGCCGCGCACGAAAGGAGCCCAAATGTACAGATCTCAAATAGCAAAGTTCCAATACACCGCGCATGCGCGGTAAGCGCCGCACATACGACGTCACGCTTAACGTCGTGCAAAAGGATTCTGGTGTCTGTGCCTATGCCGCGTGGGTGCAATTCCAGCACGAATTTAAGGGTAGCGGATTGATCCTGCCACTTATTGCCAACACACGTGACGGCGCCACAAAGGAAGCCCGATTACGTATCGAGAAGGACATTGAATATCTCGCCGGCATCGTCGAGTGAGTGACAAGTGACGAACTCCGGGCCGGATCAAGCCATCTCGGTGCTGCGCCGGAATTGCAGGGTGCCTTCTTGCGCCCCACACGTCGTATTCGCACAGCAGCATCCGCAGCCGTTTCGTTAGCCCGGGAAGAGACGATGCCGACAAGCGAGATGTTCCGGCTACCTAGCTCCGACGCCCCCGCGATTTACTTTGCCGCCGGTTAGGGGCCGTCGTCAGTTTTTTGGTCACCCACGGCCCGCGCCTGGCATCCATGCATACGAGACGTGTGCCGTAGCTTTGAGGCACAGGATCGTCGAATCGTCAGATTTTTCCCGCGGAGGAAACCATGAGTAAAGAGCACCTGGGTGATCGCGCGAAAGCGATGGAGGAATCTTTTTTTGCCAGGCAGAACGAAGCGCTTCGCCAACGCCTCAGGGAGTCGGAAGATACTAAAATAAAAAAGCAGGCACTCTCCGCTGCTTCCGGCATCACCGATGACGGTCTGCTCGACAAGCTTGTAGCGCTCAACCTTCAAGGCGAAATGCTGGCCGCCCTCTCCCTGGTTCCCTTGGTCGTGGTGGCCTGGGCGGACGGCCGCATCGATAACGGTGAGCGGACCGCTGTGCTTTCTGCGGCAGAAGAAGGGGGCCTCAGCAAACATGAGGTGAACTATCAACCGCTCGAGCAATGGCTCGCAGAGCCACCACCTCCCGAAATGCTGATTAAATGGAAAGCGTACATTGAGGCGCTTTCGGCCACGCTGAACGAGGAAGCCAGACAAGCGCTCAAGGCGACCCTTCTGGGTCGTGCTCGGGGAATCGCGGAAGCGGCAGGAGGGTTTCTCGGCATTGGGAGCAGGGTTTCGAGGGCCGAAAAGGCCGTACTGGGCGAGCTTGAAAGATCTTTTCTGTAGGCGGCTGCATTGACAATCTCGACGCCGGCGACCCGGCGTGCCACACAAAGTCGCCGGTGGTTGATGTGATTCCAGCCTAGCGGCGCAACGTGCGGGATCAGGCTGTCGTCGTTGGTTTGGCTCGATTTTGTGCGGCTCGTGAGTGCACGTGAATCGGGCGGCGAAGGTCGTCTGTAAAAAATGCTTTACAGATCGAAATTTCGGTCCGGTCGGCATTAAATTGATTTTCCTGCGGCGTACGTCAGGCGCCCGTTCAGTAAACAGCTCACGTGTGAGGTCGCGGCCCACCGGAGACCGTTCAAAAGTTGGGGAGGTCGATTTCGTCTGACCGCACTGGCTTATGGCAGGGTTGCAGGGTCTGTTCGGTGCTCGGTGCCGGCCTGGCAATGCTACCGTGGTGCATTCACCGTGTCGCGAGGCGGCTATCTTGAACCCCGAGATGCGATGTGACGAGAATTCCCCGTTCAAAACCGCGACTCTGACCTGCGCCATGCAGTGCGCTCCTTCACCAGTCCAGCGCATCTGTCGCTTCCTGGCCATACGGTAGCTGACAACCTGGTTCACCGCAGACTCGGCGATGCTGCTGCTGATCGGCAAGCCCTTGCGGTGCCGCGCGCTGTAGTTGACCAACGTGGGCGCGTTGTTCCTCAGGTAACTGGAGACGGTGTTCAGATGCCACCACAGTGTTTTGAATTCGTATCCTTCTCTCGCCAGCAGCCGACTGTCCAGTGCCTTGATCCGTTCGACCGCCTTGCTGCCCTTGCCATGCCAGACCAACCACTTCGCGTGCGTGATTTCGGTCTCCACTGGCTCCTGGTCCATCGAGCCAATCATCTTGCTGCCGAACACGGGACGCAGCGCCGCCTGGAACTTCATCGCAATGTGGAACCAGTCGAGGATCCGGCCGCGAGCCAGTTGACTGCCCTCGACCGTCTTTGCAAATTCACCAGCGTCGTCGCTGATCACGGTCACGCGTTCATCGCTCGCCACACGGCTCCGACTGAGTCGCCGGCATCCAGTCGCTCCCCGGCGGCTCGTATCGATGAGGGCTCGCGTCCGGCGCCCCACCGGGAAAGATCAGTGCAACCTTCGAGCCCGTGTTGCATGGGCTCAAAGATATTCGACGCGTCCCTCACGTCCGGTTCGGCTTAGAAAAAGTGGTTCATGCCGAACGAGACGCCCGTCTGTTTTTCATGCAAGGACGGGTTCAGCGTTGCATTGGTCACGTAGCCACCCGTGAAATGCGTGTAGTCGATATCGGCGTAAAGCTCAGTGTTTTTCGACAGCGCATAGCTGACGCCCAGAATGGCGACGTCCTTTCTGCCGTCCACGCCGTTCGTCGCGTTCTTGTCGTCGTAATACGCACCCGTTACGTTGAAGACCGACGACGCGTGATAGCGAAAACCGCCCCACAAATATTGATTGCGCGTCTCGCCGTGCGCCGTGGAGGGAACCGCCTGGGTTGCGAGCGAATAGCCACCCATCAGGTCGACGGGACCGAGCGTCACGGCGCCGCCCGCAGTGTATTGATTGTTGGCGAAATACGCGCTCGACGTGGCCGAAAACGGGTTTGAGCGATGCGTATAGCCCGCACCGAACTTGAACAGTTTGGTGTGGTAGTTCAAGCCGCCCGCAAGCATGGTGCCGCTAGCGAGACTGCCTGCCACGCCGCCCGGCGCATAGACCGCGCGAGCCGTCCACGGGCCGAAGTTGCCGTGGTAGTGGATAGCGTTGTCGTCGCGGCCGCTGGTGCCGCCCGAAATCGCCGCCGCTTCGGTAATGCCTAGATAGTGCAGGTCGAACGGCTCGAAGTCCTTGATCAACCTGTGCTGCAGCGTGAACTGATGGCCGATATTGACCTCGCCGAACGGGCCGCCTAGCCCGACGGTCGACGTACGCTGGAACAGCTGGTTGGTCGTGCTGCTGTTGGCACCAGTCGACAGAATGTAGCCCGCTTCCAGATTGAAGCGGGCGTAATATCCACCGCCCAGGTCCTCGATCCCGAGAAACCCCCAGCGATTCGATTTGTAGACGCCGTTCGATGCCATCGTCAGCGCCGCGCCGCCTGCCTTCGTGCCGTTCACGACATTGCGCAGGCCGCCGTCCAGAGAGCCATACAATGTAACGCTGCTTTGCGCGTAAGCGGCACTCCCTGAAAGCCCCAACAAGGTCATTGCGGCCACTGCTGGCCGCCGACCGAACCTGCGCGCGCCGCTCCCGGTCCTTCCACTCTTAAACATAGTTCCTCCATTGACATCGTTAAATTCGTGAGGCCGTGGTTGCACGAAGGTCGGGTTCGAACTGCATGCGACGGCCCATCATTGCTGTCTGAATTCGCGCACCCGCTTCTCTCCGGCGGAGCCGGATCGGCATGTCGCGCGCGTCGTCGGCGTCGTCGGCGCCGGCAGTCGATCAGAACTGTGTGCGCAGACCGCCACCGATCGTGGTGCCGCTCGACATCCTGGTCGCGCGATCGGACAGCACCGCCGCATAGATGTCGGTGCGCGTTGATAGCGGGTAGTCATACGAGAGCGCCCAGGTGTTGCGATAAACCGAGCTATGGCCGCTACTCTTCGAATACGCGTCCGAGCCGAGAATCCTGCCGAGGCCCACTGGAATCGAGAAGCCGATCTGACCGGTATCGATGCCGACGTCGCCATTCGAAATCGAATCCCACACGTGCTGGTACTGGCCAAACAGCTTCACGTAGTGAAGGTCGTACGACATGCCGAGGTTCACCACCGACTGCGTCGTCAGTCCCGGCAGGACGGTGTCGAGGTCGCCGGCGTTCAGGCTGTACTTGATCTGCTGATAAACAACCGACGTCGCGAAAGCGCCGCGGTTGTACGAAATCTGGCCGCTCCACTTGTTCTGGCCGAGATGGCCTGGGTCGTTGCCGAACGAGTACATGGCTCGGCCGATGAGGCCGCCGAACGACGGCGATGCGTAGTACACGGCGTTCCACCACTCGCCCGCATTGCCGAATACGCCCTGGCCGTTCACGCCGACGTAGCTGTGCAGCACGCTCGGCGAGAACACGAATGAGTTCCCGAAGGGGTTGAACGTAATGGTCGAGAACCACAGCAGCGGCGGAATCAAACCGGCAGTCGCCGTGCCGTATGGGCCGGTCACTCCCACGTATGCGTTACGCGAGAACAGGCCGTCATGCGGGAAACCGGTGCGGCCCATCGCGCCGTTCTCGATATTGAAATAGCTTTCGAGGTCGAAGATGACCTTCGTGCCGCCGCCGATGTCCTCCGACCCGCGTAGGCCGAAGTACGGCGCCGTCATGCCGCCGTTACCTGCGATCACGCTCGACTGACCGTTCATCGGCTTCTTGTAGCCGACGAACGCATCGAGAAGCCCGTAGAGCTGCACGCTCGATTGCGCGTGGGCCACCTCGGCGAACAGCGCTGCGCCGACAATGAGCGCTTTCATCCCCAACTTTATTTTCATCTATGTCTCCCGCCTTTCCAAACCTGGATTCATGGCTGCGAAGCGGCGCGCCTTCGAACACGTTGATATGTGTCGAATGACGCTCCGAGCGCTCGCTCTCTTTATTGATACGTAGTACAAAGTATTAAATCTGTATTACGGCGTTTTTCCCGGTGTCTGCGCACTACATCCAGAAATAACCGTGGGTCGAAGAGTCCGGACAGGCCGCTGCCCGCCCGGACATGTTTTGCGGCGTTTCCTAAGCCTGGTTCTGCGTGCGGGAAGGCCTGGCCGCCGACGCGCTCGACGGCTGCTGCTTCGAGCAAAGCAGCGAGTGTAATGCGACGAGCGTGAGTCCGCCGGAGATCACCGGCTGCTGAAGCACGAGCTGGAGCATCAACGGCATCGCATGAATTACTTCCGGTGAGATGAACAGACCGCCGAGGCCAACGAGAAACGCGAGCCCCGACGCGATCAGGCGGCGATCGTCCCACTCGACCTGCGCGAGAATATGTACGCCATGCATGAAGACAATGCCGAACAGCAGCGTCGCGGCGGCCGAGATCACCGGAATCGGGACGACGACGAGCAGCATGTCGAACTTCACGCAGCCGCCGAGTACGATCAGGAGGATGCCTGCGGCGAGCGTCACGAAGCGCGAACCGATGCGTGTGGCGCGCAGAATGCCGATGTTGTCCGGATACGCGATCGTGCTGAAGCCACCCCACACTGCCGCGACCACCGAGCCGAGCGCGACGCCGAACAGGCCTTCGGACATGCGGCCTGGGCTGAGCGTCTCTTCGCCCCATTCGGCGACTGTCTGGTAGAGGGCCATCGATCCCATGCCCGCCGGAATCAGCACGAGCAGGAACACTGCGACGAGATCGAGGCGCACGCCGAAACCGAACGGGAAGATGCGCGGCTCGACGAGAAGCGGCGCAGCGGCCACCGCCGCAAACGAAACCGGCTCGAACAGCGTGTAGGCCAGCGTGCCGAGCGCAAGGCCGAGCAGGATCGCGACGCGCCGCAGCCGGCGGCCGCCCCAAAGCATCGCGAAAACGATACCGGCCACTGCGACCGCGCCGGAAAGCAGGTTCACGACCGGAAAGCCGGGGCTTTTAGCGCTGCCGATCCAGGTCGGCAGCGCGACGCTGGCAATCTGCACCACGATCAGCATGACGATCATTCCGGAAATGATAGGCAGGCGCAAATGCCTCGCGAACATGCCCGCCACGCTGCGTCCACGGATCGGCACCGTGAGCACGCACCAGATCAATGACGCGGCGAAGAACGACCCGAATGCTGTACCCAGGCCACCCGACTGCAAATGACCGACCGTCAGGAGCGCACCAAAGCTGCCTGCGTAGGGACCCTGCGCGATCGGCAGACGCAGCAGCAGCACCGACTGCAGAATCGTGACAATTCCGCAGGCCATGAAAGTCATGCCATACAGGTACGCGATCTGCGGATCGGACAAATGAAACGCGCGGCCGAGAAGTCCCGGGAACACGAACATGCCCGTCATTCCGAACACGTTCTGCAGCGCGAGCACGGCCAGTTGCGGGAGTGGCAACCGCTCGTTGATTCCGACGTCGAAGACGCGCGCGGATGGACTGTCTGCGGTGGCCTCCCGGATCGAAGCGCCGGATTTCGGCATGTCTGTGCTCAAGGTGTGTTCCATTAGGCCAAAAACGAAATCCTGTCCGGCGACTCGACTGGGGCCGCGTCGCACCCGTTCCCTTCGAGCGCTATCGCACGAAGGAAACACCTGTATCGCCGGGGCGGACGATTCCGCCTGCCCGGTAGTCTTCAGTGATCCTCAGTTGTCGAGCGGAACGCCCTTTGTCTCGGGGCCGAACCAGATCGACACCATGCCGACAATAAAGAGCAGCGACACCGCCGCCGATGCAGCCGGGAACGAACCAAACTTCGCGACCACCGCATTGCCGGCGATCGGACCGATACTTGTCAGCGCGCGGGCCATGTTCCAGCAGAAGCCCTGCCCTGTCGCACGCACGCGGGTCGGAAAGAGCTCGGGCAAATAAGCGGCAAAAGTGCCGAACGCGCCAATGACGAAGTAACCGTACACCGGCATCAGCCACAGCACCCGGCCGATGTCATGCACCGTCATGAACAGCACGAGCGACACCACGAGTGAGCCTGCCGAAAAGATGAAGTACGACATGCGCCGGCCGAGTGCGTCGAGCATCCAGATCAGCGTAAGGTAGCCGAGCGTCGCACCGATCATCATGAGAATGAACGCGTAGCTGACCGTCCTGCCGACGTCGCGATGATCAATGGCTGCAGCCGACAACTGGTGAATCCAGCTCGGCAGAAACGTGAGACCGCCCCAGCAGCCCAGCATGGCAGCCGACGAGATGATCACGCCGATGATTGTCTTGCGGCGTAATCCCGGCGCGAAGATGGCGGTGAAAGTTTGCATCGCCGATTCGGCTATGACGCTGTCGCGCACTTGCACCCAGCGTTGAGGCTCAGGCACGAAGCGGCGCACGAGAATCGTGACGAGCGCGGGCGCGGCGCCCACGCCGAGTACGACGCGCCAGCCGAAGCGGCCAAGCAGCAGGTTGTCGAGCGCTGCCGCGAGAAAGCCAAACGCGAACGCCATCTGCATGATCTGCATGGCGCGGGCGCGTTGGCGACCGGGCCATGATTCGGCGACGAGCGCGGCCCCTGCCGCCCATTCACCGCCGATGCCGAAACCGGCCAGCGCCTGTGCGACGGCAAGCTGAGGCCAGGTCTTCGAAAATGCGCTCAGCAGCGTGAAGGCCGCGTAGATGAGGATGGTCCAGCCCATCACACGAGAGCGGCCGAACCGGTCCGCGGCCACCCCGAACAGCACGCCGCCGATGCCCCACGTGAGCAGCTTGCCCGCAATGATGTAGCTGCCGATCTTGCTGATTTCGGTCGCGTCGGTGCTGTGCAATAGCTGGCTCACGCTCGGCACGAGCACAAGCGTGAAGAGATTCAGATCCATCGAGTCGAACATCCAGCCGAGGAACGCCGAGATCAGCGCCAGCCACTGGTAGCGCGACAACCTGAATCCCTGAGACTCGGCCGAAGCCACCGGCGCCGCCTTGGCGCCCTGCGATATGCCCATTCTTCCCGTCTCCTATCTGCCGCCAAATAAGCGAGCACGTTGCTCGATGCGGGTCGTAGCGCCCGATTTCGTCATTTGGCGGAGTATATCGTAATGCAGTGTGATTGCAATACAGATTATTGTATTACTGTCTGCCGATCCTTTGGCCACGGGAGACGCCTACGGCGCGGCGTCATACAGGGAGGTATCGAAAGAAATGAGCGATGTCCGCAGCCCGCAAACCCGTCTGGGCCTAGGCGGGAAAGCGCGCTGGGAAGGGCTAACGCCGCGAGTAACGAGGTAAAAAGAGCGCCTCATGTTGCGTACCGCTCATCGGACCGGTCCGCAAGCCGGACCGTTGCGTGTCGAGGCGACGATTCCGCCTCTAACGTACCGGGTACGAAAGAGGCCGGCAGACGCGGCGTTTCGTTGACTTAGCTGGTTGCTGCCGCGAGCACTTCGACCGCGAGGCTTTCGGCTTGCTCGACATGGCGCTTGCACGCCGCCGCGGCTGCGTCGGCGTCATTGCGCATGATTGCATCGACGATCGTCGCGATTTCGTCATAGCTTTGCGGAAGGCGCCCTGCCTGCGAAAGCGTCGTGGCGCGCAGCATCATCACTCGCGTATGGACGAGCCGTAGCATCTCCGTGAGAACCGGGTTGTTGGCGCCTTCGAGCATCACGTCATAGAACTGCGCCTTCTGTTTCAGGAAGCTCATGGTGCCCTCCTGGCCTTGCATGTCCCGCATCGAGGCGAGCTTTTCCAACGCCTGTTTCAGCTCGGCACGCTGGTCGACCGTCGCTCGCTCGGTGAACTGCCGGCCCGCCAGTGCTTCGAGTACGGCGCGCACTTCATAGAGCCCTCGCGCCTCGTCTGCCGTCATTACCGAGACGATCGGACCTTTGTGCGGAATGATCTGCACCAGCCCCTCGGCCACCAGTTGACTCAGCGCCTCACGAACGAGCGTGCGGCTCACGCCGAGCATTTCGCACAGTTCGCGCTCGATCAGCCGGTCGCCCGGCTTGAAGGTCAGGTCGCTAATACATGAGCGCAATCCGTCGATCACCTGCTGGCGCAGCGTCGCCACCGGTCGCACTACCAGCCTGTTGGTATTCATTCCATTCCCTTGTCATATGAATCAAAAAAGAGCCGCGCTGATCTTCGTAATACAATCATATTGACATTCCGCAGCGAAGCTCTGATACTGCCTACCATTATACAATCCTACAACAGCTGGTTAAACCCCGAAGGATAATCATGGAAGACATCACGCTATCCGAACGCCGTGCCATCGGCGCAAAGATCCGCAAAGAAGTGCTGGGCTCGAGCCACACGCAGAGCAATACCAATCCCCACCTGTTCGACACAGTGTTCCTCGAGTACACGGAAGACGTGTGCTGGGGCAACGTGTGGAACCGCACGGGCCTCCCGCGCGCGACACGCAGCATGCTGAACCTTGCGATGCTGGCCTCGCTCGGCCGCTGGCACGAGTTCGAAGTGCATACGCGTGGAGCGGTGAATAACGGCGTGACGGAAGAAGAAATCGCCGAGGTGGTGCTGCAAGCCGGCGTCTACGCAGGCATTCCAGTCGCGGCCGAAGGGCTGCGTCGCGCGAAGGCGGTTGTGCTCGACCTGAAGGCGAAAGCCGCTGCTGCCTGAAGACGGCTTGCGGTTCGTCAAGGCGCCTCGCGAATCGTCATCTCATCCCAAGCGTACCTGCCTGGCAGTCCAGAGGGCAGCAAGGGTTTCGTGCTTTCGGCTGCCGACTCGCTAGCCGATCGCGCGAAGCACCTGCCGGAACCCGCGCATTACCCGAAACCATCATGTCTCATTCAACTTTCTGCGAAATCCCAGCCGGTCGCATCGCCTATTCCCGCCGCGGGACGGGCAGGCCGCTGGTTCTGCTTCACCCGATCGGCGTCGACCGGAGCTGGTGGGACGAGTATGTCGATCACTGGGCCGCATCGTATGACGTCGTCGCGATCGATATTCGCGGCCACGGCGACTCCAGCCTCGTCACCGCCCCCATCACCCTCGCCGATCATGCGACCGACGTCGCCGCGGTGCTGCGCCAGGAACGGCTTGCCGGCGCAACCCTGATAGGCGTGTCGATGGGCGGCATGATTGCGCAGCGTGTCGCGATCCAGTTTCCCGAGCTGGCCGGTGCGCTGATTCTGTGCGGAACGGCCGGCGGATTTCCCGACGAAGTGCGCCCGCGCATTCTCATGCGCGGCGACATGAGCCGGCAAGGCTCGATGTCCGAAGTGATCGACGACACGATCACGCGCTGGTTCGCCGCCGATACGCCGCGCCCCGACCTCGTCCAGAAGTGCCGTGCGCGCCTCGCCGCCGACGACTGGTACAGCTGGAGCGCGAACTGGCAGGCGATCTCGCTGCTCGACAACCTGGGCGAACTGCCGCGCGTGTCGGCACCGGCGCTCGTCGTCGCCGGCGATGCCGATGCGAGCATTCCGCCAGCGGTATCGCAGAAGATCGCCGACGCGCTGCCGACGAGCCGCTTCGTAGTCATTCCGGGCGCGGCGCACTTTGGAGCGTTCGACATGCACGAAGTTTTTGCAACGGTATTCGACGATTTCCTGTCGACCCTCGCTCAATGAAATAAAACGCGAGCGTGCCCGCGCGCTGGGACAGTTTCACGCGCCGCGCGACTCGGTAGTTACCAGATAAGTGGAGCGGCGCCCGTACGGGCCAACCGCCCGAGGAGGCAGTATGGCAATCACAATCCGTTCATCTTTCATCGTCGATGCACCGCCGTCCGACGTCTGGAAGACCATGATCGACATCGAGCGGTCCGCACCGTGTTTTCCGGGCGCGGAACTCAAGGAACAGCAGCCCGACGGCAGCTACAAGGGCGGCTTCACCGTCAAGCTCGGCCCGCTTACGCTGAAGTTCGCGGGCAAATTCAAGATTGCTGACCAGAACGACGCCAACCGCACGGTCGTGGTGTCCGCAAGCGGCACCGACACCAAGGGTCGCGGCGGCGCCGATGCGCAGATCAACGCGGCCGTCACCGACGCCGGCAACGGCAAGACGAAAGTCGACGTCGTCTCGGACGTGAACCTGTCGGGCACGGTCGCGCAGTACGGACGCGGTGCCGGGATGATCGAGGCGCTCTCGCAGCAACTGCTGAACCAGTTCGCCAAGAACCTGACCGCGCTTATCGAGGCAGACGCAGCGCACGCCGCGGCGCAGGCTCCGGCCACTCCGGCCGCCGCGCTGAACACCGCGGGTGAACCGGAGGCTTCGAACGTGTCCGCTGAACCGGCTGCACCCAGGCCGGCCACCGAAGCGCGCCGCCCGCCCCCCGCACCGGCGCCGGTCGTGCCTCTCGATGCGGGCGCACTCATGCGCAAAGCGATGTGGCAGTCGATCCGGAATTACTTCGCGCGGCTCTTCGGGCGCAAGCAGCCCCACTGAGGAAGCCACCGCACTATCGGAGCACGCATGAAACCCAGTGAATTCCAGTATCACGCGCCGACCACCGTCGACGAGGCCGCGCAGCTGCTCGGCACACTCGAGGATGCGCGCGTGCTTGCCGGCGGCCAGTCGCTGATGCCGATGATGAACTTCCGGTATCTGATGACGAGTCACCTGATCGACCTGAACGGCGTCGAGGCACTCACCCGCATCGAGGAGCGCAACGGCCGTCTTCACATCGGCGCGATGGCGCGGCAGCGCGACATCGAACTGTCGCCGCTCGTGAAGCGCGCGCCGCTGATCCGCGAGGCGTATCAGCTGGTCAGCCACAAGCAGATCCGCAATCGCGGCACGCTCGGCGGCAGCCTGTGCCAGTTGGATCCGTCGTCCGAGCAGCCATGCTTCACCGCCGCACTCGACGGTGTCCTGACGATCGTGCGCTACGAAGACGGCGCAGTCGCGACCCGGGAGCTGCCAATGTCCGACTGGGCGCTGATGTATATGACGCCCGCGCTCGAGGAAGGCGACCTGCTCGCCGGCATCTCGCTCGACATCTGGCCCGAAGGCCATGGCTACGCATTCGAAGAGTTCGCGCGGCGTCATGGCGATTACGCCATCGTCGGCGTCGCAGCGCTCTGCACCGTCGATGCGCAACAGCGCCTCGACCGCGTGTCGCTGACGATCTGCGGTGTGGCCCCCGGCCCGGTGCGAATGCACGAGGTCGAGACCGCCTTGCGCGGCCGCCCGATGGACGAAGACGCGCTGCGCATCGCGAGCGACGCGGCGCGCGCGCTCGACGTGATGACCGACGCGCACGTCAGCACCGACTACCGCCAGCATCTCGCCGGCGTCCTGACCGAAAGAGCGCTGAAGACAGCGTTCTCGCGCGTCGCAACACAATCGTAGGGTGACAAAGGAGATGCACATGGAGACTCGTACCGTCAGAGTCGTCGTCAACGGCACCGCTTATGAGCACGAGGTCGAACCGCGTCGCATGCTCGGTGACTTCCTGCGTCACGACCTCAATCTCACCGGCACGCACTACGGTTGCGAACACGGCGTCTGCGGCGCCTGCACCGTGCTGATCGACGGCCGCACCGCGCGCGCCTGCCTGACGCTCGCCGCCCAGGTGAATGGACGTTCGCTGACGACAGTCGAAGGGCTCGCCCACGCGGACGGCACGCTCAACGCGCTGCAACAGGCCTTTACCGAAACGCACGCGCTGCAATGCGGGTTCTGTACGCCCGGCATGCTGATGACGCTGACCGAACTGCTGAACGAAACGGATTCGCCGACCGAAGCCGAGATCCGCGAAGCGATCACGGGCAATCTGTGCCGCTGTACGGGTTACCAGCCGATCGTCGCGGCTGCCCTGCTCGCCGCTCAGCGCATCCGCGACCAGCGTGCCGCCGCGCCGGCAGCCCAAGCTACGGAGTAACGCAATGGACCATTCCGACCTGAAGGGTGCCCCCACCGACCAGCGCTACATCGGCCGGCGCGTCATGCGCACCGAAGACAAGAAGCTGCTGCAAGGCCAGGGCTCCTATGTGGACGACGTACACCTGCCGAACATGCTGCAAGCCGCGGTGCTGCGCAGCCCGCACGCGCACGCGAAAATCGTCTCGATCGATTGCACGGCCGCCCGCGAACTGAAGGGCGTGCACGCTGTTTATACGCACGCGGACCTGACCGGCCGCGCACGCGGCCGCGCGCCGTCGATGCTGCCGAACCCGGCGATCCGCTTCGAGCGCACCCAGGAACTGCTCACCTCGACGGAAGTAACGTTCGCGGGAGAAGCCGTGGCGTTCGTCGTCGCGGACAATCGCTATATCGCGGAAGACGCCTGCGGTCTGATCGAGATCGAGTACGACCCGCTGCCCGCCGTTGCCGAGTGCCGCGACGGACTGCGCCCGGACTCGCCGCTCTGCCACACCGACGCGAAAGACAACGTCGTCGCGCATATCGAAATGGGTTTCGGTGACATCGACGCGGCCTTCAAGGATGCGCCGCACGTCGTCGAGGAAACATACTGGCAAAACCGCGGCTCCGCGCATCCGATGGAAACGCGCGGCTATATCGCCGAATATCACGCCACCAACGGCGAGCTGACGGTCTGGTCGTCGGGTCAGGCGCCGCATCACGAGAAAAAGAATCTCGTCGAGCTGCTCGAATGGGATGCCGAAAAGCTGCGCGTGCTGATGAACGACGTCGGCGGCGGCTTCGGTCCGAAGCTGCCTTTCTATCCGGAAGAGGCGCTCGTCGCGATCGCGGCGGTCGCGCTCAAGCGTCCCGTCAAATGGATCGAAGACCGGCGCGAGCACTTCCTCGCGGTCACGCAGGAGCGCGACCAGTGGTGGACGGTGCAGATGGCGCTCGGAAACGACGGCAAGATCCGCGGCGTGAAACTCGAGATGGTGCACGACAACGGCGCGTTCCTGCCGTGGGGCATCATCACGCCGTATATCTCGATCACGACGACGCCCGGCCCCTACGTGATCCCCGCGATGGGCGCAAAGCTCGACGTCGTCTACACAAACAAGTGCGCCACTTCGCCGGTGCGCGGCGCAGGCCGCCCTCAGGCGGTGTTCGCGATGGAGCGGATTCTCGACAAGGCCGCGCGCGCGCTCGGCATGGATCGCGCGGAGCTGCGCTGGCGCAATCTGATCCAGCCGGAACAGATGCCGTATGACGCGGGTTTCATCTATCGCGACGGTAGCCCGCTGCGCTACGACAGCGGCGACTATCCGGCTTGCCAGAAAGCGGCGCTGGAGCGCGCGAACTATGCGGGCTTCGCCGTGCGCAAGGCCGAAGCACGCCGCCAGGGCCGCTTCGTCGGCATCGGCATGGCGAGCTTTGTCGAAGGCACCGGCATGGGCCCGTTCGAGGGCGCGACGGTGCGCATTCAGGGAACCGGCCGCATCACCGTGATTACCGGCGCGTCGCCGCAAGGCCAAGGCCACAAGACGACCTTCGCGCAGATCTGTGCCGAACAGCTCAACGTGCCGCTCGAACTCGTCGATGTCGTCACCGGCGATACGGGCGGCATCTCGATGGGCGTCGGCACGTTCGCGAGCCGCGCGACGGTCAATGCCGGCAACTCGGTCTACATCGCCGCCCAGGCCGTGCGCGACAAGATGTTCACGCTCGCCGCCCACCTGTGGAAGTGCGAAACCGACGACCTCATCCTCGCGCAAGGACACGTCGCGCGCCGCTCGGGCATCGAGCAGCGCATGAGCTACGGCCAGCTCGCGAAGATCTCGCAGGGCATGCCGGGCTTCACGATGCCGGCGGGCCTCACTGCCGGTCTCGAAGAAACGAAGTATTTCTCGCCCGCGCAGTCGACCTACTGCAACGGCACCGCCGTCGTCGAACTCGAAGTCGATCGCGAGACCGGCCATATCACGATCCTCAACTACGTGATGGCGCACGACTCGGGCAAGCTCATCAACCCGCTGCTCGTCGACGGCCAGGTGATCGGCTCGGTCGCGCACGGCATCGGCAACGCGACGCTCGAATGGATGCAGTACGACGAGAACGCGCAGCCGACCACGACGAACTTCGGCGAGTACCTGCTGCCGATGGCGACCGATGTGCCGAACATCGACATCGTGCACCTCGAAACGCCGTCGCCGCTGAATCCGCTCGGCGTCAAGGGCGCGGGCGAAGGCGGCACGATTCCGGCGGCCGCGGCGATCGTCGCGGCGATCGAGGACGCGCTTTCGGAATACGGCGTCGAGTTCACCGAAGCGCCGCTCGTTCCGCAGCGCGTATTCCAGAAACTCAAGGAGGCCGGCGCCTACGCGCGCTGACCGGCTCGGGCGCTTGCGCATCGCGAGCGCTCATTCCCAGCTTTCATTAACGACACCTCTTCTCCATGACGACCGAATTCACCGCAGCGCTCCACGATTCCGAATACCGGATCACCCTTGCCCAGCCGGACCTCGGCAACATGCTGACGCTCGACGCGATGCGCGCGCTCGCCGCCGAGATCCGCAAGGCCGGCCGCGACAGTAACGTGAAAATCATCCGTCTCCGCGCGTCCGGTCCCGCGTTCTGCCGCGGCCGCGCCGTCAGCGCGCCGCCGGCCACGCCGCCGACGTCCGCGCAGTACCGCCGCAATGTGGCCGATCCGATTCTCGACGTCTACCGCGCGATGCACGAAAGCGAAGTGCCGCTCCTCGCCGAAGTGCAAGGCGATGCGGAAGGTTTTGGCTGCGCGCTCGTCACCGCGTGCGACCTGGCGGTCGCCTCGGACAACGCGCGCTTCAACCTGCCCGAACTGCAGAAAAACCTGCCGCCGACGCTCGTGATGTCCGTGCTGCGCTACAAGGTGCCGCCGAAGGCGTCCGCGCACATGGTCTATCTGACTGAGACCATCGACGCCGCGAATGCGCGCGAGTGGGGCATCGTCGCCGAAGTCGTGCCGGCCGCGAGTCTGAGCGAGCGCGCGGACGCGATGGTCGCCTCGATCTGCACGCGCGACCGGATCGCCATCGCGGCGCTGAAGACGTACTCCCGCGAAATCACGATTCCCGATTTCTCGCTCGCAAGCGAAGTCGCGGGCGCGTCGCTCGCGAACGCAATGACGTCGATGCGCCGCTGATACGCCGCCGCGGTGCCGCACCAGCGGCACGTGCGGCACGGATCGAACACGCAGTACCCTGCCCGCCTCGGGCAACACTTCAAGCAATAGAGGCGCAGCGCAACGCTGCGCTTCATGGGACTTCTAGTCATGGCTGATCAAGACACTACTTCCACGTCTTCCACGAACCCGGGTTACGCGGACCTGCACGAACACATCGCGCGCCTCGAAGCGGCAGGCCTGCTGTACCGGATCGACGAGCCGGTCAACAAAGACACCGAAATGCATCCGCTCGTGCGCTGGCAGTTCCGCGGCGGCATTCCGGAAGCCGATCGCAAGGCGTTCCTCTTTACCAATATCGTCGACAGCAAGGGCCGCAAGTACGACATTCCGGTCATCGTCGGCGGCATCGCCGCGAATCCGGAGATCTACCGGATCGGCATGAACGTGCCGTCGCTCGACGAGATCGGCGACGCGTGGAACCGCGCGATCGACAATCCGATCCCGCCCGTCCTCGTTGAAAGCGGTCCCGTGCATGACATCGTGATCGAGGGCAAAGACCTCGAAGGTCCCGGCAACGGACTCGAATCGCTGCCGCTGCCGATCTCCACGCCGGGCTTCGACGCCGCGCCGTACATGACGATGACCGGCGTGATCTCGCGCGATCCGGAAACCGGCGTGCAGAACATGGGCACTTATCGCGGCCACCTGAAGTCGGCTACGCGCCTCGGCATGATGATGCTCGTGAACCTGCGCGCGGGCGGCCTCGACCACTGGCGCAAGTGTGCGGCCAAGGGCGAGAAGATGCCGGTCGCCATCGTGCTCGGCGCGCCGCCCGTCGTTGCCTTCCAAGGTCCGCAGAAGCTGCGCCCGAACGTCGATGAGCTGAGCGTCGCCGGCGGTCTCGCCGGTGCGCCGATTCGCGTCGTCAAAGGCCGCACCGTCGATCTGCTGGTGCCGGCCGAGGCGGAAGTCGTCGTCGAAGGCTATGTCGATCCGACGTATCTCGAACCGGAAGGTCCGTTCGGCGAGAGCCACGGTTATGTCGCGCTCGAGGACTACAACCTCGCCATCGAAGTCACGGCTATCACGCGCCGCAAGGACGCGGTGCTGACCTCGATCATCTCGCAGGTCACGCCGTCCGAATCGAGCGTGATCAAGCGGCTCGCCTACGAGCCGATGTTCCTGCGTCATTTGCGCGACCATCTCGGCATCCGCGGCATCAAGAAGGTGTCGCTGCACGAGCCGCTCACGAACCTGCGCCGCTTCGTGTTCCTCCAGTTCGAGCGCGGCGCGAAGCGCACCGAGGTCTGGCGCGCGCTGTACGGCACGATGTCGCTGCAGGCCGCGATCGGCAAGTTCGTGATCGCGATCGACGACGACATCGATCCGAACAACGCGGACGCCGTGTTCTGGGCGATGGGCTATCGCTGCAATCCGGTCGAGGACGTGAAGCTGATTCCGTACCGCGAGGCGGGCCACGGTCCGCGCTCGGACCATGCGAGCGGCCTCGATTCGGCCATGCTGATCGACGCGACGATGAAGACACCCATGCCGCCGCTCGCGCTGCCGAAGAAGGAATACATGGAGAACGCCAAGGTGCTGTGGGAACGCCTCGGCCTGCCGGCACTGAAGCCGGAGTCGCCCTGGTACGGCTACTCGCTCGGCGACTGGACCGAGGAATGGGACCGCAACGCCGAGCAGGCGACGCGCGGCGAGTGGATGCAGCGCGACGCGTCCTACCAGGCGCGCCGCAAGAGCGGCGTCGAGCCGAATTCGCCGGTGCGCGGCGTCGAGGGCGATCGTGGCGACAAATAACGGCACTCCTGAACGGATCATCGTCGGCATCACCGGCGCGTCCGGCGTGATCTACGGGATCCGCGCGCTCGAACTGCTCGCCGAGGCGGGCGTCGAGACGCATCTCGTGATCAGCAAGGCCGCCGAGCTGACGATGACCTACGAAACCGACATGCGCGCCGCCGATCTGCGCGCGCGCGCGTCGCACTGGTATGCGGCCGGCGACATCGGCGCGGCGATTTCCTCGGGCTCGTTCAAGACGAAGGGCATGCTGATCGTGCCGTGCTCGGTGCGCTCGATGAGCGAGATCGCCACCGGCATCACGAGCTCGCTGATCAGCCGCGCGGCCGACGTCGTGCTGAAGGAGCGCCGGCGTCTCGTGCTCGGCGTGCGCGAGACGCCGCTGCACGGCGGACATCTGCGCACGCTCGTGCAGCTTTCGGACATGGGCGCGGTGATCGCGCCGATCGTGCCAGCGTTCTACTCGAAGCCGCAATCGATCGACGACATTGTCAATCACACAGTCGGCCGCATGCTCGATCTGTTCGACATCGAGACCGGTGTGGTCAAGCGCTGGAAGGAACAGCAACCCGAGCAGTAATGCGGCAGTAACGCGTGCGCCGCCCGCTTTCATCAACATCTCAGGCCCGCCGCGCCGCTAGCGTGGGCGGGGCCGCCCTTTGCGACGATCATGACTGAATCCAATCCGCTTTCCCGGCTCGCCGATCCGAGCCTGTTGCGCTCGCTCGCCTATGTCGATGGCGCATGGTGCGGCGCCGACGACGCCCGCACCTTCGCCGTCAACGATCCCGCCACCGGCGAGAAGATCGCCGACGTGCCGCTGATGACCGGCGTCGAGACGCGCCGTGCGATCGAAGCCGGCGAACGCGCGCAGCGCGGCTGGCGCGCACTCACCGCGGCGCAGCGCGCGGCCATCCTGAAGCGCTGGCACGCGCTGATGGTCGCGAACACCGACGACCTCGCGATGATCATGTCGGCCGAGCAAGGCAAGCCGCTCGCGGAAGCGAAAGGCGAGATCGGTTATGCAGCGTCGTTCATCGAATGGTTCGCCGAGCAGGCCAAGCGGGTCGACGGCGACGTGCTCGCCTCGCCGGCCACCGACAAGCGGATGCTCGTGACGAAGGAGCCGATCGGCGTCTGCGCCGCGATTACACCGTGGAATTTCCCGGCTGCCATGATTACGCGCAAGGTCGCGCCCGCGCTCGCCGCCGGCTGCGCCATGATCGTGAAGCCGGCCGAAGCCACGCCGCTGTCGGCGCTCGCGCTGGCCGAACTGGCGCATCGCGCCGGCGTGCCGGCCGGTGTGTTCAGTATCGTCGTCGGCGATCCGCGCGCGATCGGCGCGGAGATGACCAGCAACCCGATCGTGCGCAAGCTCTCGTTCACCGGCTCGACGCCGGTGGGCCGACTGCTGATGAGTCAGTGCGCGCCGACGGTCAAGAAACTCTCGCTCGAACTGGGCGGCAACGCGCCGTTCATCGTGTTCGACGATGCCGACCTGGACGCGGCAGTCGAAGGTGCGCTCGCCTCGAAGTACCGCAATGCCGGGCAAACCTGCGTCTGCACGAACCGCTTCTATGTACAGGACGGCGTGTACGACGCGTTCACCGAAAAATTCGCGGCGGCGGTCGGCCGCATCAAGGTCGGCAACGGGTTCGAGGCCGGCGTCACGCAAGGCCCGCTCATCAACGAGGCCGCCATCGAGAAGGTCGAAGCGCATATCGCCGATGCGGTGGCGCACGGCGCGCGCGTGCTCGCCGGCGGCAAGCGTCATACGGCCGGCAAGCTCTTCTTCGAGCCGACCGTGGTCGAGGGCGTCACCGCGTCGATGCGCTTTGCCAGCGAGGAGACCTTTGGCCCGGTCGCCCCGCTCTTCCGCTTTCACGAGGAGCGCGAAGCAATCGAGGCGGCGAACGCCACCGAGTTCGGTCTTGCCGCCTACTTCTACAGCCGTGACATAGGCCGGATCTGGCGCGTGTCCGAGGCGCTCGAATACGGGATGGTCGGCATCAACACCGGCCTGATTTCGAACGAAGTCGCGCCGTTCGGCGGCGTCAAGCAGTCCGGCCTCGGCCGTGAAGGCTCGAAGTACGGCATCGAGGAATATCTCGAGATCAAGTACCTGTGCATGGGCGGCCTCTGAGCGACGCCGCTTCGGCAGCGGGCTACCAGCCGGATTCATTACGTCAAGACCACCGCCCAGCACTCGTTCGACAGCAATCCAGACGCCGCCGGGGCGCCATGCGTCAGTGGGCGGCGTCGCGTTGACATCCGTAATACTGTTATGCAATCATACAATCACACCGATTTACCCACCTGCTGGGTCTCACGCTAAGGAGACAGAATGTCATCATCGCCTCACGATCTTTCGCGAACGGCAACGGCCGGCGGTGCTCCGCGTAATCTGCAGGAACATATCTCCCGGCTGGAAGCCAAGGGGCTGCTGACTCGCATCGAGCGGCCGATCAACAAGGATACGGAACTGCACCCGCTAGCGCGCTGGCAGTTCCAGGGCGGGCTGCACGAAGATCAGCGCCGCGCGTTCCTGTTCACCAACGTGGTCGACGGCGACGGCCGGACTTATGACATCCCGGTGCTGATCGGCGGGCTTGCCGCCTCGCCGGAGATCTACGCTACCGGCCTGGGCTTGCCTGTCGAGCAGATCGGCAAGGCCTGGACGGAGGCGATCGCCGAGCCGGTTCCACCCGTCATGGTGGAGCAGGCGCCCTGCCAGGAGGTGGTGATCAGCGGCGATGCGCTGAAGGAAAACGGCCTGTCGCGCCTGCCGGTGCCGGTTTCCACGCCAGGCTTTGACGCGGCGCCCTATCTGACCGCGACGCTCTGCGTGACCAAAGATCCCGACAGCGGCGTCCAGAACATGGGCACTTACCGCGCCGCGCTGAAGTCGGAAGACCGCTTGGGTGTGCGCATGGCGAGCCGCCTGTCGGGTGCCGGTGGCTATCTCCATTGGGAGAAATATCGGGCCAAGGGCGAGCAGATGCCGTGTGCGATCGTGTTGGGCTGCGCGCCCGCCGTGCTGTTCACCGGGCCGCAGAAGCTCCAGATCGACCAGGACGAGATGGCCGTTGCCGGCGGCCTGATGCGCGCGCCGGTCGAGGTGGTGCGCTGCAAAACCATCGATCTCGTCGTTCCCGCCGATGCCGAAATCGTGATCGAAGGCTTGATCGACACCGATGCGTTGGAGCCCGAAGGCCCGTTCGGCGAAAGCCACGGCCACATCGCGCTCGAAGACTACAACATGTCCATGCACGTCACCGCGATCACGATGAAGAAGAAGCCAGTCTTCGTCTCGATCATCAGCCAGGTCACGCCCAGCGAAAGTTCCGTGCTGAAGAAAGTGGCCTACGAGCCCTTATATCTCGAGCATCTGCGCAAGGTGATGGGCGTGCGCGGCATCGAGCGAGTGGTGATGCACGAGCCGCTGACCAACCTGCGCAAGGTGATCTTCCTCCAGTTCGCGCGCGGCACGCAGCAGGCGGAGGTCTGGCGCGGCCTGCAAGGGGCCGCGACGCTGCAGGCGCAGTGCGGCAAGCTGGTCATCGCGGTCTCCGAGGATATCAACCCGGAAAACGCCGATGCGATCTTCTGGTCGTTGGCCTATCGGTCCGACTTCACACATGACCTGCACGTGACACCCTATCGCGCCAGCGGTCACGGCCCCAAGTCCGGTCGCGCGCCGCTCGAAAGTACGCTGCTGATCGACGCGACGCTGAAGCACGCCATGCCGCCGCTGGCGCTGCCCACGGAGCCCTACATGAGCGCGGCACGCAAGATCTGGGAAGAGCTGCAACTCCCCTCCCTCACGCCGCAGTCACCCTGGCATGGCTATCACCTGGGCGACTGGGACAAGCGCTGGGATGAGTATGCAGAGGCGGCGACCTCCGGCGGCTGGCGCGAGACGGGCGAGCGCACCTGGACCAACCGGCGTGGCGGCGTGAAGCCGGAAACACCGGTGCGTGAAGCTTCGGGCGGCCACGGCGAATGAGCACCAACGTGCCAACCGAAGGTAAACAGCCGTTGGAGCAGAGGCATCCGGAGACCGCCATGACTCAAAAGAATACCGTCGATATCGCCCAGGTCGTCGAGACGCAGGAACGCAGCTGGTTCACCGTGACCCTCTTCGTTCTGTGCGCCCTCGTCATGCTGGCGGACGGCTTCGACAATCAGGCTTTGAATTACGCCGCCCCCGGCATCATCAAGGAATGGGGCATCAACCGGGCCTTGATGACGCCCGTGTTCAACGTCAGCATCGTCGGCTGGATGGCGGGTTCGGTCGTCTTCGCCATGCTGGCCGACCGCATCGGCCGGCGGCGCGCCATCCTGCTGGCTACCACGCTGTTCGGCGCCTTCACGTTCGCCGTGCCGTTCGCCCACAACCTGGTCGAACTGTCGATCCTGCGCTTTTGCGCTGCGCTCGGCATTGGCGGCGGCATGCCGATGGCGGTCTCGCTGATCACGGACTACGCCCGCTCGGGTAAGCGGGGGTTGATCATTACCCTCCTCTATCTCGGCTACACCGCGGGCTCGTCCGGCGGCGGCCTTCTCGCGGCGGAGATCATCCCGGCCTATGGCTGGCGCTCGGTCTTCTATCTCGGTGGCGCAGGTGCCGTGGTGGCGGGCATCATCCTGTTCGCCGGCCTGCCGGAATCCATCCGCTACCTGATCCTGCGCAACCCCTCCAGCAAACGCATCCTGGCCTATGCCCGTAAGCTGAAACCCAGTGCGCAATTCGCGGACGACACGCGCTTTACCATCCAGGAGCAGGCGCGCACGGGTGTGCCGGTGACGCACCTCTTCACCGAGGGCCGTTCGGCCATGACCGCTTTCCTGTGGCTGGCGCTTGGCTTTTCCTTCGTCACCCACTTCTTCCTGTCGCAGTGGATGACGACGCTGCTGACCGACGAAATCGGCTTCGCCAATGCGGCCCGCAGCCAGGCCCTCTTCCAGCTTGGTGCCGGCTTCAGCTGGTTCTTCGGCTGGATGATCGACAAGAAAGGCGTACGGGTGATGACGCTGACGATGATCCTCGGCGCCATTCCGGTGGCGGCCCTCGGGTTGGCCGTGGGTACGGGCGCCAGTCTCACCATGGCGATGGCGCTGGTCTCGGGTCTGCTGGTCCTAGGGGGAAATATCGGCCTCAATGCCATTTCGAGCATGATCTATCCGACCTTCATCCGTTCGACCGCGACCGGCGCCTCCTTCGCGGTGGCGCGCATCGGCGCCATCCTCGGCCCGCTGCTCGCGGGTGTCCTGATTGCCATCGGAACGCCGATCGGAACGATCTTTCTTCTCGCTGCGTTGCCGATGCTGGCCGCCGGTGTCGCCTGTTTCATGCTCAACAGAACCATCACGCCAGAAGCCGCGCGAGAAATGTCCTTGCGCTCGGCGCTGTCGCGACACTGACGGGTTACTTCCGAAGCCCAGGTTACGGTCAGGCAATCACCCGGTATTTTCATGGATAGCGTCAATCTCGAAGTGCTGAAGGCGAGCGTTCGCTGGATCGAGGGCGGCCAGCGCGTGCTGCTTGTCACCGTAGTCAGGACGTGGGGTTCGTCGCCGCGGCCCGAAGGGGCCATGCTGGCGATTTGCGAGGACGGCTCGGTGGTCGGCTCGGTATCCGGCGGCTGCATCGAGGACGACCTGATCGACCGCGTGCGCCGGCTCGGCATCGGACCGACGCGCCCGGAAGTCCTCAAATACGGAATCTCCGCCGACGAGGCGCACCGCTTCGGCTTGCCGTGCGGCGGCACGATCGAGCTGGTGCTCGAGCCGCTGACGCGCGCGAGCGGCATCGACGATCTGTGCCGGCGGGTGGCTGCCGGGCAACTCGTCGCGCGCTCGCTCGATATGAAGAGCGGCGCGGCAAGGCTCGTGCCGGCGCACTCGACGGACGGCCTCGATTTCGACGGGCGCAGGCTCCTGACCGTTCACGGTCCACGTTACCGGATGCTCGTCATCGGTGCCGGTCAGCTCTCGCGATATCTTTGCCAGATCGCACTCGGGCTCGACTATCAAGTGACCGTCTGCGATCCGCGCGAGGAGTACACCGACGCCTGGCACATACCCGGCACGACGCTCGTACGTACGATGCCGGACGACACCGTGCTCGATATGAAACTCGACGAGCGCTGCGCCGTGATTGCGCTCACACACGATCCGAAGCTCGACGACCTCGCTCTGATGGAGGCGCTGCGAACGCCCGCGTTTTACGTTGGCGCGCTGGGCTCGCGCCGAAGCAATGCCGCGCGGCGTGAGCGGCTGGAAACGTATTTCGATTTCGGTAACGCAGAACTTACCCGGCTGCGTGGACCCGTCGGCATTTTTATCGGCAGCCGGACGCCGCCCGAAATCGCGGTGTCAATACTGGCCGAGGTGACGGCGGTCAAGAACGGTGTGGCGTTGCCGGATGGATTACGGGTCGAAGAGGCAAAGGCCGCGCTTGATATCGTGGCCAATCAACAGACGAGCTGCACCGTGGGCGAGCGTCACTGATTCATGTTGTGGATGTGGCTGAAAGATTGAAGCAGGTCATCCAAAGTTTTGGCACGCCCCGCCAGGGCGGTCATGGTGTATTGATGAGACCTATCTGAAGATCCGTGGCCGGTGGGTCTATCTGTATCGGGCGGTGGATCGGGCCGACCAGACAGTGGACTTGTCAGTTCGACCTTTCCGCTCTCGGGCTCAAGGACGCCACCGCGTCCTCGGACTGGAATGCGCTCCTGTTCAATCAATAAGGCATCCATATCTATAAGAAACATTTTGGCCACGCCACCTATGTACACCAGAGCCTAAAGACGCCTGCATTGGTCTACCATCATGCAGCGAGGAATTCCCGGAGGATCGGGGCTAGCGCGCAAAGGGGCCAATTCCTACATTCCCCAAACCCAATGGTCAGTTTTTTGAAGGCGAGCCACGCGAGCGGATTACCTCCTCGGTATCAAGCGTGTTGTCTTGGTTAACGTCGCCTGTCCGGCGGGCACCTCACCGCCTGAGTCGCCAGGCGTCGTTCCGCGTGAATTGAATATCCACTTTCTGGGTGGAAACGACGTATGAATGTCGGAGCGACGGTGCAGGCGAATGCCGCTTCCTGGCCGACGACAGGAGAATCCGACTGTCGCTATTGCGTGGTTCCGATCTAGCGAACGAGGAGTACCGGCACGTCGCAGCGTGCCAACACGCCAGTCGCTACCGAGCCAAGAATGACGTTCGCAATCCACGAGTGGCCGTGGGAACCCATCACGATGAGATCCTGATGCTCGTTCCTGGCGAATGCGGCGATGGTTTCTGCAGCGTGACCGATGGCGTACTGAGTCGTAATGGAGAGCGAATGAAGTTTTGCTGACTCGCGCAACGGCGCCAGTACGTTCTCAGCCTCGTCACGATAGTACTCTTCAACGATAGGACGGTTCAAATACCGTGTCGCGTGTACGGGAATTGGAGCGACAGCCGTAAATGCCGTATAGGTATGTCCTGGCCCGAACAGCGTGCCATGGCTTGCAACGTAGTCAAGTGTGCGTTGCGTGAACTCACTACCGTCCACCGGCAAGAGAATATTCATGGCGGACCTCACGTAAGCCGGCTGGAGAGGTCATGATAGCACCGGACAGGGCTGCGACTCGTTCAAGCGCGAGGAGTGAAAAGTGAGCCCGCTATGTCGCGCAGGCTCATCTGAAAGCGAAAGTACCGTGCACTCAACGCTTAAAGGGCATCGTGCAAGCCGGGTTACCCTCGTCACGCAAAGAACTGTGGATCGCGAATTGAATTTGTCACAAGTGGCCGACGGGCCGCGACGCGGGCGGGTCGGCGATTTGCATCCCAGCACAACCGACACCCCGCACGAGAACGGACGTAAGCTTGTTCATGACGTCTCCCTCTTTCGAACAACGCATGGCAGAACCAATGACGCACAACTGTGCGTACCGGCGCGCTTCAATGTTCCGCCGTTGAGCAGCACGTCCACTTCCCTGTTCTTCCGGAAAACAGGCTGCACCCAACCCCAGCGCGCCTCAATGCGCGATTCCCCCTCGTGTCTAGCCGTGAGGCACGCGTCGGAAATCCGCGCCACTTCATGCTTGATCCAATTTTTCGTGCAAAAGCGTCCCAATAGACATGAGGGTTCCAGACGGCCCGAACCCAAACAGAAATCGCATACTATTCAAATGATCACGCGCTGAGTGCTGCGCCACTGTCCGCTCTGCGCCGCTTCATTCATTTTGCTCCAATTCAACGGCTGGCCGGGTTCGACCCTTTGAGCCGTTCGGAATCGACTCGTGAGCGGCAGTTTCCGGCCCGACATGAGCCAGTTGCTTCACGTCCTGAAGGACGCGTGATTTTTCCGCGCGTTTGGCATAATTACTGTTGGGGAACTTCCTGACCCAACATCGCTCCAGCAGAGCAATCACATGTCCAACGATAAAGAACTGCCCGTGTCACGGTTCGCCTGGAGGTTCTCGAGGCCGGGCGACGAGTTCGATCGAAGCTTGCCGGAAGCGCATTCCTCCATCACCGTGCCGCAGGGTGGGCACTGGCTGCGCAGGCTTGCCGCATTCGCAGGTCCCGGTTACATGGTCTCCGTGGGCTATATGGATCCGGGCAACTGGGCAACCGACATTGCCGGCGGCTCGCGCTTCGGCTACACACTGCTCGCGGTGATCCTGCTGTCGAATCTCATGGCGATCCTGCTGCAGGCGCTATCGGTGCGCCTAGGGATCGCGACTGGGCGCGACCTAGCGCAGGCGTGCCGCGCGCATTATTCGAGGCCCGTTAATATCATGCTGTGGCTCGCCTGCGAAGCGGCGATCATCGCATGCGATCTCGCTGAGGTGATCGGTACGGCTATTGCGCTGCAATTGCTCTTCGGAATCCCGCTTATCGCCGGCGCGCTTATCACCGCGTTCGACGCCTTTCTGCTGCTGCTCCTGATGAACAAGGGCTTCCGCTTTCTCGAAGCCTTCGTGATCGCGCTGCTGCTCGTGATCGCGGTGTGCTTTGCGGTGCAGATCGTCGCAGCGGCACCGCCGGTCATGGCCGTGCTGCGGGGCTTCGTGCCCTCGCCGGAAATCGTGACCAACCGCGAGATGCTCTATGTCGCAATCGGCATCATCGGCGCGACGGTTATGCCGCACAACCTGTATCTGCACTCGTCGGTCGTGCAGACCCGGGCATACGCGCGCGACGATGAGGGACGGCGCGATGCGATCAGATGGGCCACGACGGACAGCACCATTGCGCTCATGCTCGCGCTCTTCATCAACGCGGCGATCCTGATCGTCGCAGCGAGCGTGTTTCACGGTACCGGCCACACGGACGTCGCCGAAATCGGTGAGGCCTACAGGCTTCTTTCGCCGTTGCTCGGGCTCGGCATTGCATCGACGTTGTTCGCGCTTGCGCTGCTCGCCTCGGGGCTTAATTCGACCGTGACGGCGACGCTCGCGGGGCAGATTGTCATGGAGGGCTTTCTCAGGCTTCGCATGCCCTACTGGGCGCGTCGGCTGGTCACACGCGGCATCGCAATCGTGCCGGTCGTGGTCGTCACCGCTCTCTACGGCGAGAAAGGCACGGCGCAGCTTCTGGTGCTAAGCCAGGTGATCCTCTCGATGCAGCTTCCGTTCGCCATTATCCCGCTCGTGCGCTTTACATCGGACAAACTCAAAATGGGCGCCTGCGTCACCCCACGATGGATGACGCTGCTCGCGTGGCTTGTAGCGGGCGTCATCGTGATACTCAACCTTAAGCTCCTGGTTGATACGGTCTCCGGATAGCGCGGGCGCTCGCCGTGGCAGCCGCAAAACTTGAAATCGATGATTTCGCCCGCTATACCTCAAAGCATCAGTCGTAATCTGTAAGGAAATAGCGTTGCCTTGGCGCTATCGAAGTTTCCCGGTGGTTGTGAGACCTCGAATGGACTACGAGCGGGGCGCGAATCCTAAGATCAAAAAGGAAAGCCATGTACCAGCAGACCTATGACCCGTTGGGCAATGCATTCCTTTCCACGATCGTTGCCGCGATCCCGATTCTGACACTACTCTATTTCATTGCCTTGCACCGCCGCCGTGATACGCAGGGCAACGTGCACTTGGGCATCTCGGCGCCCTACGCTGCTTTTTTCGGCGTCGTCGCCGCCTTTATCATCTCGTGTCTGGTTTTCCGGATGCCGGTGGTGACGGCCGTCTCGGCCTTTGCGCTGGGCTCCCTTTCTGGATTTCTGGGAATTATCTGGATCGTCCTGGCCGCAATGTTCCTGTACACAATGAGCGTCGTTACCGGGAAGTTCGAGATCGTCAAGGAGTCGATCGTCCACATTTCGTTTGATCGCCGACTGCAGTGCGTATTGATCGCCTTCTCATTCGGCGCAATCATCGAAGGCACGTCGGGCTTCGGGACACCCGTCGCGATCGCAGGGGCAGTGATGGTGGGCCTCGGCTTCAAGCCATTTCAGTCCGCCGTGCTGAATCTGCTCGCCAATACCGCGCCGGTCGCCTGGGGCGCGATCGGCACGCCGATCATCACACTCGCGGCCGTGAGCGAACTCGATCAGGTGACGCTTTCCACGATGGCGGGCCACCAGTTGCCGTTCGTGTCGGTTCTCGTGCCCTTCTGGCTGGTCGCGACGTTCGTGAAGATGGAAGGCGGGTCATGGAAGCAAGTCTTCGAAGTCTGGCCGGCAATGCTGTGCGCGGGTGGATCGTTTGCGCTCATGCAGTTCTACGCTTCCGGGAGCACCGCGCTCCATTTGATGACCGACGTGGTATCCGGCGTCTTTTCGGTGATCTGCACAGCGCTGTTCCTGCGCTTCGTCTGGCAACCAAAAACACGCTTCCTGCTCCGCTCCGAACGTGAGGCACTCGCGTTAGCAAACAAGAGCACGGCAACCACGACAACAGAAAGCACCGCGTGGAAGTACAGCTACTCAGCCGCCGAAACCGCCTATGCGTGGATGCCTTGGGTGATTCTGATCGCCTGTTGTGCACTGTGGGGCGTACCGGAGTTCAAGAAGTTCCTCAACAACCTGTTTGCCGGAGTCACATTTTCCACGACGCTGCTCGGCTCTCCGCTCAAGGGGTCGTTGTCGCTGCCTGTCTGGGACATGCCCGCGCTGCATAACCTCGTGCAACGGATGCCGCCTGTCGTACCCGTCAACGCGAAAGCGGAGGCGGCCCGATTCACGATCAACTGGTTGTCCGCCGCGGGCACAGGCGTTTTTGTCGCAGCGGTGCTTTCCGGTCTAGCACTCAGGTTGAGCGCAACGCAATGGAAGGACGCCTTCATGCAGACCATGCGCAGGATGAAGATCCCAGTGCTGGTCATTGCCCAGGTACTCGGCTTGGGGTTCCTGACGCGCTACTCAGGCACCGATGCAGTCCTCGGTCTTGCATTCACGGGTGCCGGGGTTCTCTATCCGTTCTTCGCGGCGTACCTGGGTTGGCTCGGTGTATTCCTGACGGGCTCCGACACGGCGTCAAACGCCCTCTTCGGCAGCTTGCAGCGCATCACCGCACAGCAACTCAACCTGAACCCCATCCTGATCGTGGCGACAAACTCGACGGGCGGTGTAATGGGCAAGATGATCGACGCTCAATCCATCATGGTCGCGTGCGCCGCCTGCTACGACGATCCGAAGGAGCGGTCGTTCGCACTTGGACCGATTTTCCGGACTGTATTCTTTCATTCGATCGCTGGCGCGGCGGTGATCGGCGTGATTGCCATGCTGCAGGCGTATGTCTTCCCGGGGATGATTCCGGTACCACCCGCCGTCAAATGAATGCACAAAGCCAGGTCAACGATTGTCTTGATTCTCGAACGATCGCAAGGAGTAGGATCACGATGCGACAGCAACGTATGTCGGACTGGTTGCCAGTCCCCGACGCGGCCGATACGCTCGTGGAGAAGCTACCGAGGTAGATGGTCTGTCGTAGCTGGTCAAGCACCGGGATTCGTGTGGCAGATCGCGACTTCAGGTCAGCGAGCGCATCGTTTTCGACCACGATAACGCGTGCACCTCTGCCAACCGAAACACTCAATGCGCCTTCGCAGGGCTGATATCAGTCGCCGTCACGATTGTGTGCGACCGAAGTAACCAAGGTCATCCATGACAACGGTCTCCCCGAGCGGACAAAGGACCGCAGGATAAGGTCCATCGCCGGGTTTGCGCCGTGCGTCTTGGCAATCTGCGGTGCCGCTGCCTCTATTTTGCACTCCGCGAGCTTCTGCCGGAAATACTGTCGCAACGGCATAAAGCCAAACCGGCGTCCGTACCGAAACAACGAACCGGCACCGGTTCGTATGACACGCTGTTGGTTTATCCGTATTTCACTCAACCATTCGACGGAGGAAGCCCTCGCCGAGGCTCGGGAACTCGGGCCTGCAATTCCTCGCACATCAACCGGACGATGTCCATCGCGCGGTCGAGCACATCCGTCAGCGAAACCGGGAAAACCCCTGGGCGATGCGGTTAAGCCCCCTGCCCCGTTCTGTCACGGTTTCAGCGTTCACGTCAAATGATCATTACCCTTGGGATAACAGACGCGTCCCAAGCGTCATTGAACCGGTGCACCTCGCTCCCTAGACTTGCCTCATGTCTTGAGCGAGAGTCCACATGTCCAGTCAAAGTCAGACCCAATCCCGCTGGGCCACGCGCCGTGCGGAAAAACATCGCCGCCTCGCGCAGGTTGCATCGATCGCGGATGGCATGGTGCTACCCACCGAACGCATCGTCGATGTCCTGCAGGCGCTCGTCGCCCCGGGCGACCGCGTGGTCGTCGAGGGTAACAACCAGAAACAGGCGGATTTCCTGTCGCGTTCCCTCGCGAAGGTCGATCCGGAAGTCGTCCACAACCTGCATCTCATCATTCCGAGCGTGAGCCGCGCCGAGCATCTCGATCTCTTCGAACACGGCATCGCCAGAAAGCTCGACTTCGCGTATGCCGGCGCGCAGAGCCTGCGCATCTCGCAGTTCCTGCAGGACGGTATCCTCGAAATCGGCGCGATCCATACCTACATCGAACTCTATGCGCGGCTCTACGTGGACCTCACGCCGAACGTCGTGCTGTGCGCCGGCTACAAGGCAGATCGCGAAGGCAATCTCTACACGGGTCCGAGCACCGAAGACACGCCGTCGCTCGTCGAAGCCGCCGCGTTTCGCGACGGCATCGTGATCGCACAGGTCAACGAGATCGTCGACAATCCGAAGGACCTGCCGCGCGTCGATATCCCCGGCTCGTGGATCGATTTCGTGGTGCAGGCCGACAAGCCGTTCTTCATCGAGCCGCTCTTCACGCGCGATCCGCGCCTCATCACGCCGATCCAGGTGCTGATGGCGATGATGGCGATTCGCGGCATCTACGAGAAGCATCAGGTTCAGTCGCTCAATCACGGCATCGGCTTCAATACGGCCGCGATCGAACTGATCCTGCCAACCTACGGCGAGAAGCTCGGTCTCAAGGGCAAGATCTGCCGCCACTGGACACTCAATCCACATCCGACGCTGATCCCCGCGATCGAAACCGGCTGGGTCGACAGCGTGCACTGCTTCGGCGGCGAACTCGGCATGGAAGCCTACGTCGCGCAAAGGCCCGACATCTTCTTCACCGGCCACGACGGCTCGATGCGCTCCAATCGCACGATGTGCCAGCTCGCGGGGCAATACGCGGTGGACATGTTCATCGGCTCCACACTGCAGATGGATGGAGAAGGCAACTCGTCGACGGTGACGCACGGGCGGCTCACCGGCTTCGGCGGCGCGCCCAACATGGGCCACGATCCGCACGGCCGGCGCCACGCGACGCCCGCGTGGCTCGATCTGCTGCAGACGGACAGCCCGCTGGAGCGCGGCCGCAAGCTCGTGGTGCAGATGGTCGAGACGTTCCAGGCGGGCGGCCAGCCGACCATCGTCGAATCGATCGACGCCGTCGAGGTCGGCCGCGAATCCGGCATGCCGCTCGCGCCCGTGATGATCTACGGCGACGATGTCACGCACGTGCTGACCGAGGAAGGCATCGCGTATCTCTACAAGGCGCGCTCGCTCGACCATCGCAAGGAGATGATCGCGGCCGTCTCGGGCGTCACGCCGATCGGTCTCAAGAGCGACGCAGGCAAGCTCGCGGCGCTGCGCCGCGATGGCTTCGTCGCGCTGCCCGAGGACCTCGGCATCCACCGCAGCGAAGCGAGCCGGTCGCTGCTCGCCGCGAAGAGCATGGCCGATATCGTCGACTGGTCGGACGGGCTGTACGAGCCGCCCGCACGCTTTCGGAGCTGGTAATGCGCGAGAACCTCGCAATGAACGCGGCGCAGCCGCTGCGCCAGGCGCCGGACCTGGCCGACCATTTCGGCGCACATGTGGTGGAAGCGCTGATTGACGAAGTCACGCTCGCGCCGAAGCCCGGACTCGTCGATATCCACAGCCGCGGCGCGCATCTCGATCTCGACTGGAAACTGATGTGCGCATCGGCACTCGCATTGCAGCCGACGTTCGTCGAACTGGCGCGTGCAGGCATCGAAACGCAACCGCTGCTCGCGCTGCGTGAGCGCATCGGCGGAATCGGGCGCGTTGGCGAAGCGCGCATGCTCGATGCGACCGGCGGCGTGAATACGCATCGCGGCGCGATCTGGGCGCTCGGGCTGCTCGTGACCGGCGCAGCGCGTGAACCGGCGGACCTCGCGCCGGAGGCAGTCGCCGCACGCGCCGGATCGATTGCGCGTGTGCAGGATCGGCACGCGCCCGCGCTGACCGGCAACAAGGGCGAGCAGGCGTGCCTCGACTACAACGTCGGCGGCGCGCGCGGACAGGCGCAGGCCGGCTTTCCGCACGTCGTGGACGTCGCGCTGCCGGAACTCGTGCGTTCGCGCATGCGCGGCGACAGCGAAACGGCCGCGCGCCTGAACGCGCTGCTCGCCGTGATGGCGAGCCTCGACGACACCTGCGTGCTCGCGCGCGGCGGACCCGACGCGCTCGTCGAGATGCAGGACGGCGCGCGGAGCGTTCTGGAGCAAGGCGGCGCCGCGGCGCTCGCGGGGCGCCGCGAACTGAAGGCGCTCGACCGCCGTCTCGTCGAGCTGCACGTATCGCCCGGGGGAGCCGCCGACCTGCTCGCCGCCACGCTCTTTCTCGACCGGCTTCAACGCGAAGCCGCTCACACGTCGAACACATAGGAACACACATGGAAACCATCGTCCTTGAATTCCCGGCGGGGCAACCCGTACAAGGCCGCGCGCTCGCGGGCGTCGTCGCCTCGGGCGACCTCGAAGTGCTGCTCGAAGCGAACACGGCGCACCGCACCGTCGTGAGCGTCACGACTTCCGTCGACGGCAAGGGCCGCCTCTGGCAGGCCGTGCTCGAACGCATCTTCGGCGACGGGTCGCTCCCCGCCGCGAAGCTCGAAATCAACGATTCGGGCGCGACGCCGGGGGTCGTGCAGATGCGCATCGGGCAGGTCTTCGAACAACTGAAATCAACCGGCGGAGCGTGATGATCATGGATACACAGCAACTGCTCGAACGCCAGAGCTTCATTGAGCTCGACGCGCGCAGCCGCGCGAAGAAGCTGCTCGATGAAGGCACCTTCAGCGAACTGATCGATCCGTTCCAGCGCATCACGTCGCCGTGGCTCATGCGCCAAGGCATCGTGACGCAGGCCGACGACGGCATGGTAGTCGCGAAGGGAACCATCGACGGGCAGCCAGCCGTCGTGCTTGGCATCGATGGCGGATTCCAGGGCGGCAGCATGGGCGAGGTGTCGGCGGCGAAGATCGCGGGCAGCCTCGAACTCGCCGCCGAGGACAACCGCAAAGGCATCCCGACGCGCGCCGTCATCCTCTTCGAAACGGGCGGCGTGCGCTTGCAGGAAGCCAATCTCGGGCTCGCCGCGATCGCGGAAATTCACGCAGGCATCGTCGACTTGCGGCGCTATCAGCCGGTGATCGGCATCACGGCCGGGCCGATCGGCTGCTATGGGGGCATGTCGATCGCGGCGGGACTGTGCAGCTATCTGATCGGCACCCGCGAAGCGCGCCTGGGCCTAAACGGTCCGGCGGTCATCGAACAGGAAGCGGGCATCGCCGAATTCGATTCGCGCGACCGTCCGATGATCTGGAGCTTCACCGGCTGCGAGCAGCGGCATCGCACGGGACTCGTCGACGACTACGTCGCCGACGACGCCGACGCGATCCGCGCGGCCGTCATCGAACGCTTTCGCGCGGGGCGGCCCGAGGCATGCCGCAGCGAGCGCGTCGCGGGTTTTCTGACGCGGCTTTCCGAGGTCGATCCGGGCGTGCAGGCCACGCCGGAACAGGCGGCCGCCATCTACGGCAAGGGGTTTCAGTTATGAGCACACAAGAGCTTTCGAAGCGCGGCGCAGTCTGGCTCGACGCGCTCACTTACAGCGCGCCGCTGCAGGCTGGTTATCCGCCTTCGGTGCGAGTCGCCGATGCGCGGTTGGGCGACCATCCCACGCGCTTCATCGCCGTGGTGCCCGATCCGGACAATCCGTTCCCGCGGGCGCGCGGCGGCGAGGTCGGTCTCGTCGAAGGATGGGAAGTGGCGCGCGCGGTGCGTGAGGTCGTCGATGCGGATTGCAAGCGTGAAGAGAAACGCGCGATCGTCGCGGTGATCGACGTGGCGAGCCAGGCGTACGGCCGGCGCGAGGAAGCGTACGGCATCCACCAGGCGCTCGCCGCCGCCGCCGATGCCTACGCCAGCGCGCGTCTCGCGGGCCATCCGGTGATCGGGCTGATCGTCGGGCGCGCGATGTCGGGGGCGTTTCTCGCGCACGGCTATCAGGCCAACCGCCTCATCGCACTCGCCGATCCGAAGGTCATGGTCCACGCGATGGGCAAGGAATCGGCGGCGCGGGTCACGCTCCGCTCGGTCGCCGATCTCGAAGCGTTCACGGCGCGCGTCCCGCCGATGGCCTACGACATCGACAACTACGCATCGCTCGGGCTGCTCTGGAAACTCCTGAGCGTAACCAACGCCGATGCGCCGACCAACGCCGATCAGACCACCGTCGAGAAGGCGCTGCAAGCCGCTTTCGACGACATCCGCAACGACCCGTCGCGCGGTCTGGAAAGTCGGCTCGGCAGCGAGCACCGCGCGGCCTCCGCGACGGTTCGCCGCAAGCTGCGGGAGCAATGGCGGTAGAGCGTCACTTCTCGCACCGGCTCGTCAGAAGCCAATAAAGGTATTACAGGAGACATGAAATGATCATCTATGGAACTGCACTTCTCGCGTTCTGCCATCTCGCGGGACTCTTTCTCGGCGACCTGCTCGGCGTCGCGATCGGCGTGAAGACGAACGTCGGCGGCGTCGGCATCGCGATGCTGCTGCTGATTTTCCTGAAGCTCTATCTGCAAAAGAAGGGACTGCTGCCGAAGGAAACCGAATTTGGGGTCGGCTTCTGGGGCGCCATGTACATCCCCGTCGTCGTCGCGATGGCGGCTAACCAGAACGTCGTCGCCGCGCTCAAAGGCGGCCCCGTCGCACTGCTTTCGGCATTGGGGGCTGCGGCCGTCTGCGCATGCTGCATTGCCGTTCTTTCCCGCACCGGTCGCGATAGCACATCGTTCGTGAACGCTCCGCATCTTGAAGAAATCTGAATCAGGAGTCAGTCATGTTGCAAATTCTCGATAAAAATCTGATTCAGAACGGCCTCGTCACTGCGTTCGCGCTGGTGGGCCTCATCATGTGGGTGTCGTCGCTGATTTCGCGCAAGCTGACCTTCGGCCGCGTGCACGGCTCGGCAATCGCCATCGTAATCGGCCTCGCGCTCGCCTATGTCGGCGGCGCCTTCACCGGCGGGCAAAAGGGTATCGCCGACCTGCCGCTCTTTACCGGCATCGGTCTCATGGGCGGCGCGATGCTGCGCGACTTCGCGATCGTCGCGACCGCGTTCGAGGTGCAGGCCACCGAGGCGCGTAAGGCGGGACTCATTGGCGTGGTGTCGCTGCTGCTCGGGACCGTGCTGCCGTTCATCGTCGGCGCGAGCATCGCGCATGCGTTCGGCTACACCGATGCTGTCAGCATGACGACCATTGGCGCGGGCGCCGTCACGTATATCGTGGGACCGGTGACGGGCGCGGCGATCGGCGCGAGCTCGGATGTGATCGCGCTCAGCATCGCGACGGGCCTCATCAAGGCGATCATCGTGATGATCGGCACGCCGCTCGCGGCCGGTTTCATGGGACTGAAGACGCCGCGCTCCGCGATGATCTTCGGCGGCCTGGCGGGCACGGTGAGCGGTGTGAGCGCGGGTCTCGCCGCGACCGATCGTCGGCTCGTGCCTTACGGGGCGCTGATCGCGACGTTCCATACGGGCGTCGGCTGCCTGCTCGGACCTTCGCTGTTGTTCTTTGCGACTAAGGCTTTGATGGACGCTTGATGGCTTGGGAGAATCCTCTTGTCTACCTCTCACGAACCGCTTCGCCCGCACGACCTCCTGTGGATCAGTGAGCGGGAGGACCTTCGTTCGACATCGGAAGTACCTGGATGGGCTTCGCGCGAGTGGCTTTCGCACGCGCCGGTGGTCATGCGGCGCGAAGCGGTCGGCGAGCAGGGCGTGGTGCCGGTCGGGCTTCGCGGTCGTGCACGCAGTGAGCGGTTCGCCGCTCACGTGGCGCGCGAGCGCATTCGTCTCAGCGTCACGCCCGAGGCGCTCACCAAAGGCCGCGCCTGGCGGACGAACGCCGCACTCACGACGCTGCCCTGCGTGCGCGCACTCAGTCGCATCGCGCCAGAACTCGACCGGCTTCGGTTGACGTGGGGCATCACCGGCAGCGTCGGCTTTGCGCTTGCGAGCGGCGTGAGCACGCTGCGGCAGGACAGCGACCTCGATCTGCTGCTGCGCGCATCGAAGCCTCTACCGCGCGACGAAGCCCGCTCGCTTCTCGCGTTGCTGCAAGCGTCGCCCGCGCGCATCGACATGCAGGTCGACACAGGCCGCGGCGGGTTCGCGCTCGCGGAATGGGCCGGCAACGCGGATCGCGTTCTGCTGAAAACGGGGCATGGACCCTTGCTCGTATCGGATCCCTGGGTTGGCGACGCATCATGAGCGTACTGTTCACATTCCCCGGTCAGGGCTCGCAGCGCCCGGGCATGTTGCATGCGCTCCCGTCTCACGCCGAAGTCGCTCGAACACTGCAGGAAGCCAGCGACACGTTGGGCTACGACGTCACATCGCTCGACGATACCGATTCGCTGCGCTCTACCGTCGCGGTGCAACTTTGCATCTTGATCGCGGGCGTCGCTCAGGCACGCGTGATGAGCGCCCGCGGCTACGAACCCGACATGGTGGCGGGGCTTTCGATCGGCGCCTATCCGGCCGCCGTGATCGCGGGCGCGCTTCAATACGCCGACGCCGTGAAGCTCGTCGAGTTGCGCGGCCACTTGATGGAACGCGCCTACCCGAGCGGCTACGGCCTGACTGCGATCATCGGCATGACGCAGCGGGCGCTCGAACGACTGATCGCGCAAGTGAACAGCGAGGCCACGCCCGTGTTCCTTGCGAACATTAACGCAGAAACGCAGATGGTCGTTGCAGGAAGCGATGCTGCCATGCACCGCCTTACGACGCTTGCGATCGAATACGGGGCGCAACGCTGCGAGCGTCTCGACGTGGCGACTCCGTCGCATTGCGCTTTGCTCGACGCACCCGCGGTGGCGCTCGCCGATGCCTTTGGCCAGATCACCGTACGCGCGCCTCGTATCGTGTATCTGAGCAGCAACATTGCACGCCCGCTTTTTGACGGCCCACGCATCGCGGCCGATCTTGCAGGCAACATGGCGCGGCAGGTGCGCTGGCATGACACCGTGAGGCTTGCGTGGGAACGAGGCGCACGCCTCGCCGTCGAGATGCCGCCGGCCAACGTGCTGACCCGGTTGAGCAGCGCGATTCTCACAGAGGGGATCGCGGTGAGTTGCAGCGAGACGGCGCTGCCGGACCTTGGCGCGCTGATCGAGCGGGAACGGGTGCGCGAGTGAGGGCTGAAACCTCAGCCAGCCCTTCTCGTGCAAAGACGGCAGACGGCCATCAGCGCCAACAGGTTCGGGTCGCGCTCGCGTGCGTGCAGAAAGCTGACACCGATTGACTGGCGCATCAGGTATTGCGGCTTGAGAGGAATGAATTGCACCTTGTCGCCGAACACGCCACGCACGCGGCCTGGTAATAGCGTATACCCGACCCCGCCGCTCACAAGGTTCATCAGCGAAAAAATATCGCCGACTTTCATGGTCACCTTCGGCGTGAAGTCCGCGACGCGAAATGCCTCCATAAAGCCTCGATATGTCACGAAGCCCTCGCCGAGGGAAACGAAGGTCTCGTCGCGGCAGTCCCGCAAATCGACCGCCTCCTGGTTCGCGTATGGTGAACCGGCAGGCGCCGCGAAAAAGATGTCGTCTTCGAAAAGTGGGATGGAATCGACTTCGGGCTCGCCGTCCGGCAAGGCCATCAGGGCCGCATCGACGGTGCCCTGTTTCAGCTTGTCGAGCAGTTCGGCATTCGAACCGAGCACGAGTTCGACTTGGAGCGTCGGCCGCCGCACCTTGATGTCGACAACGATGTCAGGCACGGTCCTGATGGTCAGCGAGTACAGCGAGCCGATCTTCAGCCGGTCCGACGAATACCCCGCCGCCTCACGGGTCGCGTGAATGCCGGCGGACATCAGAGTGAGCACCTCTTGTGCCACATCGGCGAGCATTTGCGCAGCTTCCGTCGACTTGAGGTTGCGGCCTTCATGCCGGAAGAGCGCACATCGTACGCCCTGTTCGAGCGAGTGCAGCGCTCGATGCACGCTGACCGTGCTCACGTTCAGCGCCTCGGCTGCCTTCGACAGGTTTCCGGTCTCCATGAATGCGAGCAGGACTTCCAGCTTGCGAAAGGTGATCTCATCGTCGATTCGGTCGCGCATTTCGATCCGGGGGAAGGTCAAAATTGACAATTATCGGCGCATGAGACCGCTGGACAAGTAGCGATAACCCCGCATTCTTCGCGACAAGCGGGCGGGCATTGCTGTCGTCAAGAACCTCGGAAAATGGCTTAGACCAAAAAAGTTTGCTCCGGCTTCGAAAACGCGACTTTCTCGCTTCATTAAGTCGATGTCGGGCATTGCGTCTCCTCCGAATGGCTTCATAACTAATGCCCCGGACGGCTTTGTCGCATGTCAAGCCACGCGCTTCGATTCGGCTCGCGCGGTTGGTCTTCGTTTTCGTAACGTAACCCGCGCGCCATCAACAGATCAAATAACCTGGATAGCGGATAGTTAGCCTCGGTGAAAATTCAAGTCTCGCGCTTCACCCGGCGTATTCAGAAGCGGCGCTGGAGTCGAGTGGGAGCACACAGCGTCGTGCAAGTGCGCGTCGCTGTTGAACCAAGAATTTGACGAACTCGCTCGGCGACAGTTTCCGTGGATTGGACAACGACGTGTTACATGGACCTGGCAGAGAACATCCCCCGGGGTTTTTAACGGCTTCCATCAACACTTGGGGTCCTGGATGTTGTACGTCTTAAGTGCTGATTGAATGACTATGGGTTCAGCCGCCTTAATCCTGTCGCGAACCTTGATATGCGGCCTACATTTTCCTAGAGTGAAGCTGGGCCGCATTGGGCCAGAGTTACGACTAGAAATCGTCAGTTGTCCATTTTTTCGAATGCACTCTGTATACGTCATCGGCGCGGGACTTCGCGGTATTTTATGTAGCGCTTGACGCCCACATAGGCGTACTGATTGATTAGCAAGTCGCCGAAGGAGGATGCGATGATCAATTCTTCTGAAATTCGGCAATCCGGCTTTCGGGGTGAGCTCATTCAGTCTGAGGATCCGGATTACGATGAGGCGCGTGCCGTCTTCAATGTCTCGATTGACAAGCGTCCTGTGCTGATCGCGCGCTGCGTCGACGCCGACGACGTGGCAAGGGTTGTGGTGCTCGCGCGCAAGCACAACCTGCCGCTTGCCGTACGCAGCACCGGTCACAACGTCGCCGGATATGCCGTATGCAACGACGGCGTCGTGGTCGATCTGTCGCGCATGAAAGCCATCACGGTAGATCCGTCGGCGCGCACCGTGCGTGCGGAAAGCGGTTGCAATTGGGGCGAAGTCAATGACGCGCTCCAGCCGTATGGCCTTGCCGCCACGGGCGGCTTCGTGTCAATCACCGGCGTGGCTGGACTGACGCTGGGCGGTGGCCTCGGCTGGCTCGTTCGCAAGCATGGACTTGCGCTTGACAATCTGCTGGGCGCCGAGGTCGTGCTCGCCGACGGTCGCAGGGTGAAGGCCAGCAGCCACGAGAATGAGGATCTGTTCTGGGCGATACGCGGCGGCGGAGGCAACTTTGGTGTGGTGACTTCGTTCGAATTCAAGGTGCACCCGGCCGGAACGGTGCTCGCTGGCATTGTGCTCCATCCCGCCGGAGCAGCGGCGGGTGCAATCCGCAGATGGCGCGATCTCGAAGCGGAAGCACCGGACGAATCGACGCTAGGCGCGCTTCTGTTCCACATGCCGGACGATCCTTCACTGCCTCCACCGATGCGCGGCGCCCCGGTCGCTGGTCTGGGTGGCGTCTACGCCGGGCCGGTGGAAGAAGGCGAGAAAATCCTACGGCGATTGCGCGAATACGGGCCGCCCCTTGTCGACAAGTTCGCACCCACGCCATACAACGATGCGCAGCGCATGGCGGACTTCCTGTGGCCGCCGGGCCTGCACAGTTACTGGAAATCGAGCTACTTCAAGGCGTTCGACGACGCGGCCGTCGACATCGTGGTCGATCGTTTCGCGCATGTCCCGTCACGGCATACCGTGATCGTCCTGGAGAACTATGGCAACAGCGCATGGAGCCGCGTTCCCGAATCGGCGACCGCGTTCGGGCATCGCAACTGGCCGTGGAATATCGTGGTAACGTCTGCATGGTCCGATGCAAAGGATAGCGAACGGAACATTGCGTGGACGCGTGAGCTGCTTGACGCACTGGGGCCGTACAGGGCGCCGGGTGCGTACGTAAACTATCTCGGCGGCGACGAGGGCTTCGCAGGATTGCAGGCGGCGTATGGAACCAAGCTCGGGCGGCTCGGCGCGATCAAAGCGCAGTACGACCCGACGAACCTGTTCCGCCTGAACCAGAACATCGCGCCTGCGCCGCACGCGGACGCGCCGGGGGGATGAGTCGGTCTACCGGTCGTGCAGGCCGCCCGTTGCGAAGCACCGCGCAGGCGTGGCGGCATCGCTCCTTCGCCGTGCGAGAAAACAGTCCGCACCCTATTACGACACGATCCAGCGAAGCTCGGCGTAACGCAGGCAAGCCGGGCGGTCGCTGACCGGCCGAGATGGAATGGACACCGCCCTCGCTGCGGGGAATCGGCCATATCCGACCCGCACGCACTGTTAATGTGTGAAACGAAGGTTGACTGTGAGATGGGCCGCGATGCAGGCCAAGTTCAGAATAGCTGGGCGCCTAATTCGCGCGGGCTGCCCGCTTTGACCGTGCTGATGAATGTCCTGCATTCGTTGCGTCGAGCGATTCGATCATCGCGCGCTGCGCACGTGCTTCCGCGATGACGCGCACGTTGCGCATCTGGTAGCACAGCAACGCACCGATGATCGGGCACGAGGCCTGCTGCCCGTGTCCGGAATCGCAGCGTCGTCGCGTCCGGTACGGACTCGCAACCCAGGTCAATACCCACAGTGAGAGCGCCAACTCACCGACGGGTCCATCATTGCGCAGGTTTCCCTGCGTGCCCGCTTTTATGCGGAAGGCGCTCGCCCAGCGAATCGTAGATCGGCGGACAGCGCAGCAAGATGGGAACGATCATCGCGCTGAAACATGCGGTGAGCATCGGTAAAAGTAGGGTGAAACTCCCCGTCATTTCAGTGGCGAGGACGATGCCGGTAATCGGCGCGCGCACGACGGCCGCGAAAATGGCCGCCATCGCTACCACGGTGAACGCGGTCGGATCAGCGGCCACCCCGGGGAACCAGTGCGTGCAGATCCGGCCGAACGCGAGGCCCGTTTGTGCGCCGAGCACGAGCATCGGCGCAAACAGTCCGCCCGGGGTATTCGCTGCATATGACACGGCACCCAGCCCGAAGCGGATCAGGAGCGTGAGCGCGATGCCGGAAAGCGCGCCTGTGCCCACGAGGGCGCTCTGTGTGACCGCGTCGCCGCCACCCACCAGGTCCGGCGCAAGCCACGCGAGCAGTCCTACCGCTGCGCCGACAAGCGCCGCGCGCGTTTCGACCGGCCAGCGTGCGAGCCGGTCGGAGGCGGCGAGCGCCAGGAGTATTGCGCGGCAATAGGCGGCGCCCAGCAGCCCGACGACGACGCCGAGGGCGAGGTGCGCCGGCACCGTGCCGAAGCCCGGGAAGGGCTGCGCCGCGAACTGAAAGTCCGGCGAGTCGCCGTGCATCAAGCGCGCCACCGCGATTGCGCCGGCCGATGCGCCGAGTGCCGCGATGGTCGTACGCGTCTCGAAGCGGCGCACCAGTTCCTCGAGTACGAATACCGCGCCGGCGATCGGTGCATTGAATGCCGTCGCAAGTCCGGCACCGGCGCCCGCCGCGAGCAGGACCCGGCAGTCGTCCGCATTGCGGCGAAAGAGTGTACCGAGCAAATGAGCGATCGAGGCGCCCATTTGAACCGTGGGACCTTCGCGGCCCAGCGCGAGCCCGGCGCCGATGGCGAGCACGCCGCCCACGAACTTCACCGGGATGAGCGCCAAGGGCGCGGTGGGTTGGTCGCCGTTCAGCACGGACTCGACGTGAGGGATGCCGCTGCCGCTCGCCTCCGGCGCGAAACGCCTGACGAGCCACGCGGCAAGTGCGGTCGATGCCGACGCGGCGAGCAGCACGAGGACGAAGCCGACGACGGCATGCTCGGAACGCGCCCACGCAATGAACACGTCGCGCGCCTGGTCCGCTCGTCCGAGCGAGAGCCGGAAAAGCGTTCCCAGCGCTCCGCAGGCCGCACCCGCGATGAGCGAAACGATGGCGAGCGCGACGAGCTCTGCGTGCTGCTTCTCGACATCCTCGCTGTTCATGATCTACGCATGTCCGATTAGGAGCACGTGCAACGGAGAATCTCCGATGACGCTGGCATGTGGCCGCTTCCATGACAACAGCGGAACCCGGTGCTCGAAGTGCGACATCGGCGCCGGGGCGATCCGGGTTCGTGCCTCCCGCGCGACGCGATTGGCGCGGCATCCGGAGCCGCGAGCGAGCTACGACGGCGTACAGGCGCCGAAGAGCACGAACACGTCTTCACGGTTGACGAGGGTCGTGGACATGCTGCCCGTCTTGGTATCGAGTGCAATGCTCCAGCCGTAGCCCAGCTCGGTGCCTTGAAGGAGCAACTGGCCCTCGCTCGGCTCCATGTGCCGGATCTCGGTGGTGCGCTGCGACCCGATCACGGCTTTTTTGGCGAAGTTGATGCGGATGAATTGCGGCGCGCCAAGGACCGCCGGCACCGTTCGATAGCAAACCTCCCCGACGCCGCAGAAATGCGCATCGATAGTGGCGCACAACAGCGGCTTGCTGCCGTCGAAGTCTGCGCCGAGCACCCATGACGGCGTCGAGCAAACGAGGATCGCGAGGGTGCTTGTCCGCAGTGTCTTCAACATAGCTGCTTCTCCTGCCTGTCGTGAATCAGCGAGCAAGCGCTCGATGGACTGGATCACCGGCGCCAGTGACTACTCGACTGTGTAGCCACGGCCGGTCATGCACGCTCCCACCGCACGGTTGTATGTCGAAAGCTGACTCGACGCCTGTTGCTGCATGCTTCCCTGCTCCATAGCCGCTTGCTGTTGCTCGCGCCGCATCCGCATGCCGCTCCCCATCGTTCCGACAAGTGCGCCGATTCCCGCTCCCTCGCCCCAATGGCCGCCAGCGGCGCCGCCTATCAGCGTTCCGAACAACGCACCGCCCGCAGCGCCGCGGAACAAGTGGCCTTGCTGCGAGGGTGGTGGTGGGCTGCTCGCCATCTGCTGCGCGAGCGCGACAGGATTGACGCCGGTGGTTTGCTGAGCCCACGCCTGGCATTCTGCGGTGTCCGTTCGCTGGCGTTCCGGGCTCTGCCCCCGGGCGGGATAAATGATGGGCTGCTGCGCCGCTGCCGCAATTGCCAGCGACGAGATCGCCAGGCCGATCGAAAGTCGAACAATTCGTTGCATTGCGAAAAGCCCCAAAAAATGCTTTCGAATATTCGCCGACCCGCCTATCGACGGCGGTGAACACGCCGTCAAGGCGCAAAGCCGAAACCGGAACCGTGCACGTCACCACCGTCCCGATCGGCCCGCCACTTCCTTGCCGTGACGTATCTCTTGCGGCCCGAGGTTTCTCAGAATCGTTGACGTCGTCTTCGAGATCCGCCTGGCGCGCACGACGCTTGGCCATTGCGAATATGAGACAAGCATTCGTCGATGAGCAGACGACGGTTCGCAACTCATGATGGCTGAAAGGAGTATTGATCTCGTCTGCGTTAAAAGGCAATTGAACTTTGGTCCAATATCGCTTCAACCGCATCAAACATTTTCGCCGCGTCTCCACTCGATATGACAAGCTCGCCGACAGCTATCTCGTGTTGCATCGCTTGCCCGCGCATTTGGCACCGTCGCAAATGTGAACACAGCCTTCCAGGATATGCCGCCAGTATGCGGCTCGCGGCGCGGATCTTGAGGCGTAGTGTGGTTTTCCCCGACACGGTCGGATCGATTCGGCTGGCGGCCCGGACTGTGGATTGCCGCGGACGTTACGTATCTCACGGGCGGCCGGACAATGATCAATGGCGTCGAGAACCAAGATCTGCAAAGCAGTACTCGCTATGGGATCACGTTGTCGGTTCCACTTGCTGCACAATGGTCAACCAAACTCGCATGGTCGCGTGGGTTATCGACACGCATCGGTGGAAATTTCCAGACCGTCGCGGTCGCGCTCCAATACCGCTGGTTCAATCGCTGGCTGAACGTGGAAACACTTGGGCTCGCCACTATTCGCGCCACGACTGGTGCGCTTTTACAAGGATCTGCAACGTGCCGGGCGGAGACTCGGACTTGTCCCACGTCAGCGGACGGTCGCGGCCCGTAATAACGCAATGGCGCCGTGGGCACGTCGCGACGGGTGGAGCTGGAGTTGCCCCGGTTTCGCCAACGGGTTACAGCTCGGGTTGCAATGCTCTCACGCCTGGCGTCGTGCGCGCCTTCACGATGCGGTCATTTCGAAGACGTGGTAGCTCCATAGTGGCAGATCCAGGTAAAGACCGCGTA
>NZ_JARESV010000037.1:0-79462 GCF_046026985.1 Paraburkholderia sp. RL18-101-BIB-B
GTAGCGCGGCTCGTTCAGGCGCAAGTCCGTGGTGATGACTGCGGGGAGCTTTAAAGACAGCGTTTCAGCGCCACCGTCCACTTCACGCGAAACGGTCGCCTTGCCGTCAGCGACGACAACCTTCGATGCGAAGGTAGCTTGCGGCAGATTCGCCAGTGCAGCCAGCATCTGGCCGGTCTGGTTCGAATCGTCGTCAATCGCCTGCTTGCCGAGAATGACCAGCTGCGGCTGCTCCTTGTCGACCAGCGCCTTCAGCAGCTTGGCCACGGCCAACGGCTGCAGTTCCACTGAAGACTCGATCAGGATCGCGCGATCCGCGCCGATCGCCAGCGCCGTGCGCAGCGTTTCCTGCGATTGCGTGACACCCGCCGACACAGCGATCACTTCCGTCGCCACGCCCGCTTCCTTCAGACGCACCGCTTCTTCAACCGCGATTTCATCGAACGGATTCATCGACATCTTCACGTTCGCGATGTCGACGCCCGTGCCGTCCGACTTGACTCGGACTTTCACGTTGTAATCGACCACTCTTTTGACTGGCACCAGAATCTTCATAAATACCTCAATCAACAAATATGCCGCCGCCCCGCAACCTGAGCAGGTACGGCCCCGGTCAGTCGTTACGGTCACGCATTCTGCGGATCGTAGAGTTTCTCTCTGATGAAGAGCGCGGGCACAAGACCGCAAAGAAAGTAGGCCCCGCCCATGACCAGAAAACCAAGCCCGATCGTTCCGTTCGTTGCAAGGAATCCAATTGCGGCAGGCGCAATCGCCGCGCCGGCACGTCCCAGGTTGTATGCGCCGCCGACGGCCGAGCCGCGAATGCGGGCCTCGAAACTCTCGGTCATGTAAGTCGCGTTCACGCCATACGGCATTCCGTAAAGGAGGCCAAAAAAGGTCATCAGATAGACAATGTTCCCGGGCGTGTGCCACAGCACGATCGCCGGCAAGAACACCGCCGCGCCGAATGCACCGAATGCGAACACCGCTCGCCGGCCAAACTTGTCCGTGAGCCAGCCTGCCATGATCTTTCCGAGGATCATGGCGACATAGGTGCCGACCATATAGCTCGTCATCGACGAGAAGTTCAGATGCAGTTCCTTCTCCAAGTAGGTCGGCATCCAGTTGCTGACACCGTAGTAGCCGAACTGCAACAGACCTGCCGTCAGCGACCACAGCATGAACATGCGACGGTGAGCCTGATCGCCAAAGACGAGCTTCATCGTACCCGCGCCGCTTTCTTTTCCGACGGCCTCGCCGCGACGACGCGCATCCCGCGACGCAACGTAACTCTCCGGCTCGGGAACAATACGCTGCATGATCAACGCAAGGACGACAGGAACAATCGAGATGAAGAAGAGATAGCGCCAGCCGAACTCGGGCAGAATCCAGGCGGCCAGAACGGTTGCCACGACATAGCCCACCGACCAGCCTGCCTGTAGCGTGCCGAGGATCGTCGAACGAAATCGGGTAGGCGAATATTCGGACATCAACGTATTGCACGCCACGTACTGTGCGCCGAGCCCAAGCGCTGCAATGAAGCGAAAAACCGCGAACTGTGAGAAGGTGTGCGTGAAGCCGAGTGCTGCCGTACCAATCGAAAACACCGCGATAGTCCAGACCACCGTGCGCACGCGGCCGAAGCGATCACAGGCCCATCCGCCGTAGATGCCGCCGATCGCCATGCCGGCGAGCGTGATACTGCCGAGCGCCCCCGCTTCTACATTCGAGAGCCCGAATTCGCGCTTGAGACTCGACAGGCTATAGGACAGGAACATCAGGTCGGCTCCGTCGACCATCAGACCCAGAAAAGCAAAGACAAATGCCGCGATCCATACACGATCGTGGGCGATCAAGCCTTGCCGGCTAAACGAATTGATTTCCATCTACACTCCTCCATGCGACAAACATGCCGCAAGCGCTCTCTGGTGCTTTTACGGCAAACGATTTGCGGTGATCAGTCACCGCACACTTCACTTTTTCGACACTGCGGCAGCGAGCAGATACTCGCGTTGCGTATCATGTTTCGCGCGATGACAAGTTGCTGAATCTGGCTCGTGCCTTCGTAGATGCGGAACAGGCGCACATCGCGGTAAAAGCGTTCGATCGCATACTCGGAGACATATCCCGCGCCGCCGTGGATCTGCACGGCGCGATCGGCTACACGGCCACACATCTCCGAAGCGAAGAGCTTGCAGCACGAAGCCTCCGTCGATACGTCCTCCTTGTTGTCCCGCCGACGTGCCGCATCGAGCACCATCGAACGAGCGGCGTAGATCTCCGCCTTGCTATCGGCCAGCATGGCCTGGACAAGCTGAAATTCGCCGATCGGCTTGCCGAACTGCTGCCGCTCCATCGCGTAGTGAAGGGCATCGTCGAGCATGCGTTCGGCCGCGCCAACACAAATCGCAGCAATGTGCAGACGCCCTTTGTCCAGCACTCTCATAGCGGTTTTGAAGCCGATTCCCTCGATACCTCCAATGAGGTTTTGCGCAGGCACACGGCAGTTTTCGAAGATGACGTCACATGTATGCGCGCCTTTCTGCCCCATCTTTTTGTCGATTTTCCCTAGCGATACACCGGGAATGCCTCTTTCGACGATGAATGCGGAGATGCCGCCCGCACCTCTGACATCGGGATTGGTGCGAGCCATGACGGTAAAGATGCCGGCTTCGGGTGCGTTCGTGATGAAGCGCTTGGTGCCGTCGATGACATAGTGGTCACCGTCGCGCACGGCCCGCGTATTCAGTGAAGCGGCATCCGAACCGGAACCCGGCTCGGTCAGCGCGAAGGAGGCGATGAGTTCGCCCGACGCGAGCCGAGGCAGATAGTGTTGCTTCTGTTCTGCCGTTCCATCGATGATGATTCCCTGCGACCCGATACCGACATTGGTGCCGAACAACGAGCGAAAGCATGGCGACGTTTTCCCGATTTCAAACGCCACAAGCACTTCCTCTTCCATCGTGAGCCCGAGACCACCGTATTCCTCGGGGATGGAAAGGCCAAAGAGCCCGAGCTCGCGCATCTCGGCAACGATGTCAGCGGGAATCTGGTCTGTTTCCGCTACTTGATCCTCGGCGGGGACGAGCCGCTCGCGCACGAAGCGCGAAACTGCGCCGAGAAGGAGGATTAGCGTTTCATGGTCACGGATCATCTGTATTCCTGATTCCAGCGAGGCGCTTCGTTCAAGCGTCCCACGTGTCGTTCATCGCCGCCCTATGGCGGCACCTAAGCGTTGCACCAGGTCCACGAGGCGTGGACCAATGTCGTTTTCCAGCGTGTCCCGGCTCATCACGAATGCCGGGCCGCCGCAGTTGAAAGCCATGCGCGTGCCATCGGGTGCCGTGAACGGCGCGCCGACGCTCGCAATATCTTTGTCCCATTCACCGACCGAGAGGCAGAAGCCGCGTTCCTCGTAGTCCTTCACTGCCTGATCGATACCGCGCTTGATGCGCGGCCAGTCCGATTCATCCTGAAGACGCACTTGCTCGAGCACCTCGTTGCGCTCATCCTCCGGCGCCGCTGCAAGGTACGCCCGTCCAATCGACGTCGTCGCGAGCGGCAAGCGGACGCCGACCGCACGCATTACCGTAATCGGCGCGCTGCTGCGCACCCACTCGATGTAGACGATCGAGAGACGATCACGAACCCCGACGGCCACCGACGCGCGCGCATACTCGGCAAGCTCCTGCATGAACGGGCGCGCGACATCGCGGATGTCCAGATTCGACAGCATCGAATAGCCAAGCGAGAGAACACCGGTGCCAAGGCTGTATTTCCCGAGCGACTCCGAATAGCGCAGATAGCCAAGCTTCGCGAGCGTGCCCGCCAATCGCGCCACGGTTGCTTTCGGGAGGCTCGTGCGACGAGCCAACTCCGACAACCCCAGATAGCGCTCCCCGGGGCCGAAGCACCGCAGCACCTCGAGTCCCCTCGCTAGCGCGGTCACGAACTGCCGATCCGTGCCCGCCTCTTCGTCGAAACGCGCCATGTCACGTTGCTCGTACGGAGGGACCGATGATCCCGCCGCGCTCTTCGTCTTCGACATGGCTGCACTCTGCTCCTGCTCTCCCGAACCCTTCCTTTTGCCGAATCCTGTCATGGCGAAAATCTCCGTGTCAAACGTTTTCGAATTTCGGTCCGCATAGCGGACCATTTTGGAACGATCGTGCAATTTTGCGTAACAAACCGGATCGCGCGATCAAAATCTCGGCAATATTGCATGCTCGCGGCCACTTTCGACTGCTATCACCTGCCGCGGCAACGGTGTTTACATTCCGTACCGAGTCCGCTAATGTGCGTATCAGTTCAGATTCTATCTTACTGGTCCGCACAGCGGACCTAACAGAAGCACCCCCGAATTACCTTCGACTTCAGGATGACGTTCATGTCCAGCGCACTTTCACACCTTCGCATTCTCGATCTGTCCCGCGTCCTTGCCGGCCCCTGGGCGAGCCAAACGCTGGCGGACCTGGGCGCTGAAGTGATCAAGATCGAACGTCCCGGCACAGGCGACGACACGCGCGGCTGGGGCCCGCCCTACCTGCACGACCATGACGGCAATGCCACTGGCGAGTCCGCCTATTTCCTGTCGGCAAATCGAGGCAAAAAATCGGTGACGCTGGACATTGCGACGCATGAAGGGCAAGCCATCATCCGCAAGCTGGCGCAACAGTGCGACGTGTTCATCGAGAACTACAAGGTCGGCGACATGGCACGCTATGGGCTTGCGTACAGCGATCTGCGCGCCATCAATCCACAACTCATTTACTGCTCGATAACGGGCTTCGGGCAAGACGGTCCGCTCTCGAAGATGGCCGGTTACGACTTCATCGTTCAGGCCATGGGCGGATTGATGAGCATCACCGGTGAGCGGGACGAACTGCCGGGTGGTGGTCCGCAAAAGGTCGGCGTAGCGTTTGCCGACCTGATGACGGGCATGTATGCAACCGTCGGCATCCTGGCCGCACTGGCGCATCGTACCGAGACGGGCGAAGGCCAATACATCGACATGGCCTTGCTCGATGTGCAAGTCGCGGCAATGGCGAACATGAACCTCAACTACCTGGTATCGGGCAAGACGCCGAAGCGAGAGGGCAATGCGCACGCGAACATCGTGCCTTACCAGGTGTTCAAGGCCAAAGATGGGCAAATCGTGCTGGCGGTCGGTAACGATGGACAGTTTCGCAAGTTCTGCGAGATTGCGGATTGCGCACACCTGGCAACGGATCCGGGATTTGCGACGAATGCGGCACGCGTGATGAACCGTGAAATGCTCGTTCCAATGATTCAGGAAATCCTGGTCACGCGCACGATCGAGCAGTGGGTGACGCCGCTCGCGGCCGCGGGCATACCTTGCGGACCGATCAACGACATCGCGCAGACGTTCGCACACCCACAGGTCCAATACCGCGGTATGCGGGTGGATTTGCCCCATCCGCTCTCGGGCAGCGCGCCTGGCGTGGCGAATCCGATCCGGATGTCAGCGTCGCCGATCCAATATCGAAGTGCGCCGCCGACGCTCGGGCAACATACCGATGATGTGCTGGTATCGCTGTGTGGGATCGATGCGGATGAACTCGGTGAGCTGCGGAGAAAAGGCATCGTTTGACACGCGCCCGATGCAGGAAGCTCCCCTGCTGAAGAAGTCGTCGGACCGGGTCCCTGGTGGGTCCCGCTCGATATGAAACTGCAGACTTTCAAACTACGGATCCGAGAGGGCTAAGTTAACCGATCGCGTCATTCCGCCCTCTGGTCGATCATCCTCCCGTGTTCCGCCGACCGATGCGAGCGCGCAAACAGGCGCAATCCACTTGCAATGCTGGCCGCGGCCGCGAACATCGCGCCGCCTGTCAGCGCGAGCGTCGGGCCGTGATGGCCGGCAATGCTGAAACTCAAGGCTACGAGTGCAGCGCCGGTGGCCTGCCCGAGCAACCGCGAAGTCGCGATGATGCCGCTTGCTCCACCGCTGCGCGCGGGCGGTGCGCTTGCCATGAGTGCCTTCAGATTGGGCGATTGGAAAAAGCCGAACCCTACCCCGCAGATCGCCATCCTCAGGGTAATGACGTGGACGGGCGGATGATCGGGCAACAGCGCAAGCGACACTAAGCCTGCGCTTAAGCAAGCCAGACCGATCGCGCCCAGCAGGCCAGGCGGGTAGCGGTCGGACAGTCGTCCGGCAACCGGCGCGACGAGCGCGACGACAACGGGCCATGGCGTGATCATGAAACCCGTCTCGATCTGGCCGCGATGGAGCACCTCTTGGAAATAGAACGGAAGCGAGACGAATGCGAGGCCCTGCGCGGCGAAAGCGCAGACGGCCGTTATCGCCGACAACGAAAACTCCGGCCGCTTGAGCAAGTCGACGGGCAGCATGGGCGCGGTACGCCCGGCTTCTCGCCGAGTCAGTAGTCCACCGAAGACCAGTGTGATTGCCACGATGCTGAACACGCGCGTAGCAGGCGCACGTTGTGCAGCTTCGCCAAGCGCATAAATCAGCGACGCAAAAGTGACGACGTTCAGCAATGCGGCCAAGGGATCGAACGGATGCGTGCCCCGGGTCGTCTGCGGTAACGCGGGCAGCGCAAACGCGAGTGCAACGAGGCCTAGCGGCACGTTCACCATGAAGAGCCATGGCCATGCAGCCGCGGAAAGGATCAGCGAGGCGACAGTCGGCCCTACTGCGACCGACACCCCGACGACGAGGGCGTTCGTCCCGACACCGCGTCCAAGCAGATGAGGCGGATAAAGTGAGCGGACCAGCGCGATGCTGACGCTCGTAATCGCGCTCGCGCCAAGCCCTTGCAGAATGCGGGCGGTGACGAGCGACGGTAGAGTCGAGGCGACCGAGCAGGCAAGCGACGCAACAGTGAACACAACCAGGCCACCGATGTATATGCGCCGGTGCCCGAGAACATCCCCTAGCGCGGCGAATGGCAAAATTGTCGCCACCATGGCGAGTTGATAGGCATTGATGATCCACACGGATGCTGCCGGTGTGGAATGGAGTTCGGCGGCTATCGTGGGAAGCGCCGTGTTCGCGATCGCGGTATCGAGTGTCGCCAGCGCGACCGCTAACATGACCGCTACCATCGCACGGCGGTTCTGTGCGGATATCGGGGCGTCGACGGCGCGTATGCCAGCGTTCGAAGTGTCGGACAAGATCGGCTCCTTTAGTTCAAGGTACATTCCTGTCTATCGTTCCGCCCTGAATGCAGGCGTCGATTGACGCGAGCAATGAAAAAAGGGTTGATTGCGCTGGCCATTGCGGTTCCTGACTCTCGGTGTTTGCGACGGAAGACGACATCGAGATTGTTGGCCGTAACGCGAGGAAAGCGCGGCACCGTTTGATTCCCGGCGGGAATACCTCGCGGCGTACCGTGGCAGCCGCCCCCGCGGTACGAATTTCCGCTAGAGTTGGGTTACGAAATGGAACAGCAGAGGAAGAATGAGAATCGAGGACCTACGCGTATTCTCGGTGCTGGCGGAGACGCGCAATCTACATCGGGTTGCACAAAAGACCGGACTGACGCAGTCAGCGGTCTCGAAGATCGTGCAGCGGCTGGAAGCCGAATTCGAAATCCAACTCGTGGACCGCAGGGGGCGGGGCGTTGATCTCACTGGAGCAGGGCGCGTTCTAGTCGAGCGGGCTGCCGACATAAGAGCGTCGGTCGCGCAAACCTATGCCGAAATGGCAGCCGCAAAGTCCGCCTCTACCGGCAAGATCCGCATCGGTGTCGTCCCGGCTCTGCTGGAGTCCGCCCTCCTGCCAATCGTGGCGTGCTATACAATGCGCGAGGACGCGATCTCCTTCCAGCTTTCCGTGCAGGTCTCGGCCTTGCTGTTCGACGAACTGAAGGATGGGCAACTGGATCTGGCACTTTGCTTCATGCCTGATACGGAACCGGACGAACTCCAATCGGACGACATCGGCCGGCAGCGCTACCAGATCGTCGCGCGACGAGGCCATCCGCTGACAGCTGCGCATGGCGACCCGAGCATGCTCCAATCGGCGAAATGGCTGCTGCCACTGCCAGGTCATGGCCTGCGCCAGATCGTCGACCGATACTTTGAGGAGCATGGCCTTGTGTCCCCTCAGGTTGTCGTCGAAACCGACGCGTCGATCACGCTCCTGACGTCCTTGCTGCGCAATAGCGATTTGATCACGATGTTGTCCGATCAAATGCTCCAGTCCTACCCAGGTCGGGATCTTGTTGCCCTTCCCTACGAGACTGCGCTATTCGAAAGCAGGCTCAGACTTTTCCATCGAAGGAAAACATACATGTCGCCCGCAGTGCAAAAATTTCGCGCGACGTTACACGATGCATTGGCTGCCTCATGAAAGCGACGTGGAAACGAGAACAACAACTTATCGCACAAGTGGCGGCTGAGACCGGAAAGCCGTGGCCTCGATTCGGATGAACGCGACGGCAGCCATCCGCTCACCGTATCTGACAGATGACCGCTTGACGGAATGGCAAGTGCTCGGCAACATGACTTGCGCAACGCTGCAGAGCGCCGAATTCGGCGTGGGGTCTTATGGCCGCCAATTCGCTAGCGCCCTCCCGCCTTCGCGCAGAGTATCATTGTCCTTGCAGAAGCTGATACGGATCATGCCAGTATCGGATCCATCGCCGTAGAAGCTGGACAACGGAATAGTGCCGACCCGCATCCTGCGCAGTAAATCGAATACGAAATCCCTATCGCTAGAATTGGAGAAATCGTTGAAGCGGGCCAGCATAAAAAAACCGCTACTGCATGGTTTGATGTCAAGCCGCGACTCAGCCATGCCACTTAGCAGGATATCGCGCTTGCGCTGATAGAACTCTGCCAGGGCAAAGTAACTTTCTGAATTCTCCAGAGCCGCCGCCAGAGCAACCTGCATCGGTGCAGGCGCGGAGAAGACCAGGTATTGGTGAACCTTGCGTATCTGCTCCATGATCCCGGCCGGTGCAACACAGTAGCCAACTCTCCAGCCTGTCACGTGGTAGGTCTTGCCTAGCGAATGAACGACGACGCTGCGCTCTGCCAGCTCCGGGTAACGTGACATGCTATGGTGCGTCATTCCGTCGTAGACCATATGCTCGTACACTTCGTCGGAGAGAACAACGATATTGGTGTTTCGGGTAACGGCAATCAGACGATCGATGTCACACTTTTCTAATATCGCACCGGTCGGGTTGTGGGGCGTATTGATGATCAGCATGCGTGTTCTAGGTGTGATGGCCGCTGCCACCTCGTCCCAGTCAATCTTCAATGTATCGAGAGGAATTTTGATTGGAACGGGCGTCGCGCCTTGCAGTCGAACTATAGGCTCGTAGCACTCGAAGGCTGGTTCGAAAAAGACGACCTCGTCGCCAGGATGCACGAGTGCAGTGATCGATGCGTAGACCGCCTCAACACCGCCGGCGGTGACAGTAACTTCCTGGTCAGGATCGTATCGTGCGCCATAAAGCTTCGCTATCTTTTCTGCCAGTAGCTGACGCAGGGCCGGTATGCCGGCCATGGGCGCATACTGATTAAAGCCCTCTTTCATTGCCCGCGTCGCCGAATCAATCAATGACTGATCTGGCAGAAAATTGGGCGCACCCTGCCAAAGATTGATTGCCTTATGTTCTGCGGCAAGCTGGCCGATAACGGCATAAATGGAAATCCCGCTAGTCAATTTCGATCGGATCGAAAAGGCACTTTGCATCATATGTATCCCAGTTTGAATCAGATTCAACTAAACAATCAACGGCTAAAGCTGATGAGTTTGCTTGACGGACCGAAAGTCCGGACATCTATCGCTCAGACAGTATCGAGCGAAATATCGATGTATTGGAAAGATGAACTTATGTGGCATGGAACATCAACTCTTCTTTCCGGACGCATCGGACCGCATATGTGAATCGCCTGTTTCCGGTGCGGTTCCGTGTTTTAAGCGGGGATCGTGAGGGCGTTTGGTTAATAGGGTGCCCGCTGCAGTCGCTTCGTCCACCGGCGCCCAGATTGTCGCTTCGTCGTCCAGCATTGACTGGGCCTTTTTCCAATATTCACTCAACCGACCTTCGGGACAACCGTCTGCTTCCCATAGGTAGTAAGCGCGAAGACGGAGCTTTACTTCCATAGATGCGTTGTCTGCTGTCATAGCGGTGTCCGTGTAATTTCGTGACTAGTTGTCGGGGGCGTGCTCGGTCGTGAGCAATGTGCGTCGAGTAATTGGCCGCAGCATCTCGGATAGAAAGACCCAACACCTGATTTCACTATCAGGGTGCACGAGCACGTTCTCGTTCACTGGTATCCCTTTCGCTTCGTAAGGGGTATTGCTGATAACGCAGGGCGACGCCGATCCGCTGAATGGCCCACACCTACATGCAAGAACACTTCATCCGGGAATTTATTCCAGGCGTGACGCGGTGCCTTTGCTTGCTGGCGAGCAAGGACGAAAGCACCGTCTTGCGCGTGCCGCATTAATATCGAAAGCGAAATGTACGAGAACCTGTGCCGCAAGGGTCCTCGGTCGTTGACCGCATGTTGAGTACGGCGACAATTGCAGGCAAGAAACGAATTGCCCAGCGAGGGGCGAGTTTTATTGCCTCACATCTTGCGGTATCCCGACACTCTTCTTTCAATTCGTTCCCGGTAAAGATCTGGCGACGAACAGACTTCCCTGTCATCCGACGAATCGCGTGGAATAAAAACGCGCTTTGCCCTGTTCTAGAAAAATCAGCGTAAGCCGCCTGATGCGACATCCTGGCCTCTCGATACGCCGTTTAGCACATCCCCGCAATTGCGCGGCCCCACAGTAGGCAGTTTTTATAGGGCAAATTGAATGAGCTTTCCCATCACTCTGACTGTGAATGGCACGCGCCATGACATCACACTTGAAGACGAGCGCGTCACTCTGCTAGACCTCTTACGTGAGCACCTGGATCTCACAGGAACCAAGAAAGGCTGTGACCGCGGTCAATGCGGCGCCTGCACGGTGCTCGTCGACCAACGCCGGGTGAACTCCTGCCTCGCTCTCGCGATCTCCGTCGACGGAGCAGACATCATGACGATCGAAGGGCTCTCGCGGGGCGAAGAACTTCATCCGGTGCAGGCCGCTTTCATCGAACACGACGGGTTTCAGTGCGGCTTCTGCACGCCAGGACAGATCATGAGTGCGGTGGGGCTGATCAATGAAGGGTGCACCGGGCACGATCCGGAGCGCGTCCGTGAAGGCATGAGCGGCAACCTGTGCCGCTGCGGCGCGTATGCTGGCATCACAGAGGCGGTGCTCGACTCGTTGGGCCGGATGCGCGAAAAGACCCGCAACGGGGAAGCGGCATGAACCGGTTCGAATATGTCCGCCCTAACACCATCCCCGAAGCGGTCGCGGCAGCGAGCGCACCTGGAGCCGTTTTTCTCGCAGGAGGAACCAATCTTCTTGACCTGATGAAGGGCGGTGTCACGCGCCCCGCTCGCGTGGTCGACCTGACGCGCATACCGGACCTCGGAAGAATCGAGCCGTTACCAGACGGCGGGACGCGAATCGGCGCGCTCGTTCGAAACAGCGACCTCGCCTATGACGCATTCTTTGCAAAAACCTATCCTGCCGTATCCGAAGCGCTGCTCTCCGGGGCTTCGGCTCAACTGCGCAACGTGGCCACGACCGCCGGCAACCTGTTGCAGCGCACTCGATGCCCCTACTTCTACGATATCGCAAGCGCCTGCAATAAACGCGAGCCCGGCAGCGGATGCGACGCCATGGGCGGGGAAACGCGGACCCATGCGGTGCTCGGCTGGAGCGAACACTGCATAGCGACTCATCCTTCGGATCTCTCTGTCGCACTGGTGGCGCTCGATGCTGTCGTGGAAATCCACGGTCGCTCGGGCCGGCGCGAGGTACCGCTAGAGACCTTCTATCGTGCACCGGGCGACTCTCCGGATCGCGAGACGGTGCTCGAACCCGGCGAACTGGTCGTTGCTGTTCGCCTACCGTCCGCAGCGGCGGGTTTCGCAGACCACTCGCGCTACCTGAAGGTACGTGACCGAACGTCCTATGCGTTCGCGGTGGTCTCGGCGGTCGCGAGCCTTCGCATCGAAGGGAACAGGATTGCTGAAGGACGGCTGGCGTTGGGTGGAGTCGCCTCGAAACCCTGGCGGGCGCGTGCGGCTGAAGAACTGCTGCACAGCCAGGAGCCCGGTGAGGCGCTATTTCAGCGGGTAGCCAACGCCGCGCTCGCCGAAGCGAAGCCAACCGACGGGGCCGCTTTCAAAATCGAACTGGCGCGTCGCGTGATTAAGCGCGTCTTGCGCACCGCGATGGCCGGTACGCCTGGACAGTCGCCGGCGTTGCCCGCGTCTGTGTTTACCGTGGTTCAAGGAAGCCTTTCCCATGCTTAAGACCCTTTCCCAGCATGACGCTCACCGCTCGAGTGCCGGCCAGCCCGTCACTCGCAGGGAAGCGGTACTCAAAGTGACCGGCGAGGCGTGCTTTGCCGCCGATCACCACCCGGAAGGCATGCTTTACGCCGTCATTGCCGCGAGCAGCATCGCAAAAGGACGCGTCACGCATCTGGATGTGGCCGGCGCCTGTGCCCACCCCGGTGTTATCGGCGTGATGACGCCCGCCAATGCGCCGAAGCTCGCCCGGCATCCCGACCTGAAGGACACCCCGTTCACCTTCAGACTCGATCTCCTGCAGGACGATAATGTCAGGTATGCGAATCAACCTGTTGCGGTAGTGATAGCAGAAACGCTCGAGGCGGCGACCGAGGGCGCGCACCTGCTTTCGCCCAGGTATGAATCCGGGGCCGCCTGCGTGCAACTCGATGCCGCCGAGCCGTTCTCGCCACAGGTGGTCGGCGCGGGGGACGCCGCGAACGAGTCCGAGGGCGACGTCGAGGCGGCGCTGCTGTCGGCGACCGTGCGCATCGACGCCACCTATGAAACGCCCGCGCAGTATCACAACGCGATGGAACCGCATGCCATCGTTGCGCAGTGGAATGGCGACGAGCTCACGATCGACACCCCCAACCAGGCCATGGGCCTGGCGCGGACGCGCCTCGCCGGGCTCTTCGGCATCGACATGAAGTCCGTACTGATCCGCAGCCCCTACCTCGGCGGCGGCTTTGGCGCCAAGGCGTTGATCTCCGGACCGCAGGTGTTGGGGATCATGGCGGCGCGCTTCGTCGGGCGACCCGTCAAACTCGTGCTGCGTCGCGAACAGCTATTCGGCCCGGTTGGGCATCGCGCGCCAACACGTCAGACGCTGCGCCTTGGTGCCCATGCAGACGGCGCGCTCACGGCGCTCGCACACCATACGCGAACCGCATCAAGCACTTTCGACGACTTCCTTGAATCGAGCGGCACCGTGTCCCGCACGCTCTACTCGAGCGAAGCCATCTCATCGACCCACGACGCAGTTCGCCTCGATATCGGCACTCCCTTGTTCATGCGGGCACCGGGTGAGGCCTCAGGCAGCTTCGCGCTGGAGTGTGCGATCGACGAAATGGCGCATGCGTGCGGCATGGATCCACTCGCGTTCCGCCTCAAGAACTACGCCGAGGCGGAACCGATTTCCGGCAAGCCATTCACGTCGAAAGCACTGCGGGAATGCTATGCGCAAGGTGCGGCGCGATTCGGGTGGACCAGCCGGCCGCGGGCGCCACGGCAGATGACGGATTCATCCGGGCTGTTGATTGGCTGGGGTATGGGCACCGCGACGTTTCCGGCCAAGATGTTCCCCGCCGAGGCCCACGTGCAACTCCGCAAGGACGGCAATGCGATGGTAGCGTGCGGCGCGCACGACATGGGGCAAGGTGCCTGGACCGCGCTGGCCCAGATCGCCGCCGACAGTCTCGGCCTCGATCTCTCGCAAATCCAGCTCCGGATCGGCACGTCCGACCTGCCGGATGGCGGAATTGCCGGTGGATCGGCGGGGACGGCCACTGCGGGCACGGCCGTTCACAATGCAGGGCAAGCCATCGTCGCGCAACTGATCGAGATGGCGACGAACGACGACCGGTCGCCGCTATTCGGGGCGGGCGACACGGGCGTGATCGCGCGCAACGGACGTCTTTCGCGCTGCGACGATCAAAGCCGGGGGGAAACCTACACGGCCATCCTCGCGCGAGCCGGGCGTGCATCCATCGAGGGCAAGGGCAACGCCGCGCCAGACGCTCTCGCGCAAGGCGACTATGCAGCACACGCTCACGGCGCTGTGTTCGCGGAAGTGAAGGTCGATCCCGAGCTCGGGCAGATCCGCGTCACGCGACTCGTTGGCGCGTTCGCGGCGGGGCGCATCATCAACCCGCGACTGGCGCGCAGCCAGTACTTCGGCGGAATGATCTGGGGCGTGTCCTTCGCGCTTCAGGAGCATGCGGTGATGGACACTCGCTCGGGGCGGCCCATGAACTCTAATCTGGCCGAGTACCACGTGCCCGTCAACGCAGACATACCTTCGATCGAGGCAATCCTGGTCGACGAAGTCGATCCACGTGTCAATACACTCGGCATCAAGGGCGTGGGCGAGATCGGTATTACCGGAACAGCGGGCGCCATAGCGAATGCCATCTGGCATGCGACCGGGGTTCGTGTGCGCGAAGCGCCGATCACGTTGGACAAGCTGCTCGTGCGGTAGGCATCAGGAACACTTTGATCGCCGACGTCAAAGCATCTACCAGGCTTCTACTACTGCTACGACTATGGAATCTTCGATGCTAAGACCGCTAGGTTCAATGGAACATATCTTTGGGTTACTGAATCGAAGTGCCGGTAATCAAATTGTCCTGGCTGCTGAAATCGAGGGCGAGACGACGTTGCGCGCGTGGCGCCAAGCACTTGACGCATTGCAACGCCGACATCCGCTGTTATCTACTGCGATTACGCTGAGTTCGAATGGTTTGCCCTATTTCGAGGTTCCCAGCGTTCAGGAAATCCCACTGCGTTTTGCCGCCGACGCGATGTGGGTGGAAAGAGCAATCGCAACAGAGTGGTTGGATAGCCAAATGGCAGACGAGTTGGCTGAGCCGTTCGACACTGAGTCAGCTCCGCTGATACGTGCGGTTCTTGCCCACTGCGAGCAGCGCTCTGTCGTACTGCTTGTCGGCAATCACGCAATATGCGATGGCCTTTCCCTGTCTCTGTGCTTCCGCGATTTGCTAAGAAGCCTCAACGGTGAACACCTTGAACCGTTGCCGATTCCCAAATCGCTCGATCAGCTTTGTGGCATCTCGACCGAAACATCGCAGCCGGTACCACCTGGCGAGGGAATTCAATATCCCCGGGACACTCCACGCGTACATCGTGTGAAGCTCTCGGCCGACCTTACCGAGCGGATCATACTGCGGGCTCGAGCTGAACATACGACCATGCACGGCGCACTGTGTAGTGCGATGGTACATGCTGGGTGGAACGCCTCAGCAGAGTGGCGGGAGAAGAGTTTGCGTATTTTCTCACCGGTGGACGTTCGCTCCGTTTTTGGCATTGGCGATGATCAATGCGGCCTCTTTCTCGCCAGTAGTTCAGTTGTTATCGAGCGAAACGCCTCCGAATCTTTCTGGGCAGTCGCCCGCCAAGCAACGCAGGGCTTGAACGTACCGGGTGCACGGGGTGCCATCTGCGCGCAAACTCAAGGCCAGCGCAAGTTGCTGAACAGCGGACTCGACGCCGTTGGAGCGGTAAAGATTCGACAAAATGCGCTTGCACGCGACATCATGCTGACCAACATGGGGCGCCTCCGTTTTCAAACGGAGATTGGCCGGTTCAAATTAACATCGATGTGGGGCCCCTTGGCGCTTTCCGGTTATCCCGGCGATCATACGGTGGGAGTGGCTACGGTGGAGGGCAGTGCTCACCTCACCCTCGCTAGCAGGAGCCCTTTGCCGTCAATGCTTGAGTTGGCCGAAGTTATATTGATTGCAGCTTCCAAAGATGCTGGCTAACGATCGTCGATCATTAGAGTGTGTGTAGCCGGCAAGATGGGCTTCGCCGATACTATCCGGTCGGCTGTCGTTTCCATCAGCGCGGCCGTCGCCGCTTTGAAAGGCCGCTACAGATCGAGGCTCCCCGATGATTGTCCACGATCCGGGCGGCAGCGGCGAACGTTTGGAAATGGCCCGGTTATTGCCTCTCGATACGTCGGGCGTAATTTCCCCGAGTGGGGAGTATCTACCTGTACTACTTGACGCACGTTCCCCGCGCGTTGCTTTGCATAAAGCTGGTTCCGAGCAACCCACTATCTGCTCAGCCAGCTCGGCCGGCTAGCCCTGCTCGCGATTCCTGGGAAGATCGATCCTGAGCAAACGGTCGGCCATAAACGCTCCGACATACAGCGTGTCGCCGGTCTGAACGCTACTCCGCGACGAAAGGTGCGGTAACTGGCATGACGCGTGCACTGGCAACGGATCTTGGCAGCCGGGAATTTACGATCAGTAACGTCCGGCCCGGACGAATCGATACCGTGATGAACCCGGCCAACGGTCCGATGGCCGACCAGATCCGGGGCTCAATTGCACTGGGCCGTTACGGATCAGGCGATGATATTGCGGGACTTGTCGCCTGGCTGGAAATCCCCGATGCGGCGTTCATAACGGGCACAAGTCTGAAGGTCGATGGGGCACAAGTGCTTGACTGATGGCTTCGGGCCGACTTGCAGCGGGGCCTATACGCGGAACTTTCCTCCCGTGCCTGCGGTCCAGTAGGACCGTGCCTCAGCAAGGTTGCGCCCCAGGAACATAACGAACCGATGGAATGCTTTGATCGGTTCAAGCGTTATTACGCTGCACTCGTTGCGACGGAGCGAGTCTGCCGCACGGAACTCGAAACCTCTACCTGATCAAACATGCCATTCATCGAAATTGAAGGAAAGCCGCTGCACTATCAGACTCGCGGCACGGGATTCCCGGTGCTGCTGGGGCACAGCTACTTGTGGGATTCGTCAATGTGGGCGCCGCAAATCGACGCGTTGTCTCGCCACTATCAGGTCATTGTTCCGGACCTTTGGGGCCACGGGCAATCCGGGCGGCTCCCGGAGAATACGCGTTCGCTTGGCGATTTGGCCACACATGCGGGCCGCCTTCTGGATGCCCTGGGTATCGGACAATGCGCGATAGTCGGCTTGTCGGTCGGCGGGATGTGGGGGTCCGAACTCGCGTTGCGAGAACCGGGCCGTGTCAAGTGCCTCGTCCTGATGGATACCGACAGGAGCGCCGAACCTGATGCGACGCTCAAGCAATATTCCCAGATGTTCAACGCGATCGAATCGCTTGGCAGCATTCCCGCTCCGATGATCGAGGTCATCGCGCCTTTGTTTTTCCGCCGGGGCGCAACGCTAGACGGTGAAGTGCACGCAAGATTTCGAAAAGCGCTGGCGGGGTTCTCTGCGGACCAGTTGCGACAGTCGGTTGTACCGCTGGGCCGGTTAATTTTCGGGCGGTCCGACGCGCTTGCCAGTCTTGCCGGTCTTGATGCCGCCAGTACGCTGCTCATGTGCGGCGAACTCGACATTCCGCGGCCGCCAACCGAAATGGCACGAATGGCTGCGGTGATTGGCTGCCGGCAAATGCTAATACCCGACGCGGGCCACATCTCGAACCTTGAAAATCAGTCCTTCGTCACTGACACATTGCTCACGTGGCTTGGTCAGCATGTCGCGTAGCGGCAGAGCGGCTGCCGATAAGAACGACGATATTCGGGCCGACAACGAACGTGGCGCTGTCGACCACATTGCACTGCTTGCCCAAGGTTTCACACAGTTCCACGCACACTTCGAAAAGCTCGGCATGAGTGCGCGATAACAGAACCAGAACGGCAGTTCGAACTGGCAGACGTTCGTCCACGACCAGAATGGCAGCCTGGTCAACATACGTTCGGCCAGGGCTGCCGAGCCGGAATTACCAGTGCCAATCGAAGCAAAACGCCGTTACAGGACAAGCATGCGGTTCTTCAATCCAGCGGAATATTTGGCGTTGCAGGCGAGGGTTGCGCAACTGACCCGCGGCCCCGAACAGATCACAACAGACGGTGTTACGAAGCAAAAATCGCTGCGTAGGAAAATTTGACCCAATCGTTACGAAATCAATTCGGTCAAGGAATCTAGTGCCTAGCCGGCGAGCAGCAACGGCCCGATGTAGTTCATACGGAAGGACACGAAGCTTCGCAACATGCCTTCCTGGGCGCCCCACCTCGCTTGAGGCGGAGCGCCGACCTTCTCAGAACAGGTACATACCAGCCACGAAAATCACGCCTGAAAACAGAAGTGCCGTCACGCAGTAGCCCATGATGTCTCGAACGCCCAAACCGGCGATAGCAAGTGCAGGCAGTGCCCAGAACGGCTGCGCCATATTCGTCCACGCTTCGCCGTAGGCAATTGCCATCGCGGACTTGCCGAGGTCGGCGCCAAGTGCTTGCGCTGCCGGCATAACAAAGGGACCTTGCACCACCCAATGACCGCCGCCAGACGGCACCGCGAAATTGATAAGCGCCGAACTCAGGAACGCCAGAAGCGGGAATGTGTGAACGTTCGCGATGTCGACGAACCACTTCGTAATTACACCAGCCAGCCCCGAATGGTCCATAAGGGCCTGAATGCCAGCGTAGAACGGGAACTGAATCATGATGGCGGACGCACCCCGGGCTGCACCGGCTACAGCGCGCGCGTATGCCATCGGCGTCTTGTGAAGCACGATACCTGCTGCGAGGAACACGAGGTTCACGGTATCGATGTCAAGAACGAAGCCGTTCTTGACGAATCGGATTACCAGAAACACGGCGCACAGTGCCGCCACCAGGAGCGCCAGGATACGGCTTTCCTCCATCCTCTCCGCGAACGTCGCGTTAGGAGGAAGTTTGCGCTCGACACTCGGCGGGTCCTGCAAAAGCGCCGGGTCCACTGTGACGACGTCCTCCGGCTTCGGCATCATGAGTCTCGCCAGAATTGGCAAAAGAATAATGAGGCCGACGGTGATGAACGCGTTGTAGCCGGTGAATATGGTGTGCGATACCGGAATCAGACCTACTGTCTTCTCCATCGGATTGCCTTTGGTCGCGGCCACTAGCGGCACCGAGCCAGACAGGCCACCATGCCACGTCAGGAAACCCATGTAGGCGCTTGCAACGAGGAGACGGTAGTCCGTTCCGGGGACACGTCTCGCGACCTCGCGCGCAAGCATCGCACCAAGGACCAGACCGAAGCCCCAGTTAATGGCGCAGGCCACTCCGCCCACAAACGCCACCAGCATCACGCCTTGGCCGGGTGTACGCGCGGAGCTTGCGAGGGCGACCAACATCCGTTTGACCGGGCCTGAGCTCGCCAATGCGTGGCCGGTCACAAGAATCATCGCCATCTGCATCGAGAATGCGAGCAGATTCCAGAAGCCAGAACCCCATAGCATCACGAGGTCCGCGGGTGCCTTCGGCGTCAAACCAAGCGCGAGCGCGAAAGTCACGATGGTTAGGAGGATGGCAAAAATCAGGGGGTCCGGCAAAAACCTGTGCACCACCTGAGTAAAGAAGGCGGAAATTCGCTGAATCAAGTGTCTACTCCTCGTCACCAATATGAAGTCGGCCTACTGTCGTTGTTATGGCCGGTAAGCCGCGCGCGGCGATTCTTGCACACAACGAAAAATCCTGCAGCGACGAATGCCACGACTGTTACAGTGGGTAAAGACGGCATTGATTGATAGAGCCGTCCTCGGCAAACTTCGCGCCTTGGACAGACAGACGGGCTATCGTGAACCGTAGAAGCAGCGACGAAGACAAGCCGAGTTCGCACACGCGAGTACGCCACGAGAACGCGACGGCGCCGTCCCAATCGCCACTATCAGCGGCGATTCAGACCAAACTCATTGACTCACTACTGACAAGAGTGCTGTGGATTGCAGGCTTTTGGTTCGTCGAAGGTCGGGCGCATCGGGATGACGTCGTACACGAGCACGGACGTGAATTTCCGTTCTCGGCTATCGACATCCAAAGCAACTGTATGAGCGCTGGCCACTCTCGCCGGGTCACGTCAGTGATACCGGCATCTTCGTAGTCGCGCGCGATGCGGATGTGATGGCGTCCCGCACAGTCTGCAACAGACTGTCTTTTGAAACCCGGAGACTATTGTCGACTTTGTATTCAAGTCAGCCACATTGATGCCGACACCTGGTGCCCCCGTCAGCAATCAGGCTGACATCATGGCGAACAGCTCGTTGTGGGGGCAATGCTCGAAGCTGAGCATCACGAGTGCATGAAAATCGCTTATTGAAACTGAGCCGCCGCGATGGCGAGTAGCCACCTCATGCTGTACCGAGGTCTGCGGCCGTCACGAGAATGCGAGCACTCCGCAATGCCCGACTTTTTCTGTCGGCCACCTCCAGTATTCGCCTAAGTCCGCGTTCGCACCGCTTCCAGCGCGAGCGCAACGTTCGCACTGACGAGCCAGTCGGCGCGAACCTGCCCATACATCCCGGTCCAGCGCGTTCGCTCCCCTTCCGTGCCGGGCACCAAAGCCATGCCCTGACTGTAGATTGCATCGGCTGCGATCGCATGCCACTGGAAACCGCGCGCGGTAATTAACGTGACCTTCGGCGACACCTTGAACGTAATCGACGGCTTCACGTGCATCAGGTTGTAGCCGGCCGAAGGACCGCGCATCTTGGAGTTGAAAGAGCGCCTGCACATGCTGACCGATGCGCGCGTCGGCATGCACTTCGGCGCGCTTGATCACGTAGCTGTCGGGCCTCGCGCTGCCGAGCCCGAAGAGCGGCGTATTGTTCAGTTCGAAGGCCTCGCGCAGGTTCGCGCCGAGCGACAGATACGTCGACGGATCGCTGCCGAGCGGGATGTACTTGGGCGCATCGGATGGCTTGCGCGGCACGCACGGATTCGCCAGCGCCGACCAGTCTTCCTGCCAGCGGTTCAACGACAGCGCCGACGGCTGCTCCGCAATGCATTGAGGCGCGGCGGCCGCGCCCGCATCCGCCGTGTTATTGGCGGCGAACGCGTTCGCGCCCTCCGTCAATCCGCCCACGGCGAACGCAGCGCACACATAAAAAAGACGCTGGCTACGATGGGCAAATCAACGAAAAGAGGCCAGAAAAAAGGCCTGTTCGTGATGTAAACGCACGCACGTGACCGATAGAATTTCGTTACGCACCGTCCCGCGTCCGATACCTGTCGGATCGCTTTCTCACATCGGATTTCCGGTTACTTCAGCATGACACGGCTTGCACGGCACTACGTCCCAGAACAACCTCAGCACGTTATCCTGCAGGGGCTCACGGGGCCCGCATTCCTGGACGAAGGAGACTACCTGTACTTCCTCGCCTGCCTGGCAGACGCAGCGCGCGTCGCCGATCTGGCAGTTCACGCGTGGGTCCTTATGCCTGACGCGGTACAGTTGCTCGTCACGCCTTCATACGAGTCGAGTGTGGCCATGGCGATGCAGGCGGTCGGCCGTCGCTATGTCGAGACCTTCAACCGCCGCCATGGACGCCGCGGTACGGTGTGGCGTGGCGCGTATTGGGCAACAGTGATTGAGCCCGACCGGTATTTCCTGCTCGCGAGCCAGATCATCGATCAAGCGCCGGTGCGCAACCGCCTTGTGGCAGAGCCTGGGAACTACCAGTGGTCGAGCTACACACATCACATCGGAATGCGTGTCGATAGCTTCATCAAGGACCATCCACTCTACCGGGCGCTCGGCAATACGCCGTCCGAGCGCCATCAGACTTACCGCGATTTGGGCGCACGGCCCCTTGACGAACACGAGGTCGATAACCTGATGCAGTCGACGCTTAAGGGCTGGGTGCTCGGCAGCGCCGCGTATTGCGAGTGGGCGGCGCAGACCGCTAACCGGCGTTTGATGCCCCTGCTGCTGCGAGACCGGCCGTCCAAGGTTCGCACGACACGCGCCCTCGCAGACGTGGACTAATCAGAAGAAAAACAAGCAAGGAAACCTTGCTTGTTTGAGAGGTGCTACATCAGGTCAGGGCGTTTCAATCCGCTTGGCCGGTGTCGAGAAACCACCCAGCCCATCGCGTTCGTCCTCGAACGCTGTCGTCTCACGCGTCCGGGCGAGCCCGACCCACAAGGCGCAGTCGGCCGTCCTGATAACGGACAGTCGAGCGTGGTGAAGAGAAACGGTTCATAGTTTTAATTCGCCTCGAGCCCTATTTCAGTGGAAATAGGCGGCCTCCTGACGTCCGCGCCACAACGGGGGCGCGACGACCAACATCGCGCGCTCACCACCGGTGTTTCTGGTGTTCGAATCACGACGCTCGACGGGTGATCGCATAAAATGAACTAGTCCGTTGCAGTACGCCCCAACGCAATCCGCAAACATACGGATCCAGATGACTCGAGCCTTACGATCTGGGATGCCATTGGATTTCGTTTGCCATCGTCTCTCTCCAGTCGGGGCACCACGTCCTTATGTCGAGAATGACCACAAATGCGATGAGCCGCCGGCACCTGCTGACGCTGATCGGCAAGAACCTCGGCGCGGCCGCCATGATGCAAGGCATGGGCACGCTTGGGTTCGCCGCTACCTCGACCTATGCCGGCCCGATCAGACTCGACGGCGCACCCAAAGGAACGCGAATTCTCGTGCTCGGCGCGGGCATGGCTGGCCTCGTCGCGGCCTTTGAGCTGAGGAACGCGGGCTACCACGTGCAGGTGCTCGAGTACAACGACCGCGCGGGTGGCCGGGCCTGGACTGTCAGGGGCGGTGATCGTTATACAGAACTCGGCGGTGCCACCCAGGACTGCGATTTCGCTGACGGGCTTTATCTGAACCCGGGGCCGTGGCGCATTCCGTATCACCACCAGGGCGTACTCGACTACGCAAGACGCCTGAAGGTGTCGCTCGAGCCGTTCATCCAGGTCAATTACAACGCATACCTGCATTCGACTGAGGCTTTCGGTGGCAAGCCGCAACGATTCCGGGCGGTACAGACCGACTATCAAGGCTATATCGCCGAGCTGCTTTCCAAAGCAATTCGCAAGGATGCACTCGACGACGCGGTGTCAGGCGAAGATGCGCATCTGCTACTCGAATCCCTCCGCGAATGGGGTGCGCTCGGTCGGGATGGCAGCTATCAGGCGGGCCGGCGAAGCAGTGAACGCCGCGGATTCGCGACCGCGCACGGCGGTGGGCTGATGCCAGAGGCCGTGCCGTCGGATCTGCTCCCGCGCGACCCCCTGCTTGCATCGCGTTTGTGGCAATGGCTCTCGTCTGGAAACGAGCAGGACTTCCAGAGCACCATTTTCCAGCCTGTCGGCGGCATGGACAGGATTGCCCATGCGCTTCATTCGCAGATCGCGAGCGCCGTAGTGTTCAACGCCAAAGTCACGGCTATCTTGCAGGACGAGCAAGGCGTCACAGTGCGCTATACCGATACGACCACCCGGACCGAACGGAACGCGCACGCGGATTGGCTGGTGTGCACCATTCCGCTCTCGATTCTGAGTCAGATCGACATTGCGGTCGGTCCGGCCATGCGCGCCGCGATCGATGCGGTGCCCTACGAGACATCGGTGAAAATCGGGTTGCAATTCGGCCGGCGATTCTGGGAAGAAGACGAGCAGATCTACGGCGGCATCACGCAAACTGATCTGCCGATCTCGACGATCGGCTATCCGGCAACAGGTTACGGATCGACCGGTCCTGCGGTGCTGCTTGGCGCCTACATGTGGGGGCCCGCCAGCTATGAGATGGGTGCGCTGCCCCCTGCCGAACGGATCGCGGTGGCATTGAGCCAGGGCAGCCAGATTCATCCGCAGTACGCGCGCGAGTACCAGACCGGCTTCGCGATGAGCTGGAGCCGATCACCGTTCACGAATGGCTGCTTCGCCGCATGGACGGATGCGTTGAGAAAAGCGCATTACGCAAATCTCTGTCAGATCGACGGACGGATCGTCCTTGCCGGAGAGCACGCGTCCCATATCCCCGCATGGCAGGAAGGCGCCGTGCTGTCGTCGCTGGATGCGATCAACCGGTTGCATCGGAGAATCGTCAATGGATAGGCCGACGCTGATCCTCGGCGCGATGCTGATGGCCTTGCTGATGGGAGCCGCGACAGTGTCGGTTCAGGCCGTGGCACAGGAAGCACCACGCACTTTCACGATTTCGCCGGGCTATCGCTTCACCGAAAAAAGCGGCGAAGCGCTTTACAACGCTACCTGCGCGGGATGCCATATGCCGGACGGAAAAGGCGCACAGGGCGCGGGTCACTACCCGGCGCTCGCTGATAACCCGGCAGTCGAAGCGGCAACCTACGTCATCGTCAACGTCCTGCACGGCCGGAAGGCGATGCCATCATTTGGCGACGCGATGAATGACGATCAGGTCGCTGCTGTCGTCAACTACACGAGAACCCATTTCGGCAATCGATTTGCCGCAACTGTCACGCCGAGCGAGGTTAGAGGTTTGCGCTGAGTTCACGTGGCATGGCTATCGCCAGGCCGCTTTCCCGCACCCTTCTCCACTCGCTTCACGAGACTTATGGCACGATGTACCCGGGTCCGTTTCAGCGCGGCGATGGTGCCGAGTGGTACGGAGTGATCCGTTCGTCAATTCGGCAGGCGCCGCGGAAGATCCGTGACGCGCGGCCCACAGAATCGGGAGTGTCCGAGGCACGATGCGAGCGCCTGCTCGCCGAACCATTTCTGCGTGTCGAGGTTGTAGTGCACGCTGCCGTCCCCACCGCCTAACGCGCCGCCCTGGAAAATACCGAAGCCGGGCGGCTGTCCATTCCAGTCCGGCGACTGCGACGCATCGACGAAACTGAAGATGCGAGGATTCGCGTCGACGAAGCCGCCGAACACTTTCTGCATCGACGCAAGCGCGGCGGGATTATAAGGCGCTACCGCGTTGGTGACGTTGTCGTAAGCGGTCGACAACGGCTTCACGATCAGCACCGGGAAGGTCGAACCCACCGCAGCAAAAAAACTGCCGAAGAGGTCAGCGTAATTCTGCGGCGCGCGATGAATCGTCGTTGCGTTGCCGGCCGAATTCAGCGGTGCAGCTTCTGCCTCCCACTGGTTCCACTCCAGGCCGAGGATTCGCGGTTTCTTGCCGGTCGCCAGAATCTGCTTCAGTCCCAGATACATCATGCGGCGCGCGAACGGTGCAAGCGCATACGTCGGCGTCTTGCTTGCATCGAGCATGGGTTGCCAGAGATTAACGCCATGCACCGTCCAGCCGCAGCAGCCGCTGAACGCGTCGTCTGCGACGTCCACGCCCTGGCTGCCCCAGCCGATATGAATGATGTACAGATCGGGCAGCGGCTCGCCCGCATTGATCGCCGCCTGCCACGCATACGCGGCGAAATTGGCGGCATTTCCGCTGCCGCCGTAGTAGCCGAGATTCATGTCGGACGACGTGCTGTCCGACCAGTTCACCCACGACACGTGATCGATCGTGGATATCGGCTGGGTAAATGGCGCACCCGTCCCGTCGGCGTTACCGGTGATGTTCCCCCAACCGTCGTTGCGGATGCCCCATACATTGGGTGCCGGCATCCCGCCGGTGCCCGCGCCTGCACCCGAAGCTCCCGTCAACGTCAGTTCCGCGGGCAGGCCGTTAAGACCGGCACTGTTGCTCTGTCCCATCACGAACAGGACCGCCACTTCGTCGTGGCGGAATCGCGATCCTTTCTCCCACGATTGCGCCGCGGCGGCATTCGGTTGGGCCGTCGCGTCGGCGGCAACGGACATCTGTACCCCACTCGTAGCCAATACGAACGGCAGCGCAATCCGCATCAAGAAATTCTTCATGCCTGTCTCCATGGATCGCCGGTCACTGTTTGGCCGGCTGGCTGACTGCCTGGCCCAGGCCGTCGATATCGGGACCGTAGTTGCCGGAAATCACCGAGAACTTGATGGTGTTGGCCGTACCGGCTTTTAGTGGGACCATGACCTGAGCACTCGACAGGATCGGAAAGTCCCAGGTGCCTTCACCGGGAAACTGCACGGGGACCGGTGGGCCATTGTTGACGCTCACGCTCATTGCACGAGGCGAACCGCCACCGTCGTCCGCGCTGATATACACCACGGGGACCGCATACTCGCCATCGGCAGGCGCCACGATTCCGTTGAACTGGAGGCTCGAATCCGAGTTCACAAAATTGCCGACCTTTTCGTGGCCGTTGCATATGTTGCATGCCTGGACTGCCGCATCCTGAATGATGTTGGTGGAGCTTTCCGCTTCATAGGCGATGGGCGGCAATGCGGGTTGCGGAGCGGCGATCAGCGTCACCTTGCCGATCGACGGAGCGCGGCGGCCCTTGTCCGGAAGAACGAAAGTCAGCTTGTTGCTTCCCGGCACGAGCGGCATGTACAGCGTGACGGTGCCCTGGGCCTGTCCGGTGGTAACGGGCAGCTGGATCGTCGTGAGTACGCTGTCGTTGAGAATCAGCGGCACCTTCAGCGAAGACTTTCCTTCGTTCCGGTACGTCACGTCGATGTACCCGCCCGTGGTTGCATTCACCGTATAGCGTGCTACGCCGTCTTCATGTGTGACCGGTTTGGCCGGGTGGATTTTCGATGCATCGTCCACGCCGGCGATGGTCAGCATGACGGAGCCGCCGGCCGGAACAGCGGACACCGTATACCCGGACGTGTGCGAACCAAGATCCTGGTGCGCCCAGATATCCCGCACGCTGGCCGAAGCAGCGGGGTCCAGTCCGAGATCCTTCCAGTTCACCGTGATCGAAGCGGCAGACCCGGTCGTGTTGAGCAGAACTACCGCACGGCGACCTTGACCGGCGAGCAACTTGGCCCACACGCCCAGACCGTTCTGCGGCACCGCCACCCGGATCGCCTGAAGGCCACGCGGGTCCTGATCGACGGCGAGCACCTCAGGATTGGTCAGCGTCGTCATCGTTGCCGGGCTGACCGGCGTCGTGAAATCGAGACCCAGGATAAGCGGCGCACCGGAAACGGCCCACAGGCTCATGTGCGTCTGATCCTGCGCGGCGCTCAGACCGAACCCGGCAAGCATCATGTCCGCATCGTTATAGACACCCGTATGTTGCGCTTCCGGAAACAGATTGCCGTAGAAATTCTGGTTCACGATTCTGGAAAAATCCGGCGTGCTTTGATGACCCGGTGTACCGGTGTCATAGGTGATGTCCTCGGTCGTTCTCCACAGATCCGCGACTTGCCCCCAGTCATACGATCTGCCCGTCTTGTCGGTGTGAAAACTGTTCGGATTGATGCTGTAGACGATCCGCCGATTCACCGCGGCACCCGCACTGTCCAGCGCATCGCGCATCTTTCGGAAACCGGCCACCTGATCGTCGACGGTGCCATCCGGCGAGCACCAGTCGTACTTCACGTAGTCGACGCCCCACGCCGCGAATGTATTGGCATCCTGAACTTCGTGCCCAAGACTGCCCATCGGGTTGGTGTGCCCAGGGTACAGATTGTTACGCTGAGCACAGGTTTCGGCTGCGGGCACTTCATACATGCCGAACTTCAGACCTCTGGCGTGAATGTAGTCGGCCAGCGCTTTGATGCCGCTCGGAAACTTCACGGGGTCGGCAACTAGATTGCCTTGCGCATCGCGGGATGGCGCGAACCAGCAGTCGTCGACGTTGATATAGCTGTAGCCCGCTTTCATCAACGGACCGTCTTTCTTCAGGCCGTCGGAGATAACGTCCGCGGCCGTTTTCACCAGATCCTCGGTGATATTGCAGCCGTATGCATTCCACGACGCCCAACCCATAGGCGGTAGTGCAATCGACCTTTGGGCCTGAGTTTGCGATGGCCCGCCTTGTGCGGAAACGTTTGCGGAGTTGGCCGCGGCCTGCATGACGCTCGCGCCGTCGGAGGAACCTTGCTGGTCGCCGCCGCAGCCGGACAAACCGAAAACCATCATGATGCTCGCGAAAAACAGATACACCTGTGTGCGACCCAGGATCTTCATGATTTTCCTTTGTTGAAAAATGAAACTGGGACTTCCGGGTAAACTGCTGTGCGGCGTCTGTTTCGGGCTGCCCGGCCGCTTTGGGGAGCTCAGGAAACCGGCTGCAGGTTGCCGTCGAATCGTGCCGTTCCGTTTTCCCTTACCGACGCGGCTCGCACCACGTTGCCGTATTGCAGTGTGGTTCGCGTGCCGCCGACGCTGACGAGCTTCACGGACGACAACACGCCGCGGTTCCATTTGACGTCCACCGCAAATCCGCCCTTCGCCCGCACGCCCGTGACATGCCCCGTGCTCCATTGCGACGGCAGCGCGGGGAGCAGCGTGATGCGATCCATCCTGCTTTGCAGCAGCATTTCCAGTATTGCCGCCGGACCGCCGAAGTTCGCATCGATCTGGAACGCCGATGAGTTGCTCGACAACGCATACGCGTCGAACATGTTGGCGAACGTGCCGCTCACGCCGTCATTGCCCACCGAATAGCGCAGCAGCTTTGGGATCATCGAATAGCAGTTGGCGGCGTCGTGGAAATGCGCCCAGCAGGCGATGCGCCATGCGAGCCCCCAACCGAACGAGTCGAAGCCGCGTGCAAGCAGCAGCGCCTTCACGCCGGCCACGAGCTTCGGATCGCTGTCGAGCGTGATGCGCTCGCCTTCGAACCAGCCGATCAGCGGCGACAGATGCCGATGCCCCGTCTCGCCGACGATGCTGTCGCTCATCCATTCCTGAAGCTGCCCTGTCGTGGGACTCACCTTCGGCAGATAGAGCTGCGCCTTCATGCTCCCGATCGAGCGAGCAAAATCCGCGTCCTTGCCGAGCAACTGGCTCGCGGTCAGATAGTTCGTGAACAGATCCCACACGAGTTCCTGCGCGTAGGTGATCCCGAGCTGCTGATGCGGTCCCTGCTCCGGTGACCAGTCCTTGTCGTCAATGAGCAGACCCGTCACGGGGTCTCTGATCAAACGCGCCTGCCAGAACTCGCACGCGGACTTCATTACCGGATAGATGCGGGCGAGATACGCCTTGTCCAGCGTGTACTGGTAGTGATTCCACAGCGTGCGGCAATACCAGGCGCTCGCGGGCGGACTCCAGTCCCAGCCTATAGAGCCGTAGATGCCCGTCGAAATGGCGACCGTCCAGCCCGCGACGTTGCCGTTCGAATTGCTGTAGTTCACGTTCGCGGCATCGTTGAAGTGATTCTTCGTCGACTGAACCCACGACGGCAACTGCCCGGTGACGTAATCGGCGAACGGTTGCTGGCACTCCGGCAAACCGGCTCGATCGGCGAGCCAGTAGTTCATCTGGATGTTGATGTCGGTGTGGTAGTCGGCCATCCACGGCGGGTTGTTCGTGGTGCTCCACAAACCCTGCAGATTCGCCGGCATCGAACCGCGTGACGACGAGATCGTGAGATAGCGTCCAAACTGCACGTACATTGCTTCGAGCTCCGGGTCGGCCGCGTTGGGATTCACCTGACGCGCCAGCAACCGCTCCGGGATCGTCAGTGCCCGTTGCGCATCGCTCGACCTGCCGAGATCGAGGTCCATGCGCCCGAAGAGCGAACGATAGTCGCGCACGTGACGCTCGAGCAGTTCGCGGTAACGCAGGGACGCGGCGCCCTTCACGTCAGCGATCACTGCACCGCGCGGATTGACGCCCGTCAGATAGTTTTCGACGTAGCGCCCGTTGTAGTCGGTGCGCGCCGCGATGATGATCGTGAGCGCCGGACAACCCTGAAGAGTGATCTGTGCGTTGGCCGAGTCGAGCGAAGCGACGCCCGCATCTGGAACGACCAGCATGTAGGTCGTGTACAGCTCGCCACTGCCGCTGACCGCGCCCGAGAACGACAGCGCGTGGTTCGATTCACCGATGATTTGCGTCCCCTGCCCGTCGACCAGCGACACCGCGCCGTTATAGGTGCCGCCGTCGGACGTGAGCCGCACGACGATCACGTTGTCGGGGAAGCTGCTGAAGATCTCGCGCCGATAGGTTTTGCCGCCAACGCGGTATTGCGTGCGTACGATCGAATTGCTGATGTCCAGCGAACGCTGGTAGTTCGTGGCGCCGGCGTGACCGGGCAGATCGATGTAGAACTTGCCGAGCGACAGGTAGGTGCCCATCCCCGTCGTCGTGTAGGCCGGATCGACAACGTTCTTGCTGCCCGACCACAACGTGATTTCGTTCAGGTAGAGCACCTCACGTTCGCTCGCGCCGCCGGCCATCGCACCGAGTCGTCCGTTCCCGACCGGCAGGCCTTGAAACTGGACGCTGGACTCGACAGCAGGCGAGTCGTATCGGAACAGCAGTGCCTGATCGGTGGGAACGCGCGCCGAATCCGCCTGCGTCGAAGCGTTGGCTGAATCGAAAGTATCGGATGGAACTGAAGAGGGATCGCCGGTCGCACCGGGCGAGGAAAGAGTTGCAGCGCCAGCACGTGCTGCAACCGGGAGGATGACAGCAGCACTGCCTAACTTCAGCAGCTTGCGACGCTTTGGACTGGTGGGAATTTTCATCGTCTCTCCTGCTAGGAAATTATGCTGAATCCACCTATGAATATTTAGTTCAAATATGCACGCGTAAGGATTCGTCAGACATTAGGTTTTTCCCCTAATACCGCGTTGCAAATGGTGGGATGAAGATGCGGGCGATTTGATGTTGCTGTGGGATGTCTGCGGATCGGAATTTGGTGAAATTTAGGAAACCGTATTTTTTATGGCATACGGGACCGCGTGCGGATAAAGCGGTCATTTCAGTGGGTAACGATACGTTTCTACGCAACCCAGTCCGGCTAGTTCCCGACACAAATCCTTGGTTCTCTTAAGCGAATTAACTGCTGCTCCGCCGACTTACGTTTGGACGGCTGGCAGTCCCCGACCCGTCAGAAATGGGACAGCGTTATCGGTATGACCGGTTGCCGCGCGTGTAGATCACGCATTGATATGCGAGCACGCAAAGTAGCCCCAAGCTCGCGAACAAACGAACGCGGCCGGCCACTTGCCCATGCCGACAATTCCGCTCTGTTCCCGCGAGAGCCGTCCGTCGTGTGGGGGCAGAGGTGGGGCAAAAATCCGCCCCAGACGATAAAGGCCTTATGGACATTTCCGAGCACGGCGTCGGTGAACGCCTCGCTGGTGAACTGGCTGCCCTGACCGGTGCTGACGAATTCAGGCCGCCCGTCGTAGATTGGTGCACCAGGCATCTGACAGAAACCGTCACGGAGGATTAACAGCCAGTCTCGAGCATGAGAACTCTGGAATCAGGGAAACCTCATCGGGCTCCCATACGCGAAGCACTCGCGTCATCCATATCGCTCGCGAACAGCGGCTTACGCGCAGACCGTATGAACCGGTCGTTTCGAATCTGTCAGGTTTAATGGGGCCTTCGGCAGGCTTCGGCCCGGACTGAGCCCGCAGCCAAAGGTCTGCCGCTCTCAAGCGGGCGCCCGTGGATTATCGGCTTAGGGCGGCCTGGGCCCGTTGCAGCCACTCGCTGTTATGTTCGCGGGCGTGGCGTGGCCAATGCCTGGCATCCTGCACAATCTCGGCGTAAAGTTCGCGCGCACGCTGGTGGTCAGCCTCGTCTGGCTGCACCGCTAACCAATCGGCGTAGAGGCAACGCGGTGCAGCGTCTCTTGCGCTCGCGAGCGCAATCTCGAACGCGGCGCGTGTGCCTGGCGCGCCAATCGCGTCCAAGGCCCGTGCATACAGCAAGGCAGGCTCCGGCTGCCGACGGGTGAGAGGATGGGCGGCGAACAGTTTTTCCAGTGCGTCCTGCGCGGCCGAAGCATTGCCGTTGGCAAACTGCGCACGCGCCAGCCCTTGGAGTAAAGCCGGATCGGATGAGAACGGCCCGCTGGCCGCCGCCTGGTAATGCTCCAGGGCTTCGGCGGCATTTCCTGCATCGAGCAGCGCTGCGGCCAACCGCATGCGATGCGCGACGGTCGGCGCGCGATCGAAATCAGTGCGCGCCCCGCGCACCGCTCGATTGGGATCGACAAGCTGCGAGATGACCCTCGTTGCCGCCCTTGCCCCACGCGACTGGCGCAGGGAGGGCAAGTAAATGACAAAGAGGTAGACCGCACTGCCAAGGCCAGGGAAAAGAAACAGGATCAGCAGCCAGTACATGTTCTGCTGAGTGCGCACGGCATGCACCGCAAAGAACAGGGCGATGATGACGTAAAGGCTGATTCCGAAGATGCGCATTTACGAGAAGGTCAGTTGTGGGGCGTTGCCGAGGGTACGTCAGCGAAACGGCTGAGCGCTATTGTGACAGAAACACGCTGCCATATCTGGTAGCTCAACGGCACCCTTCCCGCCACCTGGCACTTAGCCCGGCCCGCGGCAGCGGATGCCCCGCATCATCGCTCCCCGCCGTCTTTATTGGGCCGGGAGGCCTGCGATGCGCGTCGTCCAGGCTCTCTATTGGCTCAACGATGCCTTGGAAGACAACAGGGACCGGATTCGAAAGCGTCTAGGACCGGTTTTTTCCAACCCCGTTTACGGCTGTGAAATTAAGCGGGATTTGAAAGATGGCTTTTCCCGTTTGACCATCTGGATGCAAAAGTTCTTGCAGCCCATACCCGACTTTCTCCACGTCGGCTGACGAGACGATGCAGCAGCGCCACACCGGCATATAGCCGTGCAGCCGCAAACTAGCCCGCCCATGGACCCAGCCCGCAATGGCATGCTTCACACGGTCTCGCGTCAAGCGTCTATCCGCAAATCGCAACGGGATCCTTTTTCGGCGTTCTCCGACGGTCTCGCGTCGCGGCACATTTGACGCCATAAAAAAAATTGCAGCGAATGGAATGTTTGCTCCGAGCCTGTGTTTGCACCTTCGTACACCAGAATCCAGCGCCCGCTTGCAGTCGGAAGCATCGACCGGATGATTGACTGGGTATGGTTCGTCTATCGACTCGCCGCAGCGGCTGAGCGAAATCCGCGAATCTCATCCCTCACTATCTCGGAGAAGTCTCATGAAGTTGAATTCGTTTGTCCTCGCCGGTTTCGCCTGCGCCACGCTGCTGAGTGCAACGACATCATTCGCGCAGGACAGCACCGCCGCCCCGTCCGCACCGATCAAGAACGTCGTGCTGGTTCACGGACTGTTTGCAGATGGTTCAAGCTGGGGGAAAGTGATCCCGCTGCTGCAGGCAAAGGGCCTGCACGTTACGGCGGTGCAGAATCCGACGACCTCGCTCGACGCGGACGTGGACGCGGTCAAGCGCGCGCTTGCGCAGCAGCAGGGCCCAACGCTGCTGGTCGCGCACTCGTACGGCGGGATGGTGATCAGCCAGGCTGGCGATGATCCGAAGGTGGCCGGTCTCGTGTACATTGCCGCGCGTGCACCGGATGCCGGCGAGGACTATCCGGCGCTGACGAAAAAATTCCCGGCCGCGCCCGCATCGGCGGGGCTTCAGTGGTCGGACGGCTACGGCGCGCTGTCTGAGCAGGCATTTCTGAAAGACTTTGCCGGCGATCTGCCGACGGCTGAAGCAGAAAAGTATTATGCGGTTCAGCAGCCCATCGGCAAGGCGATCACGATGGCGAAGACGACTGTCGCCGCGTGGCACGACAAGCCAACGTGGTATGCGGTGTCGACTGAAGATCGGACCATCAACACCGATCTGGAGCGCTTCATGGCGAACCGGATGCACGCGCATACGATCGAGCTAAAGTCGAGCCATGTGTCGCTGCTGTCGCATCCGACTGAAGTGGCAAATCTGATCCTCGAAGCGACCGGTGAGCAGAAGTAAGGCGGTGCTCGCATCGGCGTATAGAGCGCGAGCGGTCAATTAGGCGGTGGCATATCGATCGACCGGCCGACCGTCGTCGGGGCGATGTGCGAAGTTCGCCACAAGGCCTTGAACGATCGTTCGCGTGGTGGGTAACGTCTACCCGCCCAGCGTTATTGAACTGGTGTCGTGCACTCCGTAGACTGACTTCATGTCTTCGCAAGAGCAATTGTGTCCAATCAAACGCCGTCCCATTCGCGGGGGGCGTTATTCCAGACGCAGGCCGACCGCTATGGCCCGGCATGCGTGGACCACTCGGTGCAAGACATAAAGAAACAAGGCATTCTGCACTCACCCCTATTGTTCACACTTTCGCATCAGGGTCACGCATCATGCGTCTATTAAACATCGTGTCTTCTCCTCGTGGCGCCAAGTCAGTCTCAATCTCTGTCGCTAACGCGTTTCTCGATGCGTATGGTAAGGCTACTCCTTCGATTGAGATCGACACCTTGAACGTCTGGGACGAAAACTTGCCTGACTTTGACCGTCATGCGATTGGTGCAAAGTACAAAGGAATATCAAAAGAGCCGATGGATAGCGCCGAATTGTCGATCTGGATTCGGATACAGTCTCTTGTGAAGCGTTTTCAACAAGCCGATCGGATAGTGGTCGGTGTCCCGATGTGGAATTTTGGATATCCCTATAAGCTGAAACACCTGATTGATCTTGTCAGTCAGAGGAACATGCTGTTCACCTTCGATGGCGAAAGATACGGCCCAATGCTGAAGATCCCGAGGGCCCTCGTCATCTATGTTCGCGGACAGAGCCACGATAGAGGTGCGGGTATCAGTAGCCCAGGGTTTAAACATCAAGCCGATTACATCGATTTCTGGCTGAAGTTCATCGGTGTGGATGAAGTTAAAAGCCTGATGGTGGAACACACTTGGGATGCTAAGGGACCGGAAACTATCGAGCAGGGGAAAGCTCGAGCGATTGCGATGGCCGCAGATTTCTAATCGTGCTAACACAGCGTACCCGCAAGCGCCTGTTTGTTTAGCGACTACAGCACCTTGAAAATGTTCTGGCGAGACGGTCGACGCTATCTACCGGATCGTCCTGTTCGCCGCCCTATTCTTCGTGTTGCTTGTGTTGCGCTTTTGGCGTCTGGCCGCCTAATCACCGGTCTCGGTCGCTTGGTAAAGCTACGCTTTTCCTGACACGGCGGTGGTCCGCTATCGACACCACCTGTCTGGTCTTGGGCCGACAGTGCTCGCCTCGGTATGGCATCGATCGTGGTCGCGACAGTTTGCCAACGAGACATTTATAGTCGGGGAGGCCGGTCGAGTTTCCGGACAAATCCGCGACCGCGGCAAGCGCAGCAGCAACGAGTAGTGTGTTGACCGTCCACTTAAATCTGAGGGTTTTATGGACACATTGCAAAAAATGCGCGCGTTCACGCGAATCGCGGTGACCGGCAGCTTCACTTCCGCTGCCAGGTCGCTCGATACGACGACCGGAGTCATGTCTCGAGCGGTATCAGAACTCGAAGCCCATCTGCGAACCCGCCTGCTGAACCGTTCGACGCGACGTCTTGCCCTCACACCGGCTGGCGAGCGATATCTGCAAAACTGTCAACAGATCCTAGCTGACCTCGACATTGCAGAAGAGGAGGCTCGCAGTGCGCACGAACGCCCTGCCGGCACTTTACGGATGTTCAGCCTGGCGAGCATTGGACAACACTATGTGCTGCCGGCGATCTCGAAATATCGTGCCCAGTACCCGGAAGTTTCGGTCGAACTAACCTTGTCGCAGAGTACGCCGGATCTGTTCGGTGGCGGCAGCGATGTTGCCGTCGTCGTAGCGCCGTCTCTTTCTGACTCGGAGATGGTGTCGCACCTGCTCGGCTCGACGTGTAGCATCCTGTGCGCATCGCCGGACTATTTGCGCTCGCGCGGCACTCCGCGGCAACCGGGCGATCTGGCGCAGCATGAATGCCTGACGCTGAACACGCCTGGCTTTCCGGAGCGCGAGTGGTTACTCGAAGGACCTGACGACAGCGAATTGCTACAAGTCAGGGGCCCGCTGCAAGTGAATATCGCCGAATCGCTTGTTGTCGCAATCCGCGAAGGCATGGGCATCGGGATGCTGCCGTTGTATGCCGCAGTCGACGGTCTGCGCAACGGCACGCTAGTTCGCGTGCTACCCGATCGCACGCTGCAGAAGATGAACATTTACGCACTTTACGCTTCACGCAAGTTCACCGATGCGAAGGTACGCACGTGGGTCGATCTCCTGCGCGCCCACTTGCCAGGGGTCATCGCGCGCGACAAAGCGATGCTTGCCAGCTCGAGGGCGATGAAAGACCGAGATGGACACCAAAGCTCTTTATGCTTGCCGCAAGCGCCCACTTCGCGCGGCTACCTGCGATCAGAACAGCAACGTGAGGTCCAGCAGCTTCCACCTTAGATCGCATGAAGACAGTCTGAACGAACGGAACCACCTCTAAGGGAGTCGACGGGCACTACGCTGTGTATACATTTCGAGCTGGAATCTTCCAGGTCATGCTGCCCGTGGTGGTTCTATAACGTGCGCTCATCGCCCTTCCTCAAAACTGCGGATCCATTGACAAAGGAATCTGACCTCGACAAAGACAAGTGGCAACCGAATTTCTCACGTTGTCCACCACTAACCCTCCGGCAACCTCAACGGCACGACGGTCCGCTCATTATTGGCCTCCACGAGCCGGATCATTTGCAACATGAAGAAATCGCGCTCTACAGATGACAGATGCTCGATCGTTCTGTCGTGCGCGCGTTGCACGGCCGGCGCCATTTTTGCCACGAGACGCTTGCCCTGGGCAGAAAGCCGTACGAGCCTAAGGCGTTTGTCGTGCGCAGCCTGCTTTCGGTTGACGAGGCCGCGCGCATGCAACCTCGGAATCACTTCGGCCACGCTCGAACGTTCAAGGCCGATCTCGATAGACAGCGTGTTCTGGTCAATTTCGCCTAGCGCTTCAAGCGTGGTCAGCAAGCTGTATTGCACGGGCGTGATATTGAACTCGCTAGTCTCTTCGGCGAACAACGACCCGTGAATCTGATGCAGGCGCCTGATCAGAAAACCAGGCCGCCCAAACAATGGGGATCTTGCCTGCAGCCGCTCAAGCTCAGCACGGGTTGTTTCGAGGTCCATTTCCGGAATGATCAAGGTCGACATGGTGCGGTCTCTGGCGTGACTGGTGAACTGACGTAGACGCGCGAACCGCGCGCTCAATGGCAGCATTCTATGCGAACGACGTGCCCCGTTTCAAATGCGCGGCACACCACACAATTCACCAAAAAATAGCACTGGGCAAGAATCCGGTGCACATCCGCCTCAGAGTCTTCATTTTGGTGCGAAGTCGCTCGGGAAAATCCGTGGTATGGCACACATCTGTTGGCCATATCGACGGTTTCTCATTGATGCAAAAGGCTTTTCCGAATCATTGAAGCAACGGATTCAAACCGGCACAGTATTTGCGGTACACCACGCATCTCGTCCCGGAAACGCACACAAAACATGTCCCAGCTTCTACTTCAAGGTGGCCGCGTGATCGATCCGGCCGCCGGCATCGACGCCACGCTCGACGTTCTCGTCGACGGCAAGTCGATCGCCGCGATCGGTGCCGGGCTCGTCGCCCAGGCGCCGTCAGCCAAAATCATCGATTGCCGCGGCCGGCTGGTGCTGCCCGGCCTGATCGACACACACGGCCACGTTTATCAATACGTGACCGGCCGCTTTGGCCTGAATGCCGATCAATGCGGCGTGCACTCCGGCGTGACGACCATAGTCGATCAAGGCGGAGCGAGTTGCATCACGATTCCGGGCTTTCGCAACTTCGTCGCCGAGCGCGCCGCAACCCGCGTGTTCGCCTTTATTTCGGCCTATCTCGTCGGCGGCCTCGAAGGTCATTACTATCCCGACCTGTACCGTCCCGACTGTCTCGATGCGGCAGCAACCGTCAAGTCAGCGCTCGCCAACGCCGATCTGGTCAAGGGTATCAAGGCGCATGCCGAGATCGGCGGCTTCGCGCGCTGGGGACTCGACGTGATGAAGATCGCATCGAAAATTGGCCGCGATGCTGCCTTGCCAGTCTACATTCACTTCGGACAGCTCTGGCCCAAGCCGGAGCTCGGCGGCATGCCGGTCAATCCCGACTCGATTTTCAATCAGGTCGTCGAGACCCTGAAGCCCGGCGATATTCTCGCGCATCCGTTCAGCCGGCATCCGGGCGGGTTTGTCGAGGAGAACGGCCAGTTGCATCCGCTCGTTCATGAAGCGGTCGCACGCGGCCTCAAGATCGACGTCGGTCACGGCTCGCACTTCAGCTTCAAGACAGCTCGCGTCGTGCTCGACAGCGGCGTGATCCCCGACACGCTGGGCGCGGACATGCATGGATACAACACGCATGTGCCCTCGCCTGCGGGCACGCCTGACAGCCATCCCGACGAAGAGCACTCATTCCTCGGCCGCACGCAGTTCAGTCTCGTCAGTGCGATGACCAGCATGCTGGCGCTCGGTCTTCCTCTCGATCACGTCGTTGCGATGACGACCAGCCATGCCGCGAAGATGATCGGCATGGACGGTGAATTGGGCACGCTCAAGGTGGGCGGCGTCGCTGACATCAGCGTGCTGGACGACCGCCGTGGCCGTTGGGTGCTCGAAGACAACGAAGGCACCCAGGTGATCACCGATCGCATGCTTGCACCGCTTTTCTGTGTACGCGATGGCGTCCGCTATGACGCCAATGCGTCCCAGTTGCCGCTCGCGCGAGCGGCGTAAATCCGACCCGGCTCTCTTCACGAGGCAAACGATGAAACGTGCAGTCACAGTCAAGTCGCCGGACCGGCCGCAGGGCATCGGCGTATCGCTGCCGCGCAAGGAAGACGACCGCTTCCTGCATGGCCGCGGCGAATATGTCAGCAATATTCGCATGGTCGGAATGGTCGACGTCGCGTTCGTGCGCAGCCCGATCGCACATGGCCATATCGTTGGAATAGAGAAGCCGGCCGGTCTGGAAAAATCCGTCTACACGCTGATTGATCTCGACAATGTGAAACCGATCGTAGCGAATTCGGGGTTGCCGGGTTTCAAGCCGTCCGAACAGCCCGTACTCGCCAGCGGCAAGGTGCGGCAGGTGGGCGAAACCATTGCGATGTGCGTCGCGGCGACGCGCGCTGCCGCGGAAGACATCGCAGCGCAGGTGTTCGTAGACTTCGAAGAACTGCCCGCTGTCGTCGACATGCTCGACGCTCGCCGCGAAGGCTCCGCACTCGTGCACGAGCATTGGGGGGACAACGTCTTCCTCGAAGCCTTTGTCGATGCGAAGCCCGACGTCGACCTCGAAGCGATCCGCCGCGATGCGCCGATCAAGGTCCGCCGCAAGCTACGCACCTCGCGCCAAAGCATGGCGCCGATGGAAGGTCGCGGCGTCGTCGCACACTGGGATAGACGCCTCTCTCAGCTGATCATCCACACGTCGGCGCAGATGCCGCACATCACTCGTACGGGCCTCGCGCATTGCCTCGGTCTCGATGAGGGCCAGGTCCGCGTGATCGCGCCCGACGTCGGCGGGGGGTTCGGCTACAAGGGCATCCTGTTGCCGGAAGAAGTCTGCTGTGGCTGGCTTGCGATGCATCTGGAGAAGCCGGTCCGCTGGATCGAGGATCGCCGCGAACAGTTGACGGCCAATGCCAACTGCCGCGAGCACGACTACGACATCACCGCGTATGCCGAACTCGACGGCCGGCTTATCGCCGTCGAGTGCGAGGCTAGCGTCGACTCAGGCGCTTACTCGTCGTATCCGTTCTCCGCGTGCCTCGAGGCCGCGCAAGTGGGCAGCATTCTGCCCGGCCCATACAAGATGGATCGCTATCGCTGCCGCACCTGGTCGGTCGCGACGAACAAGCCGCCCATCCTGCCGTACCGTGGCGTGGCTCGTACCGGCGTGTGCTACGCGATCGAATCGGTCATGGATGCAATCGCCGTGGAAGCCGGCATCGAACCCTACGAAGTGCGCCTGCGCAATCTCGTCGAACCGCACGAAATGCCGTACGACAACATCACCAACAAGCACTTCGACAGCGGCAACTATCCGGAGGCCGTACGGCGGGCCATCGCCGCCATCGATCTTCCCGCGATACGCGCGCGTCAACGGCGCGGCGAACCCGATGGTCGCCGGATCGGTTTCGGTCTCGCGGTCTTCTGCGAGCAAGGCGCACACGGCACCTCCGTCTATCATGGCTGGGGTATTCCGATGGTGCCGGGCCGCGAGCCGGCCGTCATTCGCCTTACCCCCGACGGGATTCTCGAAGTGCGGGCCGGCGTGCATTCGCACGGTCAGAGCATGGAGACGACGCTTGCGCAGATCGCGCACGAGGTGCTCGGCATCGATACGGAACGCGTACGCGTCGTACTTGGCGACACCGGTGTGACGCCGTATTCGACCGGCACATGGGGCTCGCGCTCGATCGTGATGGCTGGCGGCGCACTAGGGCAGGCCTCGAAGGAACTCAGACAGCGGATGATGAAAATCGGCGCATGGCTGCTGAAGGAGCCGCTCGACGCCGTGCGTTGGGAGCACGGCGCAGTTGTCGGTGCGGAAGGCCGCTACACCATCGCCGACATTGCGCGAACGTGGTATCTCGCGCCACAACTGCTGCCGCCCGACGTCGATCCGCGCGGCCTGGAAGTGTCGACGTCGTATCAGGCTAAACGCGATACCGGCACGTTCAGCTACGCGTGCCATGCGGTCGTAGTTGCCGTCGACACACAACTCGGCAAGACCGAAATTCTCGATTACGTGATCGTCGAGGACGGCGGCGTGCTGATCAATCCGATGGTCGTCGATGGGCAGGTATTCGGCGGTGCAGCGCAGGGAATCGGCACGGCCCTTTACGAAGCGATGCCGTACAGCGAGGACGGCCAGCCGCTTGCCTCTACCCTCGCCGACTACCTGCTGCCCGGCGCCACGGAAGTCCCCGCTATCCGTATCGAACACATGGAAACGCCCGCTCCGTACACCGAATTCGGGCAAAAAGGCATCGGCGAAAGCGGCGCGATCGGTTCCCCTGCCGCGATCGCGAATGCCGTCAACGATGCACTGCGGCCGCTCGGCGTTCAGGTCGACCAGTTGCCGATCTCGCCGCGTGTCATTGTCGAAGCCATGCGATCGGCAACGCCGGCTCGCGCCGCCAAGGGGATGCCAGCATGAAAGCCGCGATCTACGACTATGCAAAGCCCGTTACCGAAGATAGCGCGATCGCGCTGGTTGGCGCCAGCGACGGAATGGCGAAGTTCGTGTCCGGTGGCCAGTCGCTTGGCCCAATGATGAATCTGCGGCTCACGCAACCCGAGACGCTGGTCGATCTGCGCGGTATCGCGGCGTTGCGTGAATGCGGCAACGAAGGTAACAGGACGCTGATCGGCGCATGCGTGACGCACGCGGAGATCGAAGATCGCAAGATCGACGACGGTACACAGGGATTGATGCCCTACGTGGCGCGCGGCATCGCGTATCGCGCGGTGCGCAATCGCGGCACACTCGGCGGCAGTCTCGCTCATGCCGATCCGGCTGCCGACTGGATTAACACGATGTATGCACTCGACGCGGAATTTCTCGTCGCGGGCCCGCATGGGACCCGCTCGTTGACGGCGGCCGGCTGGATGAGCGGCGCGTTCACGACCGCGCTGAAGGCCGACGAGATTCTCACCGGCGTGCGCTTTCGGCGCCTGTCGCCTGCCGCGCGCTGGAGCTACTACAAGTTCAATCGCAAGCCCGGCGAGTTCGCGGAAGCGATTGCGGTCTTCATCGACGATGCGCCGGCCGGCGTTTGCCGCGCCGTGATCGGTGCAATCGACGGGCCGCCGCATTTGATCGAGAACGCGCGCGCGTTGCTCGACAGCCCCAATGCAGCGCTGCTCGATCCGCATCTCGACGCAGCGGGTCTCGAAACCGGGAGCTACGAATACCAGGTGCATCGCGTGGCGCTTGAACGGGCTGCCGCAATCGTCCGCGAAAACAGGAAGCAGCAATGACCGATATCCTCACTCAACGGATCGAACTCCGGATCAATTGCGAGCAGGTGTCGGCCGCTGTCGAACCGCGCACGAGTCTCGCGGATTTCCTGCGCGAGCATCAGATGCTGTGCGGGACGAACCTCGGTTGCGAACAGGGCGTGTGCGGCGCGTGCACGCTGATGGTCGACGGCATGCCGACCCGCTCGTGCATCACATCGGCGGTCTCGTGCTCGGGTTCCGACGTGCAGAGCATAGAAGGCTTCGACGGCGACGACGTGATGAACGAACTGCGCACCGCCTTCACAGCAGAGCACGCGTTGCAATGCGGCTACTGCACGCCGGGAATGCTGGTGACGGCACGCGATATCGTGACCCGCCTGCCCGACGCAGACGACGACCGCGTGCGCCTCGAACTGTCGGGCAACCTGTGCCGGTGCACCGGCTATGTCGGTATCGTGCGAGCGATCCGGCGCGTACTGGATGCGCACCGGGCGAGTCAGCGTGCACCGCTCGCCGCGACTGCAGCAACCTGATCCCCTAGTCTCAAGAGACCGGACCACGAATGGAAATTGAGCAAAACTTTACAGTGCCCTACCCACGCGATGTCGTATGGGCCTGTTTCCGCGATACGCCTGGGATCGTAGCGTGTCTGCCCGGGGCGTCGCTGACCGCGCCACCGGACGACGGCCGGCTGAAGCTCGCGATGACCGTCAAACTCGGGCCAATCGTGGCAAGCTTTGCCGGCGACGGCGAAATGAAGCTGGACGATACAGCCTGGCGTGGCAGCGTTATTGGCGGCGGCGTGGACCGCAAGAGCGCGTCGCGCGTGAAGGGGGAAGCGTCGTTCTCACTCGACGACCCGACGCCTCGCGAGACGCGCGTCGACGTGAAGGTGGACTACGCGATCGCCGGCAGCCTTGCCCAGTTCTCGCGTGGCGGCATCGTAAAGGAACTCGCCACACGGATGACCGAAGCCTTCGCTGCGAACCTCAAGGCCCGGCTGGATCTCTCGGCTTCGCAAGTCGCAGCTACGACCACCGCGCCTGTTGCCGAGCCGGAACTGGCAACCGTTTCAGCCCCCGACCCGGTGACGACGCCAGCCGCAACAGTTCCACCCGTTTTGCAGCCTACGGATGTCATACCAGCCCATACGGCTAACCCGGCTACGCAGCCGTCCGCTAATGCCCCGCTCAACCTCGGCAACATGTTCTGGAAAATCCTGTGGTCGCGTGTTTGCGGTCTGTTCGGCTTCGGAGCCCGCAGATGACATCCCCGGTCCAGGATGCCGCGCTTCAGCGCCTGCAAGCGGTTCGTCCTCAATGGCGCGCTGTGCGCTTCGCACGCAATGCCGTTGGGCTGCCCGAGTTCACGCTGCTGCATGCAGGCCCTCCGTATGAAGACCCATGCAGGCCACCCCCGCCGGTGCTGTCGTCGGCGGTGTTGTGCTGTCTGTATGAAGGCTGGGCGGCAAGCGAGCAGGATGCCGAACGCCTGATCGCCACCGGCCGCGTGAACCTTGTCAGCGCCCAATCCTATGGCGTGGTTACGCCGCTCGCAGCCGTGATTTCGGGCAGCACGGCGCTTGTCGAAGCCGGCGATCCGACTGGCGCCGCCTGGTCGCTGCTGGGCAGCGGCGCGGGGCCGCAACTGCGCTTCGGCTCACGCGACCCCGCGATTCTCGACCGCATGAAATGGCGCGACTCGGTTCTCGCGCCGGCACTCGACACAGCGCTGCGCGGCGAACCCGTCGATCTCCTCGCGCTCGCCCGGCACGGCCTCGACAACGGCGACGATCTGCACGCCCGCACGACCGCCGCAAGCGCAGCGCTCTACGACGTGTTGTCCGCACGACTCACCGATTCGTCGATCCATACGATGTTGCAGCAGACGCCGCTGTTCTTCCTCACGCTGTGGATGGCCGCGTGTCGCCTGATGACGTCGGCTGCCGCGCGAAATGCGGATCCGGCATCGACGCTCGTCGTCTCGCTCGCGGGAAACGGCATCGACGTCGGGATTCAACTGGCGGGCCGCCCGTCGCTCTGGCACACCGCCGCTGCTGCTGCGCCGGCAGGGCCGGCCATCAATCTCGCGCTCAAGGTCGCTGCCGCTCCTTTGACCGGAGACAGCGGCGTCATCGATATAGCCGGTTTTGGAGCGCAGGCGCTCGCGCTCGCGCCTGAACCGGCGGGTGCCTTCGCCGCGTGGCTGCCGCCCGAATGGCAACGCGAGCAAGCCCAACTGTACGCGGGTTCCCACCCCTGCTTTACTGATCTCCACTGCGGACTCGATGCCGCGCGAGTCGCCTTACACCGCGTCGCGCCGCTCGCTGCGATCGCAATGATCGGCGCCGATGGCCGTGCCGGTCTGCTAGGCCGCGGTCTCTTCGCTGCTCCGCAGAGTCTGTTTGCGTCGGCCGTTCAATCTCTCGAAACGCGATGCTCGTGAGCTGTTCCGAGACCGCCTTTGGCAACGACTTCCCGACCAGAATCGCCTCTGGGCTGTCAGTCGCAGAGCCGAGGCCCGGATCGATGGCGCCTGGCAAATCCTCACTGTCGCACGCACGATCCACGCTTCGCCAAAAGGCAGAAATGTCAGTCGTCGTCGCTTTTCTTCGCGGCGCCACCGACCGGTGTTCGGCTCAGATCGTTATTGGTCTCGACGAGCAACGTCAGAAAGGTCATGAAGCGCTTGCGATCCTCGGGCGGCAGCGCGGCGAGCGTCCGCTCGTGAGCCCGCGCGACGCCCGTCTCGAGCCGCGCCAGCAGCGCCCGTCCAATCTCCGTCAGCTCCGCCACCTTCTTGCGTTTATCCGTCTTCGACACGCGCCGCTGAATGAAACGCCGCTCGACAAGCCGCCCGATCACGTCGGCGGTATTGGCGCGATCGAGACCGACGGCGCGCGACAAAGCAATCTGTTCGGACGGCCCTATCTGCTCCAGCGCAGTGAGGATGCTGTATTGCACTGGCGTAATACCCTCTGGCGCGCACTCTTCGACGAATAACGCGACATGGATCTGATGCAGCCGGCGGATCAGGAAGCCTGGGCGTGCATCCAGCGCGGTATGACGCCAGTCCTTGGACGCGCTATCGCTCGCGCCTGCCCTGTCGGGTTTTGCTTTATTCGGACTCGCCACCATGACCTGCCTTATTTTGCCTGCGGAGGGTTATCTGACGGGGCGCGCGACACCGTGACCTCGACAGGCGTGGGTCGGAAGCCCGACGAGGGATTGTTCTGTTGCGGGCAGTTCGACAACACAGCAATAACGGGCATCTCCGCGCGCAACACCACGTAGTCGCCTGCTTTCGACGGGCTTGGCGCAATCTCGACCTCGCCCTGCTGGCCGAACGTCACACGCATGAAGAAGTTGATGTTCGAGACGATCTCCGACGGCCCCAGAGACCACTTCGCCAGTTCCTGCGCGAAGTTGCTGCGGCAACTCAGCTTGTTATGCACGCCGTAGCGGAGGAAGTCCATCTCGTGGCTGCAACATCCCGCGAGCGTGTCGTGAAAACCGCAGGTGTCGTCGAGCACCGAAAACATCTTGCGCGCGCGATCGGAATAGATCGTGGTGCCCTTGGTCACATACAACGAGCGATTGAGTTTTACCGTGTTCGGAACGTTGAGCCGGTCGAGTGGCAACTCGCCGGAGTAGCAGAGAAAGTCGACCGCCTGCTGCCCCTCCAGATCGACGATACGCAACTGATCGCCCGTCTCCAGCCGCATCGACCAGCGGCCGCCCGGTTCGATGATTTCACGATAAGCCGGTTCTTGTAACGTAAGATCGCCGCCTTTCATTTGGTCAAGCCTCCATGCTTCTTATCAAATTGCTCAACGGGAAGTTGATTCGTCAGTATGCATCGTATCAGTACAAAAACAGAAATTCTCTTCTTTCTCGTCTCTGTCCGTCACGCACGTTTTTTGTGCGCCGTCTGCTTTATCGCGCAACGGCGCCAAAGCCTCTGCATTGACTCAAATGAGTGCATTTCGTCCATTCTGTGGGGCTTAAGTCTTTTGTTGGTGCGCAGATTGCCCTCTATCGACGCATGTATGCGCTCGCCTCGACGCTCACATCGGCAAGGCGCGGTGTTCGTCGAACTGGCATGTGAATTGCATCGGAGATGCGCAACTTGTCAGTGTGCATACGAATTTTCGATTGCGCATGAACGAGACGGCCTTTCGGCCACCAAAGCGCACGCTTCGCGCGCCATCGAGTCATTACAGCCAAGAGGGGTATTCATGTCGTCTCTCACCATCCAAAGTGCCGCAACGGACAAGACTTTCCGCACCGGCTTCAGGCGGCTCGCGCTGTCGTCTCTGCGTTCGCTGTTCGCTATTGCCGCCTTTGCGGGCGCTGCGCACATCGCATCGGCTGCCAGCGTCGACGAGATCAAATCGCGCGGCTATATCTCGGTCGCGACCGAAGACGATTTCAAGCCATTCGAATTCGTCGATAACGGTGCCCCCACCGGCTATGACAACGAGATGCTCGCGCTAGTGAAGAAGAAGCTTCCGGTACAGGTGAAGCAGCAGATCATGCCGTGGTCGGGCATCCTGCCGGGCGTAACGACAGGCAAGTACGACATGGCTGTCACTGCGGTTCTAGTCACGCCGGAGCGCAAAGGTACCTTTGATTTCACCGCGCCGCTGGCGGAATCGACGACGTTTTTTGCGACCAAGAAGGGATCGCCCATTAAGTCCGCCGACGACCTGATCGGCAAGGTGATCGGCGTGCAGACCGGCAGCGCAATGCTGGCCGACGTGAAAGCATTTGACGAGCAACTGAAGAAAACCCACGGCGGCAACGGCCTCAAGCAGATTGTCGAATATCAGTCGTATCCGGAGACCTATCAGGATCTCGCGCTCGGGCGGCTCGACGCCGTCGCCAATACGCAGATCAATCTCAACTCACTAATCAGGACGCGGCCGGACACATTCGTAATCGGTCAAAAGATCGGCAGCCCAGTGTATATCGCATGGGCGGTCAAGAAGGGCGACACGGCTGCGCTGCAGATGGTCAACAGCGTGCTCCTCGACCTGCGCAAGAGTGGTGAGATGTACCAGGTTCAGAAGAAGTGGTTCGGCGCCAGCTTTGAATCGATGCCGCAGTCCATCAACTGACCTCGCAGGCGAGCCCGCTTAATGACCGCTTACGATTACTGGAGCATCACGCAGGGTGCACTCGCGACCATTTCGCTGTCGCTCATCAGCATCGTGCTCGGCGTTCCGCTCGGGCTCGCACTGGCGCTGATTCGCTGGGCGAAAGTGCCGGTGCTCGACCGCTTCGTGTACTCCTACGTCAGCGTCATCCGGTCGTGTCCGACCGTGACGTTGACCTTGCTGGTGTTCTTCGCGTTGCCCCAGCTCGGACTATCGCTCGATCCGCTGCCCGCCGCGATTGTCGCGTTGACTATCAGCACGTCGGCCTTCAACTGCGAGATATGGCGCAGCGCGCTCGTCGAATTTCCGCGAGATCAATACGATGCAGCGCTGTCGTTCGCGATGCCGCGTTTCACCCGCATACGGCGCATCGTGATGCCACAGGTTTGCCGCGCGAGTCTGCCCGGTCTCGTGAACGAAATGACGCTGCAGATCAAGTCGACGCCCGCGGTGGCAGTGATCGGCATTGTCGAGATTACGCGCGCTGCGTTGCGTGTCGGCTCGAACACGTATGAGCCGCTGCCTCCGTTCATCTTCGCGCTCGCGCTCTACGGCCTGATCGTGTTCGCGCTCATCAAGCTGCAACGCGCGGTCGAGAAACGTCTTCGCTCCGGAGGCATGATTTGATCAACAACTTCCTGATCATCTGGCAGCAGCGCGACATCGCGCTGGCTGGCCTGCTCAACACGGTGATCCTTCTAGTCATATCCGGCGTGGCGTCGCTCGTACTGGGCGCGCTACTTACGCCGTTGCTCATGTCGGAGAACAAGGCGGTCAGCCGCGCGGCCGCCGCCTACGTCGATGCCATGCGTTGCGCGCCATTTCTGCTGTTTGTCTACCTGATCTACTTCGGCTTGCCGACGCTCGGCATCAGAATGTCGAACTGGTCGGCTGGCGCAGTCGCGCTGATTCTCTACAACACGGCTTACATGGGCGAGTTGCTTCGCGGCGCCTGGCTCGAACTTCCGGCATCGTTGATCGAGTCGGGCAAGGCGTTCGGATTTCGCGGTCTCACCCTGTTACGACGGATCATTCTGCCGCCGGTCATGCTGCGCGCGATGCCCCTGGTCGGCAACCAGTTGATCCAGATCGTCAAGGACAGTGCGTTTCTGACCGTCATCGCCGTCGGCGAACTGACCCATGAAATGACGGGCATTCAGGCCACCTACTTCATTCCGTTCGCTGCGTTCGTCGCGGCGGTCCTCCTTTACTGGTGTCTCTGCCTTGCAATCGAAGCCGGCACCGGGATGCTGAACAAATTCGCCGAGGAGCGTCGAGCGTGACCCCGACCTTGCCTTTGACAATGCCTGCAACAGAAACGGAAAATTTGCCCCCCGTCGATACATCGCCGAACGTCCTTAGGCTCGTCGGCATCTCCAAGTCGTTTGGCGATAACCACGTTCTGCGAGACGTGTCTTTGCAGGTCGCGCAGGGCGAGACCGTTTGCCTGCTAGGACCGTCCGGATGCGGCAAGTCGACGCTGCTGCGCTGTATCAACTGGCTCGAAGTGCCCGACGCAGGCAGCGTGCATGTATCCGGCCAACGGATGGGCGTGCGCGACAATACCCGTATCAGGATGAGCGATGCGGATCTGGCGAAAATGCGTGCCAAAATCGGCATGGTCTTTCAGCATTTTGCTTTGTGGCCGCACCTGAGCGTCATCGAAAACGTGATGGAGGCACCGCTGCACGTGCTCAAACGCGACCGCGCGACCGTGCGCGAGGAAGCGATCGAACTGCTTACCCGCGTCGGCCTTGCCGACAAGCACGACCAGTTTCCCTCACGCCTTTCCGGGGGGCAGAAGCAACGGGTCGGCATTGCCCGCGCTCTTGCGATGAAACCGGACGTACTGCTGTTCGACGAACCGACCAGCGCGCTCGATCCGATGCTGGTTGGGGAAGTGCTGAGCGTGATGAGGTCGCTTGCCAACGAAGGGGCGACGATGGTGATCGTCACGCACGAAATGGAATTCGCGCGACAGGTAGCCGATCGTATCGTGTTCATGGACGGCGGCCAGGTTGTCGAAACGGCGACGCCAGCCAAATTTTTCGGCTCACCGGAATCGCTGCGCGCAAGGCAGTTTCTCGCTCGATTTCATGGGCATGGCGGCAACACTTCGGTTTGAGGTCGAGACGGACTTTTAATCCCGAGCTTGCGCGCGACGGGAAATGGCGTGCGCCGGTTATACCAGGTAGGAAGAGTTGGGGCACGATGAGCCACGGTCACGATCGAACCAAGGCATGGGCACCGCGACATGCAGCGGATTCGAGGGATCGGCTACAGAGCGGCTAAGACGCGGCGGTCCCGCATGTGCGGTAGTGCCCCGCTCGATCAATCTCATGCCGGACATTACTTTAGGCTTACCTGGACTCGCTTTGAAGGCGCCTTTTGAGCGGTAAAACCGCGACTAAAGGTTCCGGCAGAATCGACTGTTAGTTGCATTTTCGTCATACCCAAACAGTCATCCAACCCGGACTGTTCCCGATTGCGAATGCCATCGATAAGCTCGTAGGGCCAATTGTTAGCGACGTGCGACAGACCTGTCGCTCCGACAGCCCACGAGACCCGCGTCGCAATCTCCGGCTGGCGCTCCTGGGCGCCCTGCTCTCACACTGCACGCTCGTCAAGGACGACGAGCTCGTGCGCGGCCTTGATGAGACGAGCGGATTTGCCTGAGCCAAGAGCTCTAGCGGCGTGTCGTGCGTACTGCGTGCTTCAATCAGGTACGCCAGCGGATTGCGCAAATCCGCCAGGAGTTTTCGTGGTTTGGGAAGAATTAAAATAAAACCGGCTCGCTATCGAGATGACTCCCAGTTGCGAGCCGGTTGCATGAATGTCGGTGCACAGCGGAACCGCGCTCCAAGGACTGTGTTGCTGGGTGGACTGCGCAGCAGCGGCCCGCCCAACTCTTCGATCATTGACCAAAAAATACAGAGCGCGGGCCAGTGGAGTCTGCCTCGGCTTTGTAGGCATGAACACCCGACGTCGACGAGCCGCTTACTACGCCGCCGTAGGTTGCCGAACCGTTCTGTTCAGCGATACGTGCTTCGGCGGCCTGGATGTTCTGCGGGTAATCGGAGCTATTTGCCCGCGCCGGGTCATAGCCAGCCTTCTCGAGCTGGGCCAGTTGAGCGCGGACCTCGGCGCGCGTAACGGGTTGATTCACTTGTGCAAACGACACGGCCGGAGCGGCAAGAACGAATGCAACAGCGATGGCATTGATGAGCGATTTCATGATTTGAACCTCAGCGATCATTTCAAGTGTTGCTACAGACACACCGGTCTGCAACTCATCAAAGCAGTCTACGAGCCGTATTTATCAGGGTAAATACCTAATTGATGAAAGCACTGTTGCGGGAATCGAAACAGTAGTCGAAACGGTTGCCGCATGGCCGCGCCAACCCGCCAAGCTAACGGATTTGAAGTGTATGGCGTGTCAGTTGTTTTCCAGACTAGCGCGGCTGAAAGGTAACGCTGTGGCAGGCATCTCACCCGGCGCTCACGGACTGAAGATGATTGCGGGGCACCGACGCCCGTGGCTCCGCCGCAGGATGTTTTGCGCAGTGTGACGATACGACACCGCCTTGCGCGAGGCTCGTTGGCTCTCTGAATTCGTCGCCGGCGACAACGAAGAAGGTTCGGCAACTTGGAATGCGCATGCTTGCTGACACACTTGTAGACTGCTTTCTCCTGCGTGCAACGTTTGACAAGAACGCTCCAGCCGGGCCTCAAGGGGCTTCTCTCGGAGCCGGCGCGAAGTGGGGAGTTCGTTCATTGTTCGCAGCGGGGGCATTTCGCCGGGCGGTGAGCGGTGGGTGCCATTACGGGCCGCCGTCTTCCTGCCGATATGCGTGCATTCGGGGTTGATCCGGCGACGCGCCTAGAAGAGCTCACTCATGCATACCAGGGGGCCAGTTGTTTTTTTGGTGAGTACGCCAAGCTTCGCACCGTGGGTCGCGCCGCTGCGTCTGAGTGAATGGGTGTATGTACGAAGCGCCCGCTCGCCGAACTGACGCGGCGCTAGTCTATCGATCGCGCTGTACGCATCCCGTGATCAACTTCAAGCAGCGGCTCACCGCACTCGACGACCGGGGCGTCGCCTTCCGCTGGAGGGAACATCGGGCAGCGGTCGCACGCACCAGAAGACGATCACGCGAGAGCCGCAGGAGTTCATGCGGCGCTTCCCGCTGCATCTGCTGCCGGCCAGCTTCCATCGCTTCCGTCACTCCGGTCTGCTGGCCAATGCGGTGCGTCAGGCAACCTGGCGACGATACGGGACGTCGCTACGCGCACCGGCTGCGAGTCGCAAGCGATGGCCGAGAAACTCCGCCGTTCATGAGAGCACTTCACTCCCCTAGCCGCACAAGACTCCCGCCTCTCGGACCACTTCGCGGGCCCTCCCTCGAGCGCGTCCCGCCCGCCAGCGCGCGTTGTCGTGTACTCCTTAGGCCGCAAACAAGGGCGGGTGTCGAATAACGCGTAACAATTCGAACCGGTCTAACTATTTCGCGCACGGCGGCGTGCTCGCCATATATCACGTGATGTCTCGCCGAGATTTCCGGTCAAGCTCCCCTGTCGATCTCCGTTCCGCCCATCACGAGCGGCGGCGCTACTTCGCTCGCGCCACGCGTTTTTCCAACTCAGGCGACGGGATGCGTGCCAGTTCGATCACTTTGCCGTTGCGTATCTGCGTAATGATGACGGGCAGCAGCATCTCCTGCGGCGCCCCGTAGGTGGACGCTCCGCCGAACGCGGCCGGTCCGTAGCTTGACTCGAAGGTGATCTTCGGCAGCGTCTGAGCAACGACGCGCGGATCGATGCTCCCCGACTTCTCCATTCCTGCCTTGAGCGCCATCACAGCTTCCCACGCCGACATGCCGGCAATATCGAGCGGCTCGTGCATCGCCGGCTCGAACGCTGCGGCCACTTGACGCTGCACCGGCGTCGCGTTGGGTCCGGCAAAGTCGGCGCCCAGCCCCATATAAAGGTTTTCAACCGCTTTGCCGCCGGTGCGAATCACCGCATCGGACACCGTACCCGCAGACGCGATGCGAACACCATTCCACCCTTGATCCGCGATCGCGCGATAGAGCACACCAATGTCACCAGGCGGCGCACCTAGTGTATCGATCGCGTCCGGTTTGGTTTGCACGACCTTGGTTGCCACCGGTTGAAACTCGGTAGTGCCGCGCTCGTATTTCACGTAAGTGAGAACCTGAATGCCCAGCGCCTTGAGATGCGGCATGGCGGATGCCACTGCCTCTTCGTCGGCAGCGTCATTCGGGCTGATCAGCGCGATCGTTTTGATCGACGGATTCTGTTTCTTGACAAGTGTATAGAGCGGCCCCAGAAACTCGGTCGGCGTGTTCGTGATCGTGAAGGTTAGTGGATATTTCGGACCCTTGATCGAATTGGACCAGCTCACGGTAAACATGAGAATACCGGCGCGCTCTGACATACTCTGCGTCGCCGCGACGGCCTGCGTCGACATGCCGAATACGACATAGCGGATGCCGTCCCGATTGAACATCGTCTGGGCGACTTTGACCCCGTCGGCCGCCGTGTACTTGTTGTCGTACGCCGTCACCGCATAGTGATAGATCTTCCCGTTGACATTGACGCCACCATGGTCGTTCACATATTTGACGGCCACTTGCGCGACCCACTCCGCACTCATGCCCCAACTCGCTCCAGCACCCGACATCGGCACCGTCATTCCAAGGTGGATCACGTCGTCCGCTAACGCGGGCATGACGAACGTCGCGTTGATCGCCCACGCCGCGCATGCGGCGGCCAGCGTCCGACGTACAAACGAATAGTTATGCATCGTCCCCCCTGTAGCCCCACCGCGCAGGCGTGTCGGCCAGCTAGAACGTGTGCCGGATGCCAACCATGCCGCCGGTTTGGGACGCGCCGAAAGACGTGTTGAAACCGGCTCCGTCAATGCCAACGTTACTGCCTTTCGTGTTCCAGATCTTCGAGACCTGCGCGTAGAAGTCCGTGGTCTTGGAGACGAAGTAGTCCGCGAGGATCACGCCGCTTGTCGGGCCGTTGTGCAAATTGCGGATCTGCATGTGGTACCCGCCCGCGGACAGCGAAAACGCCGGCGTGAAGCGATAGAACAGACCCGACCAGTAAAGGTTCGAGCTTTGCGCCGACGCGCCGTTCTGCCCATTCAGCCAGCGATACCCCAGATAGCCTGTAAGACTGCCATACTTATAGGACGCACCGGCCACCACGCGCTGCAGCGCATTGCTTTGTGTGGCAATCGACGTGCCCTGCTGCTGATCGAACACGACACCGGCGCTAATCGGCAGCGAACCCTGATACATGGCCATCAGTTCCCATTCACGCCCGACCTTGCTTGCGCCGGGGACCTGCGCGCCGTTCACGATCGTTGAATCGAAGCCCGTGCTGTACATGCCGCCCAACGTAAAGCCAGCACGATTGATCGTGTAACGCACCGAGTTGTCCATTCGCGAGGCGAGGAACGAATCCATCGGATACGCCGAATAAAAGGCGAACTGCAAGGGGTCATACGTCCATAGATATTCGTACGCGAGATTCTTTTGCCGGCCCACGGTGACCGTGCCCCACGTTTTGCTGTCCAGGCCGACTACCGACGTACGCCCGAACTCGCGACCGCCCTGCGAAGACTGACCGGTGTTGATGAGGAAGCCGGATTCAAGGGTGAAAATCGCCTTGAGACCGCCACCCAGGTCTTCGACCCCTTTCAGGCCCCATCGATCGCCGAGCAGATTGCCCGCCTGCATCTGGACCTGACTGCTATTGGTCTTGTTACCGGTCGTCGTGGGGACCTGATTCTTGTATTCGATGCCGACGTCGAGCAAGCCGTACAGCGTCACCGACGATTGCGCGCTAGCTATTCCGGACACGGCGCCAAACGCCAGCGCGACGCAGATTTTCTTGTTGGTCATGAGAGACCCTTTCAATTCAGTCCAGCTCAGGATGAAGCGCGCATTAGCCAGAGATCAGAAGACCCACGCTCGTCGCGCACTGATTTTTCTCCGAAACTCATCAATCTTTATTTGATAGGTATCCTATTTAATCAAAAGACAAATCGTCCTTCCTGAAACAACTTCTTCGAGATTCATGATGTTCCGCCCTTCTACTCCGAACATCGCCAACCTTTCCCGGAGAATGACTTTAGTTTAGCCATCTAAGTTTCGTAGCCAATCAGGTGAATCCCTATCGGCTGATGCCCTACTCGCCGCTGTCGCGCTTGTCACCGCACCGATCGGCGCGCGGCAGTCGCCGTGGCATCGATCGCATGCGTGACAGGATCGATGACGACGCCATAATCCCGCAACGCACCTTCCACCGACACGTAACCGTCGAGTATGTCATCCAGTACCGACTGCGGATCACGTGCATAGGGGTCGCCGTATCCGCTGCCGCCTTGAGACTGATACTGGAATGTCTCACCGGCTTTCAGCTCGAATGCCGCCGAATGCGTAAGCGGTCTCTCATCGTCCGTATCCGGATTGATCGACGAGCGCAGACGCAGGGGACTGCGTCCACCAAATGCACCTTGTGGCTCTCCCGCCTGCATGCGACGGAAGTTGAGCGTGCAGTCTTCCAGTACGCGGTAGCGTTTTCGATAGCCCAAACCGCCCCGAAACTGGCCGGCGCCCGCCGAATCCGCAATTGTTTCGATGCGCTCGACCTGCACCGGATATTCGGTCTCGATGATCTCGACAGGCGTGTACGGCGTGTACTGATGCATCGGATTGACGGCCAGATTGCCATCGTGCGTCGGCGTTCCGCCAAGCGAGGGCGACATCAGTTCATAGGAGACCGCCGGCCTGCCCGAGCGGGCCTGGCGAAAGCCGAGTACTGGCCCCGAGGTGCCAAATCCGCTCGTCGCCACCGCACGTGCGGGATTGAAGCGTGCGAGTGCCATCAGGCACGCGCTGTACAGCATGGCAGTCGATGCAAAATACGATCCGACTGGCGCGGGAAACCTCGCTTCGGTGACCAGGCCGGGCTTACTGACAAGACGAATCGGCCGCAATGCGCCATAGTTAAGCGGAATGGATGGATCCATACTCGTGATGAGCGAGAGTGCCGCCGCGGCAAGTTGCGATTGCGGACGAATGTTTTGCGGGCTTGCCACCTGCGGGCTGCTGCCGGTCACGTCGAATGTGATTGTGTCGGCTTCTTTTCTCACTCTGACGTTAAAGCGTACTGGCGCCTTGAACAGATGACCATCGGCCTCGAAATGGGTTTCACCTGTATATTCTCCGTCCGGCCATTCGAGCAGACCGCGCCTCACGCGTCTTTCGGTAACGTCCTGCAACTCCTGAAACGCCGCGCGGATCGTGTCCACCCCGTAACTCTCACACAGCGCCCTCACCTTCTCCGCACCGACGCGTGTGCAACCAACCTGTGCCTGCAAATCGCCGCGCAACGCATCGGGTTGCCGGCTATTGCGCATCAACAATCGAACGACGTCTTCGATTGGCCCATCTGCCGTCGCATAGCGGACCGCGGGAATCAGAAAGCCTTCGTGATACAACTCGCGCGACGCGCCCGATGCAGAACCGGGCACCATGCCGCCAATATCGCTTTTGTGCGCGATACTCGCCGCAAAGCCGAGCACGTCGCCGTCGAAAAAGATCGGTGTGACGATTGCAATATCGGAAGCATGGAACGAGCCTCCCAGATACGGATCGTTGGCGATGAAGCTGTCGCCCTCATGCATCGTATCCAGCGGGTATTGTTCGAGAATGGCGCGCAACGTGAACTGATAGGGCATCAGGTGGACTTGCGAGCCTGAGAATACCGCGCAGCCGTCGCGGTCTGTAATCACCGCGCTGCCGTCTTTCGACTCGCGCAAAATCGTCGAGTAGCCGCCGTGAAACAGCAGATGTTCCATTGTCGACACGATTTCGCGCAGCCGGTTGTTCAGAACTTCGAGCGTGACAGGATTCACAATCATGATCGCCTCACACCTCCACAGTGATGATCAGCGTGCCGAAGCGCACGACTTCGGCCTTCTGTCGCGGCAGCAGCACCGTAGTCGAATCGAGTTGTTCGATGATCGCCGGTCCTTCGATCACATCACCGCGCCGCAAGCGCTCGCGGTGATACACCGGCGTGTCGATATAGTCGTCGAACTCCTCAAAGCGGGCGCGCCTCGTGCCCACGCGCGCGGCATCCGTGGAGCCCTCTCCTTGCGGCACATCGGGTAAGGTCAGATGAGGGACCGCACTCACGGACACCAGCCGCAAGTTCACGACCTCCGGCGTTTCGTGCGGCGCGGAAATCGCGTATACGCGCAGATGGGCCTCGTCGAATGCACGCCGCACCGTTTCCTTATCTGCATCGAGGAACGGCGGCGCCACGCATGGAATCGTCAGTTCATAGCCCTGATACGGATAGCGCAAGTCCATCTGATAATGCAGTTCCACTTCATCGGACGTGAAACCTTCCGCGTACGCTTCGTCAAGCGCCCGTTCGCGGAGCTCGCCGAACAGCTGATTGATCGTGGCCACGGAGAGCGCTGGTAACGGCGCGGGATGACTGCGCAGGTAGAAATGCTTGACGTCCGTTTGCAGTAGCCCCATCGCGCAACTAATGCCGGGATGCGGCGGCACGATCACGCGTGGAATGCCGACGTTTCGCGCCACGCGCGCTGCGTGTACCGGCCCCGCACCGCCGAATGCCACGAGCGCGAAGGTCCGGTGATCGAGCCCGCGCTCGGCAAACGCAAGGCGCGTATCGACTTCCGTGTTCACATTGACAATCGCGATGATGCCAAGCGCCGCCTCTTCGACGCTCAACCCCAGCGGCTCGGCAATGCGCTTGCGAATCGCTTCGCGCGCAAGGTTCGCGTCGAGCTTGACCTTGCCGCCCACAAGCGCATGCGGTTCAAGATAGCCGAGCACGAGATTGGCATCGGTCACGGTGGGCAACTCGCCGCCGCGGCCGTAACACGCGGGACCCGGCGCGGCGCCTGCCGATTGCGGCCCCGCCTTGAGCAATCCGTCCGGACCGATACGCGCGATTGTGCCGCCGCCCGCGCCCAGCGTGTTGATGTGAATCATCGGCGTGCCGACGTCCTGGTGGTTGATGCTGCCGTCGCGATTTTCCTGGTATTCGCCGCCCACCAGCACGGCGATATCCGTACTGGTGCCACCCATATCGAACGTGACAACATTCGGCTCACCCACGGCCAGGCCGAGTTGTGCACTGAATACCACCCCCGCCGCCGGGCCGGACAGTAACGTCTGGTTTGGATAGTTCGCGGCCATGTCGACACGCATCAGGCCGCCGTTCGACTGCATGATGAAACGTTGCTGTGTCGTAAGATTCAGCTCTTTCAGGCCCGTCGACAGCCGGCGCAGATAGTTCTCGATTACCGGACCAACATAAGCGTCCACCACGGTCGTCGACATACGCTGGTATTCGCGTATCACGGGCAGAATGACGCTCGACAGCGACACGCGGCACCCAGGAAATTCCTCACGAATGATCTGCGCCGTGCGCGCTTCGTGAGCATCGTTCATGAACGAGAAGAGGTACGCCACAGCAATTGCCGACACCCCCCGCTCTCTCAATCGACGCACCGCCGCGCGCACGCCGAGTTCGTCCAGCGGTTCCAGTTCGCTGCCGTCGAAAGCGATCCGTCCGTCGATTTCCTCGATATGGCGCTGACGTACGAGTGGGCCAGGCTTGCGCCAGAATGTATCGATCGCATCCGCACCCACCGGCCGCAATCCACCGCGCAGTTCATATACGGCCCGAAAGCCACGGTTTATCAGCAGCCCCGCCGTCACCCCTTTGTGTTCAAGCAGCGCATTGGTCGCAACCGTAGTGCCATGAGCGAAGAACCGAATCTCGGCCGGTGTCACCGCCGGGAACTCATCCATTAGCGTGGTCAGGGCGTTGAGCACCGCGCGCGAAGGGTCATCCGGGGTCGACGGAACCTTCGTGACATGCAGCGTCTGGCTTGTCACTTCTAGCGCGGCGACGTCCGTAAACGTCCCACCCGTGTCGATTCCGATTATCCAGTTAGACATTCAACACTCCGATGTACTGCGCTCGCGTATTGCTCCCACGAGGCAGCCGGAAAACCACATTCACCCCTGACAATCCGGGCCGCTTCCGTTTTCACTCCAACTCAACTTAGATACCTAACAATATAACGCACAGTCCCACTTTCAACCAGGTAGAACCCTTGCGACGGAAAATATGGCAAGCTGCACGCTGATACGCAAGCGCACAACCGCACGAGCGAATGGGCAAGTGCAAAAGGCCACATGCTTTACGCATGCGGCTCCAGAACTGCGGGATGCGCGGACTAGAGTCCCAGGTAGGCGCGGCGAACGTTCTCGTCGTCGGCGAGCGCCTTCGACCGCCCGTGCAGATGGATATACCCGTTTTCCACGACGTAGGCCTCATCCGAATGCTTAAGCGCCAGCGACGCGTTCTGCTCGACCAGTAGCACGTCGATGCCGTCTTCGCTGACCGAACGAATGATGTTGAGAATGCGTTGAACGATGACCGGAGCAAGGCCCACCGAAGGCTCGTCCATCATCAACAGACGAGGTGCTGCCATCAACGCGCGCCCGAAGGCGACCATCTGTTGCTGGCCGCCGCTCAGCATCGAGGCCTTTGCATTGAGCCTGGTCGTCAGATCGGGAAAGTACTCGAGCACCTGATCGAGCGTGCGCTTGATGGCCACCTTGTCGGTCCTGAGCCACGCACCAATCTTCAGGTTCTCGAGTACCGTCATTGAGTGGAAGAGTCTTCGGCCTTCCGGTACGAGTACGATGCCACGCTGTGTAATCTGATCGGGCTTCAAACCGGTGATGTCTTCGCCGTAGTAGCGCACTCGCCCTTTCGCAACCGGCAGCATGCCGGTGATGCCTTTCATGATGGTCGTCTTGCCGGCGCCATTCGAACCGATCAAGGTGGTCAGCGTGCCATGCTTGACCGCAAAGTCGACGCCGAACACGACGCACACCTTACCGTAGCGGATCTCGAGTCCCTCGACGGCCAGACACTCGCTGCTCATGCATCGTCTCCCAAATAGGCCTTGATCACTTCAGGGTTGGTGCGAATCTCCGCCGGTGTTCCCGAGGCGAGCAGTTGCCCATAGTTGAGCACCATGATCCGGTGCGAAATCCCCATCACCGAACGCATGTTGTGATCGACAAGAATGATCGTCGTGCCGTACTCGGCCTGAATGCGCTTGATGATGTCGATCGCGAAGTTGCTTTCGGTGGAGTTCAATCCGGTGAGCGGCTCGTCAAGGCCGAGCAGAACCGGCCGTGCGGCAAATGCGATCGCAATGCTCAGCATGCGCTGGCGGCCGTGAGGAAGCGTGCCGGCTGTTTGATCGAGAAGCGTCTCTAGTCCCAGCAATTCCGCAGTCTCGAGTACGCGCCGTTTTCGTGACGCGTGATCACGCAGGCTTTGCATCGTGCCGACAAGGATGTTGTCGTAGACGCTCATCGTGCGAAGCAGACTGCTGTGCTGAAACGTACGACCGAAACCGCGACGGCTGATCTTGGTGGCGCGAAGCTTCGTCACATCTTCGCCGCGAAAATAGATGCGGCCGCGCGAAGCTCGCGTGTGCCCGCTAATCACGTTGAATGTCGTGCTCTTTCCTGCGCCGTTCGGACCAATCAGTCCAAGCACTTCGCCTTCTCGAACCTGAAAACTCAGATTGTTCAGCGCCTTGACGCCGCCATACTGCCGGCTAATGCCGTCTGCGACGAGCAGCGGTTCGCTGCTTGAGTTGACCGATGAGTTGGCCGACGAGGTAGCGGGTGTACTCATTGCTTTGACACCTCCGTGCGGCTCCCCACACGCTGTTCCGAGCCGCGAAGCGACGAACGCCATCCAGTCCGCCAGAACGAACCTTCGACTATCCAGCGCCAGACACCCAGCAACCCGTCGGGCAAGACCAACATGCTTGCAGCGATTGCTCCACCGAACACAATCTCTTCCCATTCACTATGACCCTGCAAGGCCTGATCGAGACATGTCAGGATTGCCGCGCCGATCACCGTGCCAATGATGTGACTCTGCCCGCCGATCATGATGTACGCGAGCAGGAACACCGCGACGGAGAACTGGAAGTCCGGCGGGCTGATGATCGCATTCGTAAACGCGGTCAGCGAACCGACGAAACCGACCGCCACCGAAGCAAGTACAAGACAGACCACTTTGACTCGAATGATATCGACACCGACCGACGCCACGATCGAATCGTTGTCGCGAATCGCCTGAAACAGCCTGCCGAGTGGCGAGCGTTCGCAGAGATAGAGAATCAGCATCCATACGCTGCACACACTCAACACCAGTGCGGGCAACCAGCCTTCCATGTAGGGCGGCAGATAGATCCCGACCATGCCCGCATTGCCGCCTACGTAGTCCCACTTCGTATAGATCAGCCCCATCAATGCGGTGAAGGAGAAGCCTATCAGCATGAAATAAGGGCCTTTGACGCGCAGGCATACAACGCCGAACAGGCAACTCGTCACGCCGGCCACCGCGCTACCCAGCAGGATCGCCGCGATAAACGGCCAGCCGAAGTTGACCGTGGCGATTGCCGTGGCGTATGCGCTCAAGCCCATGAACGCTGCGGTTGCAACGTTTTTCTCGCCGATCAGCAGAACAAAGCGCAAGCAGACCGCCGCCAGCGAATTCAGTGCGATCCACATCACCATGCTCTGACCGTAGCGATTTTCCGCAAAGATCGAATAGGCGAGTAGCGCGATGAAGATTGCGGCAACCAACACTCGGCCGACGCGCGGCGTCTTCCTGACCGATTGCCCCGTGAGTGCCACGCTTCCTTTTTCCGTGTTCATACGATCTTCACCGCTTGGCCCATGAATCCGCGCGGACGCAGGAGTAGGAAAATGATCACCAGGATGTTCGACACGATCGCCGCACTGGTGAGGTCAAAGTAATAGCCACCGAAACTCTCAATGGCCGCGATAAGAAAACTGGCGAGAATCGCACCTGGAATACTGCCCAGGCCGCCGACGATAATGATGATGAACGCCTTGACGAGATAGTCGTCACTGATCGTCGGTGTCGTCGAGACCAGCGGAGCGATGAGACCTCCGGCGACTGCCGCGAGGATGGAACCCAGCGCGAACCCGTAGCACGAAATCCGGCGATAGCGGATGCCTTGTAGCATGGCCGCCTCGTAATCGTCCGAGATGGCGCGCAGCGCATTACCCAGACGGGAGCGCTGCACGAACGCGTTGAGCGCGAGCGTGACTCCAATCGCCACGCCGAAGATCAGCAATCGCTGTGCATTGACCACGCCACCTAGCACGGTGATATCGCCTGATACAAGCCGTGGTGTGACGCGTGGCGCACCGCCGAACAACGCGAGCAGGATGCCTTGCCCCATGAACAGGAAGCCCAGCGATAAGGTGAACGACCCGAGCAGGTCGCGCGTGAATTTGTAGAAACCGCCCCAGTACAGCGCCATGGAAAGCACTGCGATGAAAACGATTGAACCGACGAAAGAAGCGACATACGCGGCCCAAACGGGCCAGCCGAAGGCGTTCGTCAATGTCGGTAGCGCACTCGAAATCAGCAACGCCGTAGCGGCAAAGAACTGACCGTGCGCGAAATTGATGATCTTCATCGTGCCGAAGATCAGCGTGAGTCCAAGTGAAAACAGCACATACACCGAACCGATTTCCAGCGTATTGAACAGCAATTGAATGAACAAGCCCATGTCCGCGGTCCTTTGTTCGGTTCGTGTGAAGGTCAGACTTGCAGCAGCATCGGGGACGCCGAACAACAGATCGGGAAAACGTTCACGTGAGCCTCCTCGGTGTGAATCGCCGTCTCATGGACCATTGCATGTTTCCCTATGCGATCCCTGTCTCATGGTGTCGAGCTTTCTTATGCATTTAATATTCGATGTCTAAGATTATGCCAGGGGTACAGTGAAGTCAAGACGAGTGGACGCCCGCGTAAACGCGAAGTGCGACGACGCACAGAGGGTCAAGCGAGTGTGCTGCGATGCGATAAAACAGGCGTCAATTGACAAAGCATGTTCTTTTGTTAGACTGCTAATCGTTTCATCCAAGCGGCTGCGTTCGAGACTCAACAACGCGCTTCGACCACAAGCAAGGAGACACTATGTCCAGATATCTGGTGATCGGCGGCAACGGGGTGATCGGTCACTTTGTCACTCGTGCACTGGTGGAAGCCGGGCATCGCCCCGTTGTGATGTCGCGAAGCGGTAACACTGAACTGATCAGCGACATCGCAGCTTCGTGTGATCTGCTGACTGGCGACGCGTCCGCTGCCGACAGCGTCGACGCCGCGATCAGCGCCCACGGCATCACGCATATCGCGCATCTCGGCGCAACCCTCACGAGCGTGACGGAGAATACGCCCGCGCTCGGTATGCAGTTCAACGTTGGCGGCGCTGCCAACGTATTGGAAGCAGCAAGAAAGCACGGCGTCAAACGCGTAGTGATGGCGAGCAGCAAAGCCGCTTATTCACCCATCAGCGGAGAATTCGCCCATCCGACCTATCGGCCCATGCCGGAGACTGCGCCCACCGAACCCGCTACCGTGTACGGTATCTCGAAGCTGGCGGGCGAATTGCTCGGCCGCTGGTTTCGCGATCGCCACGGGGTTGAATTCGCCGCGCTGCGCTTTGGCTCGACGATCGGACCAGGCAAGATCTCCCGTCATGGTGGCGCGCACAGCAGGTACAGCGTGATTATGGAAAATCCAATGGCGGGGTTGCCGGCTGAGATTCCCAAAGGCGGCGACGCGGTGTGCGACGCACTATTCAACGGCGAGGTAGCGCGCGGCATTATTGCGGCACTCGACGCTCCCCGCCTCAATCACTCGGTGTACAACATCGCAACCGGGACCGGCTTTACGCTGAAGCAGTTTGGTGCGGCCGTCAAACGGCGCTTCCCAGACGCAGAGATATCCATCGGACCGGGTACCGATACCGGATCAATGAATTGCATTCTGGACGTAAGCCGCGCGAAAGAAGATTTGGGTTTCGTAGCCGACCATGATGTTGACCGGATCGTCGACGGCTACATTGCTACCATGCGTCGGCTCAATCTGCAGGCGCCCGCGCCTCACTGAAGCAGTCTGCGGTTCGCAACGGGCGCCGCTCACCGGCGGCGCCGGTGGAACGTACCAGTTGCGTCACTCCTCCTGTTCGAACATGGCCAGTACGACGATGGGCAGCAGTTGCTCCGCGTAAGGTCTAGGGGCGTCCACCCTGATCAGCGTCGAGTCGACGCGATAGTCCCCCATCGATTGTTCCACCTGGCGCTCAATACCCGCGATGGTTTCCTTTTCAGCCGCGCCTGCCTCACCGTCATGCACGAACTGAAGCGTCACCTGGCGCTGCGCCAGATCCGCTGAGATAGAACGGATCTTTTCCGGCAGCGGCCAACTGAGCGCGCGGTTGACACTGCCGATCAACTGGCGATGTTCTTCGTTGGTCATGATACCCTCAGGAAAATAGAATTAGATCGCTAATAATGTAGCGTCGCACTACATCCCCTGTCAATTGCCGATTCCGAGGCCTGCGGCAGTGCGCGAACCGTTTGGCGGGTTGGCAGGCTGCCGTGTATCCTTAATCAACAAACAACCTTCCTGGATTGCGATGGCGACCCAACATAACGAAAAACCGGCGCTACCGATGCCGCGCAACTGGCGCGACGCCGTACCGAACGATCGGCTCGGGCACCTGGTCAAGGACGCGGCGCGCGCCATGGCGCGCGGTCTGCAAATTCGCCTGATGGAGCATTCGGTTTCGTATGGTTATTGGCCTTTCTTGCGCATTTTGTGGGAGCGGGAAGGCCTGACTCAGCGCGACCTCGCCGAGCTTGCAGGACTGCGTGAACCAACTGCCTATAACGCGCTGCAGCAAATGGAGAAGCTCGGATACATCACGCGCCGCAAGTTGCCTGGCAACATGCGCAATATCTGCGTTTACCTGACGCCATCGGGAAAGGCGCTTCAGAAGCAACTCATTCCGCTCGCCGAAGATTTGCATGAAGTCGCCGTTCGAGGCATTGCCGACAAGGACCTCGCCATCGTGCGCAAGGCGTTGCAAACCATGGTGCGCAATCTCGAAGAAGACGAACTCGAAGCGAACCGCCTCATGCCGCCTTCGCGCAAGATCGTGTGATGCCCATGACGGGCGATGCGGTTGCAGGAATCGCCGGAAATCGCATGCGCCCAACAAATACTTAGGGATATAATAAAACCGCCTGAAGACCGGCGCTTCGCGCGTGCGCACCGGTCCCAATCTTCATCTCCTGCAGAGCCGCGCGCCGGCATTCCGGATCAGGCGTGACGTGAAAGCATCTATCGGGAAGACGTCCATCGCCGATACGGCGGCACGGGACGGCACGGCGAACGTGCTGCAAGACGGCGTATGCGCTCCGCAACTCTATTGGGGCATTCTGGTCGTCACGCTGAGCACCGCGTTAGGCGCTTTGGACACGGTTATTGCCAATGTGGCGCTGCCGACCATCGCGCAAGACCTGCATGCGTCCCCCTCCGCCTCAATCTGGATCATCAACGGCTATCAGATCGCTATCGCCATTTCGCTACTGCCGTTCTCCTCGCTCGGGGACCGCATCGGCTATCGTGCTGTCTATCTGACCGGCATCACTGTGTTCACGCTCGCGTCGCTCACGTGCGCGCTTTCGCATACGCTCGTCGAGTTGACTTTGTCGCGTGTCGCGCAGGGGTTCGGTGCAGCCGGCATTGCGAGCGTGAATACGGCGTTGGTGAAAACGCTCTATCCCTCCCGCCTGCTCGGCCGCGGTGTCAGCATCAACGCCTCGGTGATCGCCACCGCGTCGGTGGCCGGACCTACCGTAGCCGCGTCGATCCTGTCGATCGCGTCATGGCCATGGCTTTTTGCCGTCAACGTGCCGCTTGGTATCGCGGCGCTCCTGCTCGGATTCGTCGCGCTGCCGAGCAGTCTCACGCATCGCAACCGCTACGATGTGATCAGCGCTTTGCTCAACGTACTCACGATCGGCTCGCTGGTACTGGCTGTCGATGCCTTTGGGCACGGCGGCAACGCGCTGACCGTCATGCTTTATTTGTGCTGCACGGTCTGCGTCGGATACGCGTTCGTCAAGCGTCAGCTCGGTCGCGAGACACCTCTCCTTCCGGTCGATCTGCTGCGCGATCCGGTCTTTGCGCTCTCCGTCGCCACTTCGATCTGCTCATTCATTGCGCAGATGCTCGCATTCGTCTCTTTGCCATTCTTGCTGCAACGGACCTTTGGATACACCCCTGCACATGTCGGCCTTCTCTTGACGCCCTGGCCGCTCGCCGTGCTATGCATGGCGCCCATATCCGGCGTTCTTTCCGACCGCTACCCAGCCGGTGTTCTTGGCGGCATCGGCCTCGCAGCGCTCGCAACCGGGCTTGCACTACTTGCGTGGCTGCCCGCCGATCCTCCGGCCATCACCATCGCCTGGCGGATGGCATTGTGCGGTCTCGGCTTTGGCCTCTTCCAGTCACCCAACAATCGCGCGATTCTGGCCGCCGCACCGCGCGGGCGAACCGGCGGCGCCAGCGGAATGATCGGTACGGCACGCACACTGGGTCAGACAATCGGTGCCGCGCTTGTCGCGTTTGCATTCGAGGTCGTTCCACAGCACGAAGCCAGTGTCGCCCTCGCGGCGGGGGCCGGCTTCTCCGCGCTCGCGGCATGTGTGAGCCTGTCGAGACTCGCCGCCGCACGTCCGGCGAAGTGAACTGCCGCTGCGCGCCGCCATCGCGCTCATTTCCCCACGCGATAGTTAGTTTTTCGAACGGTTTGACGTTGACGCAATAAACATAGATAGCTAATATAAATCAACCTGTTTGACCGCTTCTTCCGTGTGCGGCGCTGCGTGATGAGTCAGCTGATACGCACGACGGATTGTCACTGATCTCTCCCGGAGGTGAACTCATGCTGACAGCAGAACAGAACCAGCTGCTTACGCGCGTTGGTGCAGGAACGCCCGGCGGCGAACTGATGCGCCGCTACTGGCATCCCATTGCCGGTGTCGACGAATTCTCCGACGGCCGCAGCGCGCGTCGCGTACGGTTGCTCGGCGAAGACCTCGTGTTATTCAAGGACCGTCAAGGCCGTTTCGGCTTGATTGCGGAACACTGTCCACACCGGCGTGCGTCGCTCGCATACGGCATTCCTACCGAGGACGGCATTCGCTGCCCGTATCACGGCTGGCACTTCGACGCGCAAGGAAACTGTATCGACCAGCCTAACGAGTCGGCGGAAACGTGCTTCAAGGAACGCGTCAAAACGCCGGCGTATGCAGTCGAAGAACTCGGCGGCATGCTATTCGCGTACATGGGACCGGAGCCGCGCCCGCTGCTGCCGCGCTTCGATGGTTTCGTGATCGAACCGGCGGTACGCATGATCGGACGTGCGGTGATCCCGGCTAACTGGCTGCAGATCATGGAGAACTCGGTCGATCAGGTTCATACGGAATGGCTGCATGGTCATCTGTACGAGAACCTGAAAGAGAAAGAAGGTGTGCGCGTCGCAATTACCAAGAAGCACGTCCGTATCGGCTTTACCGAGTTCGAGCATGGGATCATCAAGCGGCGTCTGCTCGAAGGTCAAAGCGAAGATTGCGACGACTGGCAGGTCGGCCATCCACTCGTGTTTCCGAACATGCTGGCAGTAGGCTATGCGTCGAAGAAAGCGGGCAGCCGCATGTCGTTCCAGATTCGTACGCCGATGGACGACTCGCATACTTTGCACCTCTGGTACACCACGTTCGTGCCGCCTGCAGGCACCGAAATTCCAGCGCATCTGCGCGAACGCGTGCCGGTCTATGAGGTGCCCTATGTCGACCGGCGTGGCGACTATCTGCTCGACATGATCGATTCGCAGGACATCATGGCGTGGATCACGCAAGGTCCGATCGCCGATCGCACAAAGGAAAATCTCGGCTCGACCGACCAGGGCGTGGCGATCCTCAGGCGCATGGTGCATCGTGAACAGGCCAAGGTCACGCGCGGCGAGGACCCGTTGGGCACGGTGCGCGACGCAGCGATGAACGAGCAGATTCATCTGCCGCTGGAACAGGACAAGTATCATTACAACGACGGCTTCACCAGCATGCTCGGGCGCACTCAGGCACGGTATTCACCCTATGCGCGCGATCTCATCCGGCTTTTTTCACCGGAGCACGCCGAGGCCTTCGAGCGCGTTCTGGAGATGCTCTAGAAGCGATGACGGCGGGTGCTGCCGTCTGGCGCCCGCTTCACATTGCCACTAAATGAAATGACACCGCTAGTTGGTGACTAATGGCGGCTCGACACCCGGATCGAGCTGCATATCGAAAGTGGCCAGTAGCGCCGCGATCGTCGAGTAGTTACCCATCAACGCCACCAGATCGATCAGCGAGCGCTTGCCGAACGTCTTGAGCGCCCGTTCGTAAGTGCGCGAACTCACGCGATGCGCGCGAAATATTTCCCGGCCCAACGTAATGACAAGCGCGTCGGTTTGATCGAGCGCGGCGAGGCGCCGATCGCGCCGAATCGCGTCGATGGTGTCTTCCGGTACGCCCGCGCTGAGCGCGGCCGCTTCATGGACGGCCCACTCGAACTGACTGTCGCAACAACGCGCTGTGGTGAGTATCGCGACCTCACGTACGCGCGGTGAAAATGCCGCTTCAAAGCGCAAATAGCGCAACAGCGGACGGTTGCGCTTGGCGAGTTCCGGACTGTGCAATTGCAGACCGCCCGGCCCGCGCAGGCCACGTATCGAATGCGCCCCGGGCTTCACGTGCGCATCGAAAATAGCTTGCGCTTCCGTGTCGAGGCTCGCGCGATCGGGTAGCGGCAACCGGCAGCCCGATTGCGGATCAATGTCGATGGGATACATGGTGTGGCCTCCGTGACGCGCACTTGACGCGCCTTGCGCCCTCACTGGCTCGCCGCCTGTCCGATACCCGCTTTCTTCTGCGCGTCCTGCAGATTCGACGGATAAGTGGATCCCACCTGATTCGGCTTATAACCGTTCTTTTCGAGCGTCCGCAATTCAGCTTTGTTCTTCGCATGGGCAGCTTTTCGGTCTGCCTTACGTTGCGCCTTGCGCTCGGCTTTCGTGGCCGCGCTGGAGGCAGCGTCCGAGCCCTGCGCCCACGTCGGCGCTGCCGAAACCGTCATCAGCGTTGTTGCCATGATCGTGACCAACCATGATTGTGTGACCGTCGACATCGCTATGTCTCCTTGTTCGTTAGTTTCGTGAAGCTCTCCTCGCCCACGGCAAACATCGCTTCCATTTCGCGCCGCACACATACGTCCTGGCGTTTGGCGTCATAGCGCATGTCTTGCCATCGCACCACCGTGCCCGCGGCGATGTCGCGGACCAGTTCCATTCCGTGCGCGACACCGATCGGCAGCGCGCCGATCGCCAGCGAATCCGTGGCGGGCATCAGCTTGCCGTACACGGTATAGCCACCTTCACCGTCGAGGCGCTCGCCCGCGCGCAACGCGCGTTTGCTTGTGGCCACCGCATCGGCCCGGAAGCCGCCGGTCGATCCCGTTGCTTCGCCGCGCAACGCCACGCTCGCCACCGACGTGCCCAGTTCGAGGCCAATCAGGTGATAGGGTTTGTACATGGCCGCGAAGCGGCCACTTGCGTCCGTTCTCAAGCCGTATTGCGCGAAGCATTCGCGTACGTAGCGGCTCATTGCTTCGATGACCACGTACACGCCCCAGCGCAAATCGCGAAACACCGGGCGTCCATCGCGTTCGAGCGATGACACGACTTCAACGGTGCCGCTCCGCTCCAGCACACCACCGGCGTCGACCGGTTTCAACAGTGCCGGAAGATCGTCGGCGCCGCAGGCGAGAAACGCGAGTCCATCGGTGGCGGGCGTGAGTGCGCAGGCGTTCGCAACAGCCGCCATTTCAAGTGCCGATTTCGTGCCGTCCACGAATGAATTGAACATCTGCGCGTTGAAATCTCCGCTTTGCACCTGCTCGTCGGTAAAGCCGTAGTGGCGCCAGACGGTATCCGGCGTCGACTGTCGATAAGCCGGCAAATAGCGGGTGCCTTTGCCCGCGCAAACGATTTCGAAGCCACAGGTGCGCGCCCAGTCGACCAGTTCCGCAATCAGCGCCGGTTGATCGCCCGATGCCATCGAATAGACAACACCCGCCTCCTGAGCGCGGCGCGCCAGCAGCGGACCCGCGAGCACGTCTGCTTCGACGTTGACCATCACCACATGTTTGCGGTGCTCGCAGCACAGCAACGCGTGACGCACGCCGGCAGCCGGATGACCGGTCGCTTCGATAACGACGTCGACTGCCCCGCAGGCAATGAGCGCGGACGCGTCGTCGGTAACGAACGTCGATCCTGTGTCGAGGGCGTCACGCCAATCCGTCGCAGCATAGGCGGACGCGCACCAGCCTACCCGTTGCAGCGAATCGCGCGCGCGCTGCGGCGACAGATCGGCAATCCCGAGCAGATGTACGCCAGGTGTCGTGCGCACTTGCGACAGATACATCGAGCCGAATTTGCCCGCGCCGATCAAGCCGACACGTATCGGCCGGTTCGACGCAGCCCGGGCTTCGAGCTTCGCGATCAACGACATGAACGTCCTCCGCAGCGTGTGGCGCGTATTACGTTCCGGTCATTCGACCGCTTCCGCCGGCAACGTGATGCGCCGCATTACGCGACGCTGTTTGGGATCGAAGTCCGTGCGTGCGTGCAAAGCGCAGCGGTTATCCCAGATGAGCACGTCGCCGACTTGCCAGCGATGCGAGTAGATGAATTGTTGCTGCTCCTGATGAACAAACAGATACTCGAGCATCGCATCGCTTTCTCCTTCCGGCATGCCTTCAATACGTGCAGTCATCAAGCGATTGACGAACAGCGATTTGCGCCGTGTGACAGGATGAGTGCGCACCACGGGATGAACGTGGCTGGGTGCTTCCGCATTCGGCTGTCCGCGTCGGGTCGGATTCAGCCCGTAGTCGTACACGTTCAGCGCCCTGAGACCTTTAATTTTTTGCTTCACGTCGTCCGGCAAGGTTTCATACGCCTTGTACGTGTTGGCGAATAGCGTATTGCCGCCTTCGCTCGGAATCTCGATGGCATACAGCATCGTGCCTTTTGACGGGTGATCGCGATAGCACTGGTCGGAATGGAACTGCATCTCGCCGTCGGGAAGAATGCCGTCCGGACGATCCGGCTGCTTCACATTTGTCACGTAGACGAGTCCCTCGACACGTTCGAGAGCCGGAATATGGCCTGATGACAGCGCGCCACCTCCGAACAGCCTGCCGAAGCGCACCTGGTCCTCTTCGGATAACGTCTGGTTGCGGATCAGCACGACCAAGTTCTCATGCCACGCGTCGAGAATCTTCTGATTCTGCTCGGGCGAGAGATCGCGCAAATCGATACCCTGCACCTCGGCTCCCAATGCGTCGGATAGTGGCCGTGTCGTCACGAGGCCCGCCATCTGTGTTTGCTCGCTCATAACTGTCTCCTTGAATCGCTTGCGGATCGACTTGTGTGATGCGTGAATGCGGTGTCGGGCTTCGGCGTAACGTTCACCATAGCCCGCACATCCGCGTCCTGCTGCTGAGACGTTGGATGTGTCGCCGATGCGCGCAGCGCGGACGACTCGCTGGATCGGCTGGCGATCATCTCCGCCGCCTTCTCCGCGATCATCAGCACCGCGGCATTGATGTTGCCGCCGACGATGTCCGGCATCACCGACGCATCCACCACCCGCAAGCCGCGCACATTGCGGACGCGCAACGATGCGTCGACAACGGCGAGTGGGTCGTCGGCGGTGCCCATCCGGCAAGTGCCCGCCGGGTGATGCGAAGTGGCCGATGTGCGCCGCATATGCGCATCGAGCGCTGCGTCGGATGTCTGATCGGCGCCCGGCAGCGTCTCGTTGCCGATGAACGGTTGCAGCGCGGCCTGGCTAGCGACTTCGCGGATCAGCCGCATGCCAGCGCGCAGCGTACGCGCGTCGCGTTCGTCTTCGAGGAAATTGAAGTGAATTTTTGGCGCAGTACGCGGGTCTGCCGACGCGAGTTCGATCCGACCGCGACTGCGAGGACGCAGCAGCACCGCGCGGCACGCGAAGCCATCAGCTACGGGGCAGCGAAACGGTGCAAACCACGGACCCGCGCCCGGTGGCAAGGCACGAAACAGCAACTGGATGTCGGGGAGTGCCAAAGCATTGTCGGTCTTCAGGAAGCCGGTCCAGCCGCTCGGCAGGTCCGTCCAGAAGCCGTTGCGGAACAGAAGCGCCTGGGCGATCCCGCGCGCCACTCGGTCCAGGCGCATCTCACGTTGAAAGATCCCCGGTACGCTTCGTGAGAATTCAACGCTTGCCCACAGATGGTCTTGCAGATTGCGCCCGACGCCCGGCACGTCGGCCTTGATGGGGACGCCATGACGTTCGAGCTGCGCGGGGTCGCCGATGCCGGACAGCATCAGAAGATGCGGCGAATGAATCGTCCCGGCGCAGAGAATGACTTCGCGATCGGCTTCGACGTTCTGCGCCTCGCCGTCCACCACGACTCGCGCGCCAGTCACGCGGTCGCCGCTGAATAGCAGCGTCTGCACCGCGGCGCGCGTCATCACACGCAGATTGCTGCGATTGAGCACGGGTCGCAGATACGCGGAAGCCGCGCTCGAACGGCGACCGTTAGCCAAGGTCAATTGCAGGCGGCCTACCCCTTCCTGCGTATGGCCGTTATAGTCCGGCGTGGCCGGCAGGCCGGCTTCGTGCGCCGCGCGCATCCATGCGTCCACTAACGGATCAGGATATTGCGACGTGCATGTCGCGACGGGCCCGACGCCTCCACGAAACTCCGACGCTCCGGCCTCCCAATGCTCCTGCCTGCGGAAATACGGCAGCACGTCCTGATAGGACCAGCCAGGCAAGCCGTACGAGGCCCATCGATCATAGTCGCCTGCATGGCCGCGCACGTAAGCCATCGCGTTCACCGACGAACAGCCACCAATCACCTTGCCCCGCGCGCACTCAATACGTCTACTGTCGAGTCGTGCTTCCGGCTCGCTGTGCAAACCCCAATCGAAACGCGGCGAGCCGTGCAAACGCCCCCAGCCAAGTGGAATGTGAATCCACGCGCTGCGATCCCATCCGCCCGCTTCAATCAGCAAAACATTGGTATCGCCCGCCTCGGTCAGGCGCGCGGCGAGCGCGCAACCAGCCGAGCCCGCACCGATGATGATGTAATCGAATCGCGATGTTGTGCTCATGGGCGCCGTCGGAACACGTAAATATTGGACCAATTAGCGCAATGTGACGTGAAGGGACTTTTGCCTGGTATAGCTGAGCAATTCGTCCATACACTCCTCACGCCCCACGCCGCTGTTTTTAGTTCCGCCGAACGGCATGCCCGTGTAATGGCCACCGCCGCCGTTCACCCAGACATAGCCGCAATCGAGCTTCATCGCAATCTTCAAGGCCGCATTCAGATCGTTCGACCAGAGTGCCGCGGCCAGACCGTATTCGGTCGCGTTCGCGAGCGCCAACGCTTCATCAGGCGAGCGCCATTTCAGCACCGAGAGCACCGGACCGAATACTTCCTCACGCGCGATGCGCATGTCCCGCGTCACGCCGGTAAAGACGGTCGGCTCGACCCAATAACCGCGCCCGAAGGATTCACCCGGCGGCCGTTTGCCGCCTGTCGCCAGGTGCGCGCCGTCGGATTTCGCGATGTCGATGTATTCGAGCACGCGCCGATAATGACGCTCCGAATTGATCGGCCCCATTTGGGAGGTTTCGTCAAGCGGGTCGCCGAGTTTGAGCGACGAGACTGCCGCAACAACACGTTCCACTACGGCGTCATGAATCGACTCGTGCAGGAGCAGGCGGCTCGTCGAGCCGCATGACTGACCCTGCCACGCGAAATTCATTCCGGCGATCGCGGCATTCGCCGCCACATCAGGATCGACGTCGGGAAACACGATCATCGGATTCTTGCCGCCCAGTTCGAGTGAAACCTGCTTGACGCACACTTCCGCCGCGCGGCGCTGAATCATCATGCCCGTGCCCACCGATCCGGTGAACGCGATGCGCCGCACACGCGGATGGCGCACGATCGCGTCGCCGGTGATCTGCCCCGGACCCGGCAGAATATTGACGATGCCGGCGGGCAATACATCGGCACACACTTCGCCGAGTATCGCGGACGACAACGGGCTCTGTTCCGGTGGCTTGATCAACGCGGCGTTACCCGCCATCAGCGGTCCCGCGAGCGCTGCTACTTCGAAATAGATCGGATGGTTGAACGGCACGATGCGCGCGACCACACCGAACGGCTCGCGCATCGACAGATGCAGGCGCTCTTTCGAAAATGGCAGCGTCTCGCCCTTGATTTCGCACGCAATGCTCGCGTAGTACTCGAGCAGATGCACCGCGCCCGCCAGATCGCCGCGCATCTTGCCAATGGTGTTACCGGTGTCGCGCACTTCGAGTTGCAAAATCTCGTCGCGGCGTTGCATCAGGCGGCGGGCCAGCTCACGTAGCCGCTCGGCCCGATCGCTCACGTCGAGCGCGGCCCACGAGGGTTGCGCGCGCTCGGCTGCACTGACCGCGCGTTCCACGTCGTCAGCGTCGGCAATTGCGCTACGGCCAATTGGCGTTTCGTCGGCGGGATCCAGCGAGACCGCCCATTCGCCGCGCACGCCCGCGCCAAGCTGCCCGTCGATCAGCAACGGATAATCCCGCAAGCCGGTCTCGTCGCCGGCACGTACCGAGGTCGTCTCCACCATTCGCTCGCTGGTAAATTTAAAATAAGATACCTAAGATTATGCCGGATCAGTAGCAAGTCAAGTCAGGAGTAACCCCTTTTCGCGGGTACGGTCATGCTCCGATCTCCGTCACCAGCATGTTGCAGAACGTATCGACTTCTACGTGCTGGCCCGGATAAACCACCGTCGTCGACGTGCGTTCCTCGACGATCAATGGACCGATGAGCCGCGTGCCCGGATACAGATCGTTGCGGCGATAGACCGGTGTCGGAACTGGCGCTTGCGGACCGAACCACGCATCGCGCGTTTCGAACGGGGCCGGCGTGACGTTTTGCGCGATTTCGAAGGTTTTCATCGCCGGCTTCGGAATCTGCCCGACGCCCGTCACCTGGAAGTTGACGATCTCGACCAGTTGTTGCTGCGCCATGTGTCCGTAGCGGCGGTGATGCGCTTCATGAAAGCGCTGCTGCAACGTCTCGAGGTCTTGCGGGCCGTTCAGCGCGGGCACCGTCACATCGACCTCATACGACTGGCCGGCGTATCGCATACCTGCATGGCGCACGGTGGTCAGATGCTCGCGCGGAATATTTTCGTTGACGAGGTCGTTCAGTACGATCGCTTCCATGTCGCGATAGAACGCATTGAGCTCGTCGCAACTGGTCGATTCCATTCGCGTGATGCGCGTCAGGCTGCGCTCCTGCTGCACGTCGCTCACCAGCATCCCGTATGCGCTGAACGTGCCGGGATCGCGCGGGATCAGAATCCGGTTGATGCCCAGTTCGGCTGCGATTCTCGCGGCTGTCGTCGGCCCCATGCCGCCGAACGGCACCAGCGCAAACTCGCGCGGATCGTAGCCGCGCTCGACGCTGATCGTGCGCATCGCGATCACGACGTTCGTCGTCAACACCCGCAGAATTCCCCACGCCGCCTCGTGCATGCTCATGCCGAGCGGTCGCGCGACGTGCTCTTCGACCGCCTGGTAGGACGCATCGCGCGAGATCGCCATTTTCCCTTCGAGCAACGCATGCTGATTCAGATGGCCGAGCACGACCAGCGCGTCGGTGAGCGTCGGATGCGTGCCGCCGCGCATATAACAGGCCGGTCCGGGATTCGAGCCCGCGCTTTCCGGTCCCACCTTCAATACGCCGCCGAGCTGGATCGATGCGAGACTGCCGCCGCCCGCGCCAACGGTATCGATATCGACCGCGTGCGTGCGGATCGGATGGCGTCCCACGGACACCTCCGACTTATGCAGCAACTGGCCCGGAACCACGGCCATATCCGTGCTGGTGCCGCCCACGTCGAACGTAATCAGGTTGGCGACACCTTTGGCCGAGCCGAGGTAGCGGCTGCCGATCGTCCCGGCTACCGGACCAGACATCACCGTCTGGATCGGCGTGCGCGAGAGCATTCGCGAACTCGCGGCGCCGCCGTCCGATTTCATCATGAGCACGCGCGCGCCCGGAAAATAGCCGAGCGAAAGCGTCTCCAGATCCTTCAGATAACGTGCGGCCGGCGGCCCGATATACGCATTCGCGACGGTCGATGCCGTGCGCTCATATTCGCGCCATTCTGGGTTGACCTCGCTCGACAGCGACACGTACATGCCGGGCGCGACTTCTTCGATGATTCTCGCAATTTCCTGCTCGTGCCCTGCGTTTGCGTATGCAAATAGCAGCGCCACAGCGATCGCCTCCACCTGTTGCGCCTGCAATTTCTCTACCGCGGCGACCACGTCGTCGCGTTGCAACGGCTCGATCACGGTTCCGTCGAACGCGAGGCGCTCGCGCACTTCGTGAATGCGATCGCGCGACAGCAGCATTTTCGGCGCGGGCGCATAGAGGTTGAACACATCGCCGCCGCGCCATTGACGCCCCATTTCATATACATCGCGAAATCCCGCGGTCGTCAGCAACCCGACGCGCACGCCATTGTCTTCGAGCAAGGTGTTGAGTGCCGCCGTCGAGCCGTGCAGGATCAGGGATACCGCGTCCTTGCCGAACTCCGTCTGCAGGTCCTTCATGATCGTGTCCATCACGAGCATCGGCTCTGCCCGGTTCGACAGATACTTGCGGATTACCGTGACGTCGCCGAGGTCTTCGTCGAATGCCGTCACATCGGTGAATGTACCGCCGACATCGATGCCGATCCGCAGTTTCATAGCCACCTCTTTTCTGATAACGGACGCAATTAGGGTTTTGACGTGTTTTCTGGTGTGCGGGTGTCAGTGCGTAGCGGAACGCGTCTTGCTGCCGCGCAAGTGCGCGGTTGCTTCAACGTCGACGCTGCCGTCTTCCGGGTGAATCGCGACGCCGTATAGCGTGCGAGCCGCCTCGATCGACACATAGCCGCGCAACACGTCCAGTCGCACTGCTTCGGAGTCGCGCTCAAAGGGATCGCCACGGCCGCCGCCGCCCGCGAGTCCCCACGCGAGAACGTCTCCGGCGTGCAGGCGCAGCCCAGCCACTTTGGACGGCAGCGCACGCTCATCCGGCTTGCCGCGATTGAGGACCGCACTCGACGCCCGCGCCGGCAACGCGCCGAGCGAACCCGGCGACGCATGCTTGAAGCGATCCGCGCGCAGATTGAAGGTCACTTCGTCGCTCAGCACCTCCCATTCGCGCATCGCGCCAAGACCGCCGCGATGCAAACCGGCGCCGGCGGAATCCTGAATCAGCGCGTAACGGCGAATGCGCAACGGAAACTCTGTTTCGACCGCTTCGACCGGCGTGTTCATCACGTTCAGCACGAGCTCATCCTGAACGCTGACGCCATCGCCATGCGGCCTTGCACCACCGCCACCGTTGTAGATCTCGTGAATCGAAAACCATCGGCCGGTGCGGGGATTGAGGCCCGAACCGGTCAAGCCGCCGCTCGCGCCGCTGCCGGGTGCCGGAATGCGGTCGGGCGCCACCTCGCCGAGCACACGCGCGACCAGCGTGCTAATCAACTGACTCGCACGCACATACATATTGACCGGCGCTGGAAAGCGCGGATTGAGCAGCGACCCTTCCGGCGGATACGCGACGTCGATCGGCCGCGACATGCCGTCGTTGACGGGCAGATGCGGCGCGAAAGCCATCTTCACCCAGCACTCGATCACGTTGCGCGACACGCATGGTCGCAGATTGATCGGACCGCGCGCTTGCGAATCGCTGTCGAGCGTGAACTTGAGCCGGTCGCCAGCAACTTCGAGCGACAGCGAAATACGATACGACTTCTCGCGGTCGATGCCGTCGTCGTCGAGATAGTCGACAACCGGACCGTACGTGCCGGGCTTGAGCTGTTTGATCTGCGCAGTCAGTTCTTTTTCGCAGATGTCCATCCAGCGCGTCCAGCACGTGAGCACCGATTTCGTGCCGTACTTCTCGAAGAGTTCACCGAACTTGCGGATGCCATAAACGTTGGTCTGCACCTGCGCGTTGATGTCGCCCCAGGTCATTTCTGGCGTGCGCGTGTTCGCGCAGATCAGTTCGTACAGCGCCGCGTTCAACTCGCCCTCGTTGTACAGCTTGACCGGCGGAATCAGCAGACCTTCCTGGAAAACCTCAGTCGCGTCGGGACTATTGGTGCCCGGCACTTTGCCGCCGATGTCCGGCTTATGCGCCGTGTTGCCGATATACGCGACCAGTTCTCCTTCGAAGAACACTGGCGAGACGATCGTGACGTCGGTTGCATGGTTCTGACACGCACGGTACGGATGATTGACGATGAATGCATCGCCCGGCGCCATCTTGCCGCGAAAAGCCCGATGGATTTCGCGCGTTTGCGCGGCTATCGGGCCGATATGCGCCGGCTGGGGAATGCCCTGCGCCACCATTCGCGCATGGCGGTCGAAAATCGCAAAGGTGAAATCCTGGCTTTCCTTGATCACGGTCGAATAGCCGGTGCGCAGCATGTTCATGGTCAGCTCACGTGCAATCTGCAATGTGGACTGAAAAATGACTTCCAGATCGATGCCATCCATCCGAACCTCCGCGACGCTGAAGTGAAAGGTGGCTGCGCCGCCGCGCAACCGCATGAAACCATACGGCTAGGCGCGACGCTCATGGTCTTCAAGCACGCTCACATAGTGACGCCACGTCCACTTGAACACGTCTTTGTTGTGCGCCGAGAGCTTGGCGTTCTGTGCTTCGCGCAGACGTTTGAAGTACATCTGATCCTCTTCGCCGAGCAGCATGGGGGGCTTGCCGGCCTTTGCGCATTCGAGCGTGATGCTCGCCAGTGTTTCGAGCTGGATCGCCTTGATCGTCGCTTCTTCCACCGACGCGCCCACTGTCGCCACGCCGTGGCCATACATCAGGCAGACCGACTTGTTCTGCATCGACTTGACGAGTTGCTGACCGGTCGCCGCGTCGCGCACAAGCATTGCGCGGGGGAACATCGGCACACCTTCGGCCGCGAGGTACATCGAGTTGGGGTCGTAGGCGCCGAAGATCGGTTGCAGTTCGAGGCCGAGGATCGTGCAAAGCATCGACGCGCGGGGGTGAGCATGCACGACCGCGTTGACCTCGGGCCGCGCCTTATACAACTCGCCATGAATCGGCAGTTCGGTGGGCGTCTCGTAGGCATCCGCATGTTCGAGTTCGGAACCGTCGAAACGGCACGCGTGGACCGCTTCAGCCTGCGTGCGGATCAGGCCCGCTTCGCTCTTGCCGCGACAGCGGATCAGCATGCGTTCGCCTTCGATTCGCGCACTGACGTGGCCCGTAGTTTCGCGCACCAGGCCCAGATGAGCCAGGAGCCGGCACGACGTGGCAATCGTTTCACGAAGTTCATCAAGCGTGGTATCCATATATACGGCCTCTCCTGATTGAGTGCAGCGGTGTTGACCGCGCGGCTTCGACTCATCCCGCCGCGTCAGCGATCTATCGTGATCTCCTGCGTTTTCGCGCGCGACACGCAAGGAATGATGAAGGTGTCCTGTTCGTCGTCGAACAGCGCGAGATCGCGGTGATCCGCGACGCCCGCGATCAACGCGGTCTTGCATGTCGCGCAGGAGCCGGTTTCGCATGAGGTCGGCACATCGAAACCGTGTTCGCGCATGACCTGCACGATGGACTTGTCCGCCGGGATGTCGAGCGTGACGCCACTTTTCGCCAGATGACACCGGAACGGCCGGTTCTCGTTCGATTCTTCAACGACCTTCGCGGAGCCGAAGTCCTCGAAATGAACCGTGCCGCGTGGCCAGTTCGCCGCGGCCTCGCGCACTGCGTCCATCAGCGGACGTGGGCCGCAGCAGTAGATATGCGTGCCGGGCTCGCGCGCCGCGAGCAATCCGGCGACATCGAACGCGCGGCTCGGATCGCCTTCGTCGTGATAAACCGTGATGTTGGAATGCTCGCGCGGCGCATTGACTTCATTCAGAAATGCGGTCACCGACGCCGTACGCGCGAAGTAGTACAGGTCGTAAGGAACGCCACGCGCGTCGAGGTGCTGCATCATCGCGTAGATCGGCGTGATTCCAATGCCGCCCGCAATGAACAGGAATCTCTCCGCCGACGCTTCCAGCGGAAAATCATTGCGCGGCGTCGACACATCCAGTCGATCACCCGTATGCACGCCTTCGATCATCGCTCGCGAACCGCCCTGACCGTGATGTTCTTTCTTCACGGCGAAACGGTAATAACCTGTTTCTCCGGGCGCACTGCACAGCGAATATTTGCGCACGAGACCCGTCGGGCCAGTCACCTCCACATGCGCACCCGGCGTGAACTCGGGCAGCGCGGCGCCGTTGGCGTCGCGCACCTCGAACAGGTAGATGTCACCCGCAATCTGCGCTTTGTGACTCACAAGCAAATTCATGATTCTCCCTGTGCACGTTCCCGGTCTATTCGTTGCCGGTCCGCGCTGCTTTAA
>NZ_JARESV010000038.1:0-78904 GCF_046026985.1 Paraburkholderia sp. RL18-101-BIB-B
CGATTACGGTCTGGTGGGCGATCTGTTCACGCTCGTGCCCGAACTCGTTAGCGAACTCGGTTAAGCGCCGTAACGCCGCATAGAAGGCGTCTGGCAGCACATGAAGGGCGTGGGACCGATCAAGTCCAGCGCCCTTTTTTTATATCAGAAGCGGGAGGAGAACTGAAATGAGCTATACGGCGCCCATCAAGGACATGCTGTTCGTGATGAAAGAACTGGCCGGTCTCGAAGACATCGCGACCTTGCCGGGCTTCGAAGACGCGAACCTCGAGACGGCGCAAGCCGTCCTCGAAGAGTCGGCGAAACTGTGCGGTGGCGTGCTGGCGCCGTTGAATGCAGAAGGCGATCGCAATCCGAGCAGCTGGAAAGACGGCGTGGTCACCGCGACGCCCGGCTTCAAGGAAGCGTTTCGCCAGTTCGGCGAAGGCGGCTGGCAAGGCGTGCAACATCCCGTCGACTACGAAGGCCAAGGCCTGCCGAAGCTGATCGCGACGCCGTGCGTCGAAATGCTCAACGCGTCGAATTTGTCGTTCGCGCTGTGTCCGCTGCTGACCGACGGCGCGATCGAAGCGCTGCTCACCGCCGGCACCGAAGCGCAAAAACAAACCTATGTGCCGAAGCTGATTTCCGGCGAGTGGACCGGCACGATGAACCTGACCGAGCCGCAAGCCGGTTCCGATCTCGCGTTGGTACGCACGCGCGCCGAGCCGCAAGGCGACGGTTCGTTCAAGCTGTTCGGCACGAAGATTTTCATCACCTGGGGCGAGCACGACATGGCGAAGAACATCGCGCATCTCGTGCTGGCCCGCACGCCGAATGCGCCGGAAGGCGTGAAGGGCATTTCGCTCTTTATCGTGCCGAAGTTTCTCGTCAATGAAGACGGTTCGCTCGGCGAACGCAACGACGTGCATTGCGTGTCGATCGAACACAAGCTCGGCATCAAGGCGAGCCCGACCGCGGTGCTGCAATTCGGCGACCACGGCGGCGCGATCGGTCATCTGATCGGCGAAGAAAATCGCGGTCTGGAATACATGTTCATCATGATGAACGCGGCGCGGTTCGCTGTCGGCATGCAAGGCGTCGGCATTTCGGATCGCGCTTATCAGAAGGCGGTCGCGTACGCGAAAGATCGCGTGCAAAGCCGTCCCGTGGATGGTTCCGCGAAGCAGCCGGTCGCGATCATTCAACATCCGGACGTGCGCCGTATGCTTGCCACCATGCGCGGCCTCACCGAAGCGTCTCGCGCGCTGGCGTACGTGGCCGCGGCGCACTGCGACATCGCGCATCGTCATGCGGACGAAGGCAAGCGCGCCGAACATCAGGCGATCTACGAGTACCTCGTGCCGATCGTGAAGGGCTGGAGCACGGAGTTGTCGATCGACGTCACGAGCCTCGGCGTGCAGGTGCATGGCGGCATGGGCTTCATCGAAGAAACCGGCGCCGCGCAGTACTACCGCGATGCGCGCATTCTGACGATCTACGAAGGCACGACCGCGATTCAGGCCAACGACCTGATCGGCCGCAAGACCGTGCGGGACGGCGGCAAGGTGGCGAAGTCGCTGCTCGCCGAGGTGGCTGAAACGATCGAGGCACTCGGCGCGCAGCAAGGCCCGGCGTTCGATTCGATGAAGAAGTATCTCGCGCAGGGCCAGCGCTCGTTGAGCGCGGCGGTCGATTTCGTCGTGGCCAACACGAAGGGCGATCCGAACGCGGTGTTCGCAGGCAGCGTGCCGTATCTGACGCTCGCGGGCATCGTGCTGGGCGGCTGGCAGATGGCGCGTGCGTTGCTCGTGGCGGCTCAGAAGCGCGACGAAGACCCGTCGTTCTACGGCGCCAAGATCGCGACCGCGCAGTTCTATGCGGAGCATGTGCTGCCGCTGGCGTCGGCGCTCGAAGCGTCGATTGTCAGCGCGAAGGGTGGAGAGAGTGTGCTGGCTTTGTCGGAAGATCAGTTCTGAGTTAGCTTCTGCTTCGCTTAAAAACAAACGGCGCCTTGTGAGGCGCCGTTTGTTTTTGTCGCGCTGGTCTGTCAGATCGCAAACCAGCGCCACCGCTTTCGCGAAGCGTCGTCGTTAAACCTTAAGCATAAGCCGGGCGATGCGCGCCGCCGATCTCGCCGAGATAGCGATGCACCGACAGATCGTCCGCCTTGATGGCCGGTTGCTTGCCCGACATCACGTCGGCGAGCAGTTGACCGGAGCCGCACGACATCGTCCAGCCCAGCGTGCCGTGGCCCGTGTTCAGGAACAGGTTCGGCACGGGAGTGCGGCCGACGATCGGCGTGCCGTCCGGCGTCATCGGACGCAGACCGGTCCAGAAGCTGGCCTTCGACGTATCGCCGCCGCCCGGGAACAGATCGTTCACGCACAATTCCAGCGTTTCGCGACGCGCCTGGCGCAGCGATTTGTCGAAGCCGACGATCTCGGCCATGCCGCCCACACGAATCCGGTCGTCGAAACGGGTGATCGCGATCTTGTACGTTTCGTCGAGCACGGTCGACACTGGCGCCGACGCTTCGTTGACGATCGGCGCGGTGATCGAATAACCCTTGAGCGGATAGACCGGAATCTTCACCAGACCGGACAGGAACTGGGTCGAGTACGAACCCAGCGCGACGACGAACGAATCCGCGCGCACCAGTTCCTCGCCGCACTTCACGCCGGCGATGCGGCCACCCGCCATCGCGAGTGCGTCGATCGGCGTGTTGTAGCGGAATTTGACGCCGAGTTCCTCAGCCAGCGCGGCGAGCCGCGTGGTGAACATCTGGCAGTCGCCGGTTTCGTCGCCCGGCAGGCGCAGACCGCCGCTCAGCTTGTGCGACACCGCGGCGAGCGCCGGTTCGGCACGCGCGAGTTCAGTCGGCGACAGCAGTTCATACGGCACATTGGCTTCCTGCAGCACGGCGATATCTTTCGCGGCGCCGTCGAATTGCTGCTGCGTGCGGAACACCTGAAGCGTGCCGCCAGCGCGGCCTTCGTACTGAATGCCGGTTTCAGCGCGCAGCGCTTGCAGGCAGTCGCGGCTGTATTCGGCGAGGCGGACCATGCGGCCCTTGTTCACTGCATAACGCGACGACGTGCAGTTCTGCAGCATCTGCCACATCCATTGCAGCTGGAATTGCGTGCCGTCGAGGCGAATCGCCAGCGGCGCGTGCTTCTGGAACATCCACTTGACGGCCTTTAGCGGCACGCCAGGCGCGGCCCACGGCGACGCGTAGCCCGGCGAAATCTGGCCGGCATTGGCGAAACTGGTTTCGAGCGCCGGGCCGGCCTCGCGATCGATCACGGTCACTTCGTGCCCCGCGCGCGCCAGGTAATACGCGCTGGTCACGCCGACGACGCCACTGCCCAAAACGACGACTCGCATAGCTGCTCCAGGTATTCAAAATGAGATCTGAGGGCGATGCGCTCGTCGATACGTTGGAATTCGTTCGATTCACGAGGTGTAATGCGGCTCGCCCAGTGTTAACCGCTATACTATTAACAGTGAGGTAGGTTTTGTTATTGTATTTTCAAGATTTTCAGAAAAAACACCATGCGTACACAGCGCCAACCGGTCCGGGCTCTCGACAAACTCGATCACAAGATCCTGCGGCTGCTGCAACAGGACGGCCGCATGGCCATGAAAGACCTGGCCGAACAGGTTGGACTGTCGGTCACGCCGTGCATCGAGCGCGTCAAGCGGATGGAGCGCGACGGCGTGATCACCGGCTACCACGCGCGCGTGAACCCGGCGGAATTGGGCGCGGCACTGCTCGTGTTCGTCGAGATCACGCTGGATCACAAGAGCGGCAACATGTTCGACCAGTTCCGACGCGAGGTGCAGAAGATTCCGGAAGTGCTGGAATGCCACCTCGTGTCGGGCGATTTCGACTATCTGATCAAGGCGCGCATCGGCGAAATGGCCGACTACCGGAAGCTGCTGGGCGACATCCTGCTGCAACTGCCCGGCGCGGTGCAGTCGAAAAGCTACGTGGTGATGGAAGAGATCAAGGAAACGCTGACGATCGCGGTCGGCGATTAGGCGGCGCGACGGCGCAGGGCGGGGCTCGACAAACGGCGTAAACACTGTATATTTGTACAGGTGTTTTGCGCCGTTTTTCGTTTTTGCGTGTGCCAGCCGTGACCGACTCCAACCCTCACTTCGTCAACGAATTTCCGATCGCACCGCCCGTGCCTCGCAAGGGCCGTGGCGCGGTGACGAACTTGCAAGGCCGCTACGAAGTCGACCAGCGCGAAGCGGTGGACGACGGCTGGCTGTCGTCGCCGGAAGACGATGACGAGCCCAAGGTCTTGCGCACGCAGGTCTTCGAAGAGCGGGCCAAGACCATTCTCACGCGCAACGCGTCGCCGGATATTCCGTTCAGCGTGTCGCTGAACCCCTATCGCGGCTGCGAGCATGGCTGCATTTATTGCTTTGCGCGGCCCACGCACGCTTATCTGGGGCTGTCGCCGGGACTCGACTTCGAAAGCCGGATCTACGCCAAGGTCAATGCGCCGGAGTTGCTCGAGCGGGAACTGTCGAAGAAGTCGTACGTGCCGGAGCCAATCGCGCTAGGCGTCAATACGGACGCCTGGCAACCGGTCGAGCGCGACTTGCGGCTCACGCGCAGGGTGATCGAAGTGCTCAGCGAGCGTCAGCATCCGTTTGCGGCGATCACCAAGTCGTCGCTGATCGAACGCGAACTCGATTTGCTGGCGCCCATGGCGGCGCGCGGGCAATTCATGGCGGCCATCACCATTACCACGCTGGACGCGGACATCGCTCGCACGCTGGAACCGCGGGCGGCCACGCCGTCGCGGCGGCTGCGCACCATCCGCACCTTGAGCGAGGCGGGCATTCCGGTCGGCGTCAGCATCGCGCCGGTGATTCCGTTCGTCACCGAACCGGATATGGAACGCGTGCTGGAGGCCTGTGCTGAGGCCGGCGCAAGCAATGCGAGCTATATCGTGCTGCGTCTTCCTTGGGAAGTCGCGCCGCTATTCAAGGATTGGCTCGCCGCGCACTTTCCCGATCGCGCTGACCGGGTGATGAGCCGCGTGCGGGACATGCGCGGCGGCAAGGACTACGACTCGTCCTTCTCCACGCGCATGAAGGGCGAAGGCTTGTGGGCCGATTTGCTCAAGCAGCGATTCCACAAGGCGGTGCGCCGGCTGGGCCTGAACCGGCGCGACCGCGGCATTCTGGATATGTCGCACTTTCGCCGGGTCGAGGCGGCGCGTCCCGCCGAACCGGCACGCGATGATCCTCAGCTGGATCTTTTTTAGCGCGGTGCGCGCCGGATCACTGTGAGAGCGCTTTCGCCGCCTGCACCTGACTTTCGAAGTAGGTCTGGAACGAAATGGCGAGGCCGGTCATCAGCAGGAAGGCGCCGATCAGCAGCGAAAAAATCACGATGAAAATGACCGTCCAGCCGGAGCGGCTTTTGCGTTGGGTCTGAGCGTTGAACTGTGCGTCCCACTTTTCGTCCGGGCGCAACCCGTAGACGATCGCGGCAAGAAACGCCGCGAGTAGCGAGACCGCGCCGGGAAAGGCCAGCGCCCAGCCGAGCATCGACGACCGTTCGCTGGCTACCAGCAGCATGGCGCCCGGAATGCCGATCAGCGTGCCGATCACGTGAGCCCAACCGTAGATGTCGCGCATGCCGTACAGATAGAAGCGATGCGCGCCAAGGCTGCCGAAGAAGAACGCCAGGGCGGCGGTAATCGTCTTGGATCTGAAACGCGGGGAAGTCGAAACAAGGGTGGACATGTAGGCCAGAGCAGAGTGACAGGCGGTCGAAAGGAGCGGCGCGCGGGCTCGCGCGGACCGACGCGCATTCTACGCCCGCCGCAGGCCGCCGGTCACGTGACGGGTGGTCGCGGTCGCGGGACGGGTGGTGCGAGAAGCATTGGAGCGAGTCGGTCGGCCGAGCGGGTTGTGTGAGATACGCCGGATCGGAAGGCCGCGAGCGTGGCAATTTCGACTGACTGGCCGGACTTTCCGAGCGCCCGGCGTTCAAGGCGGTGAGTCGCTTGAGGCACGCTACGGCGCCGAATAGGTGACGCGATAGACAGCGCCGGCGTAATCGTCGCTGATCAGGAGCGAACCATCGGGCAGTGGCAACACGTCGGCCGGGCGCCCCCACTCGCTCTCGCCGGACTGAAGCCAGCCTTCGGCAAAGACTTCCTGGCGCGCGTTGCTGCCGTCCGGGTCCGTAGTCACGTGGACTACGCGATAGCCGATCTTCTTGCTGCGATTCCACGATCCGTGCTCGGCGATAAAAATACTGTTCCGGTAAGCGGGCGGAAACATCGAGCCGCTGTAAAAGCGCATGCCGAGCGCTGCGACATGAGCACCGAGTTTGACCACGGGCGGCGTAAACGCGCTGCACGGATGGTCCTTGCCGAACTCGGGATCGGGCGTGTCGCCGCCGTGGCAGTACGGAAAGCCGAAATCCATCCCGGCGCGCGGCGCGCGGTTGAGCTTGTCGTCCGGCACGTCGTCGCCCAGCAGGTCGCGGCCGTTGTCGGTGAACCACAGTTCGTGCGTCACCGGATGCCACGCGAAGCCGACCGAGTTGCGGATGCCGCGCGCCACGACCTCGTAGTGACTGCCGTCCGGATCCATGCGGCCGATCAGTGCGAAGCGGTTGCGATCTTTCAGGCAGACGTTGCAGGGCGCGCCTTGCGGCACGTATAGCTTGCCGTCCGGGCCGAACGCTATGAATTTCCAGCCGTGGTGCGTCTCCGTGGGTAATGTATCGATCACGACGGCGGGTTTGGGCGGATCGTTCAGATGGGTGTCGATCGCATCGAAGCGTACAATTTTCGACACCTCGGAGACGTAGAGCGCGCCATCGTGCCACGCCACGCCCGCTGGCGTTTCCAGCCCGGACGCGATCACATGGCGCGCCGTGACGCGTCCGTTTTGCAATTCGAGCGCGTACACGTGGCCGTCGAGGCTGCCTATATAAAGAATGCCCTTCGGCGAGAGCGCCATGGCTCGCGCGCTCGGCACGGCGTCCGACAAGACCGCGATATGGAAGCCTGGCGGCAGTTTGATTCGGTCCACCGGCAAAGCGGCGAGCGCCGGCAGGGCGGTTGCGGCGAGCAACACGGCGGCGCCTGCGCGCAGGCCCCGGCTTCGCAAAGCGAGCGCCAAGACGGCAATCCGCATGGCGGCGGTAAAAAAAGCGCGCAAAAACACAATTGGCAGCAGGAGTTTCACGGGCGCTCCGTCAGGTGATTCGGGCGTTTCGACGTGGTTCCGGGCTCCCGCCTGTATGGCCGGCGCAACCCCGTCGCTCAGTTTATCCGGGTAAGTGTTTGTTATGGCGTCGGTTTCCCGCTATAATCGCGTGTTTCAGTCGTTCCGAACCCCGGTTTTCAAGGATTCTAGTATGGTCATCATCCGCTTGGCTCGTGGCGGCTCCAAGAAGCGCCCGTTCTACAACATCGTCGCAACCGATTCGCGTAACCGTCGTGACGGCCGCTTCATCGAGCGCGTTGGCTTCTACAACCCGGTCGCTACGAAGGGTGAGTCCCTGCGTATCGCTCAGGACCGCCTGACGTATTGGCAAGGCGTTGGCGCACAACTGTCGCCGACCGTCGAGCGTCTCGTGAAGGAAGCTGCAAAGGCGCAGCCGGCTGCTTAATGGTGGCTAGCATGCGTATCGTCGTCGGGTCGACCGGCGGCTCGCGCGGTGTGCGTGAGCAGTCCGATGCGCGAGTTGTTTTGCTGAAGCAGGCGTCGAAGCTGGCAGCGAGGTTCTCTTATGTCTGAGCGTGATTTCGGCAGTTCTGGTCGCGTAAAGGCACAAGCGACAAAAGCAGCAGCAGCCCCGCGCGCGAAGACGTCTGATCAGGCGCCGTTCGGTGCATTCGTCCGCAAGACGGTCGAAAAAGCAGAAGGCAAGGCGAAAGCCAATGTTGCAAACGCCGGTTCCGGTGCAGGAGAAATGCGCATGGAAACGGTGGAAACCTGGCCGGCCGACGCGGTTGAGGTTGGCGCAATCGTCGACGCATACGGCCTCAAAGGCTGGGTCAAGGTAGCCGCTCATGCGGATGCCGGGCATGGCGGCGATGCTTTGCTGAGCGCGAAGCGCTGGTGGCTGCTCAAAGGCCAGGAGCGCAAGTCGGCGCCGTCGTTGCAAGCGAAAACGCATAGCGACAGTGTGGTTGCCCATCTGGGCGGCGTCACTGACCGTGATGTGGCGCTGGCACTGCGCGGCTCACGCGTCTATATCAGCCGCAGCGAATTTCCGGCCCTCGAAGCCGACGAATTCTACTGGGTCGACCTGCTTGGCCTCGATGTGGTGAACGTTGCCGGGGTCAATCTCGGCAAGGTTGCAGACATGATCGACAACGGTGCGCACTCGGTGATGCGTATCGAATATCCGGCTACCGACAAAAGCGGCAAGCCGGCAACCGGCGAGCGTTTGATCCCGTTCGTCGGCGTCTTTGTCAAAACGGTGGACCAGGCGGCGAAGCAGATCACTGTCGACTGGGAAGCCGATTACTAAATAATTCGCTGAATGGAGAGAGCGATGCAGTTCGATGTCGTCACGCTCTTTCCTGACATGTTTCGCGCGCTGACCGACTGGGGTATCACCAGCCGTGCGGCGAAGCAGGAGCGCTACGGGTTGCGTACGTGGAATCCGCGCGATTTCACCACCGACAACTACCGCACGATCGACGATCGCCCGTACGGCGGCGGCCCCGGCATGGTGATGCTGGCCAAGCCGCTGGAAGACGCGATCGGCGCGGCGAAAGCAGCGCAGGCGGAGCAGGGCATCGGCGCGTCGCGCGTCGTGATGATGTCGCCGCAAGGCGCCACTCTGAATCACGACCGTGTCATGCAGTTCGCGGCCGAACCCGGTCTGATCCTGTTGTGCGGGCGCTATGAAGCGATCGATCAGCGTTTGCTGGACCGTGTCGTCGATGAAGAAGTCAGCCTTGGCGACTTCGTGCTGTCGGGCGGCGAATTGCCGGCCATGGCCTTGATGGATGCCGTGGTGCGTCAGTTGCCCGGTGTGCTCAACGACTCGCAGTCGGCGGTGCAGGATAGTTTTGTCGACGTGCTGCTGGATTGCCCGCATTACACGCGCCCCGAGGAATACGACGGCGTGCGTGTGCCCGATGTGCTGCTCGGCGGCCATCATGCGGAGATCGAAGCGTGGCGTCGGCGGGAAGCCTTGCGCAACACGTTGAACAAACGGCCCGATCTGATCGTGAAGGCCAGAAAGAACAAGATGTTGAGCCGTGCCGACGAGGCATGGCTTGCGAGTCTCGCGAAGGAAGAGTCGAAGGCGTAAAGCCTTGGGTCTTTCGAGCGGACATTAGGCGGCGCCGCGCATGCGTGCACGGCGCCAGATGTGAACCCATCCTCTATCGGGGCCGTAGCCAAGTGTTTTCACGAGGCAGGTACGAACGTCGACAAGATGGACTTAGGAGTCAGTGATGAATCTGATTGCAATTCTCGAGCAGGAAGAAATCGGCCGCGCTCTCGGCGAGAAAACCATCCCCGAATTCGCTCCCGGCGATACGGTGATCGTCAGCGTGAACGTGGTTGAAGGCACGCGTAAGCGTGTTCAGGCTTACGAAGGCGTCGTGATCGCCAAGCGTAATCGTGGTCTGAATTCGTCGTTCATCGTCCGCAAGATTTCGTCGGGCGAAGGCGTCGAGCGTACGTTCCAGACGTACTCGCCGCTGCTGGCAAGCATCGTCGTGAAGCGTCGTGGCGATGTGCGTCGTGCGAAGCTGTACTACCTGCGCGACCGTTCGGGCAAGTCGGCCCGGATCAAGGAAAAGCTGGTCTCGAAAGACCGCGCTGCTTCCCAAGCGTAAATGCTGTAAGAAAAAGCACCCCTCGCGGGTGCTTTTTTGTTTGCCAGGTCAAAATAGCGGAATGTCCCCTATCCGCTCATTTCGAGAGACCCGTTGACCCGCCCCGTCTTTGAGCCTGAAACCCTGCCTGTCGAAGCGACAGGCGCCGATCTGCCGCCGGTGGCGGGCGCGCGTCTCACGCCTGATGGCCTGCGCGCCCGCTTCGAGCAGCGTCTTGCCTGGACCCCCGAGCTCGTCGTCGATGCGCCCTGGCGCGATGCCCACGCCGATCCGCGCGTCGCGGCGGTACTGGTGCCGCTGGTGGTCCGCGAGCACGGCCTGACCGTGCTGCTGACGCAGCGTGCCGACCATCTGAACGATCACGCTGGCCAGGTGAGCTTTCCAGGCGGCCGCCACGAACCGTTCGACGCCGATGCCACGGCCACCGCGCTGCGGGAAGCGGAGGAGGAGGTCGGCCTCGATCCATCGCGCGTGGAAATTCTCGGCGCATTGCCCGACTATCTGACGGGCACCGGTTTTCGTGTGACGCCGGTGATCGGCCTCGTGCATCCGCCGTTCACGGTGAAGGCGGACGCGCTCGAAGTGGCCGAAGTCTTCGAAGTGCCGCTCGCCTTCCTGATGAACCCCATGCACCACGAAGTGCGCGTGTTCCGCTATGAAGGCGGCGAGCGCCGTTTTTTCGCGATGCCGTATCCGCGCGCCGCATCGGCTGAACCCGAGGAGAACGGCAGCGAAGTCGGCAGCCACTATTTCATCTGGGGCGCGACGGCGGCGATGCTGCGCAACTTCTATCGCTTCCTTGCGGCCTGAGTTGCACCGGACTGTGCAGTTGTCAGGTGTTTGTCGACGTCCGCGCTCAGTGGCATCCGACCCTGTGCTATCGTTATAAAACAATCGTAAAACTCGAAAAGCACGGCGCATCGCATGACTTTTTTCTCCGTATTGCTGGCTCTGATCATTGAACAGGTACGCGCGTTGTCGCCGAACAATCCGGTGTCGGCGTTGCTTCAATACCATGCGGAGTCGGCGGCGCACGGATTCGATGCCGGCAAGCCGAAGCACGGCTTGCTCGCCTGGCTCGTGGTGGTGGTGCCCTGGACGCTGGCCGTCGCGCTCGTCTACTACGTGCTCTATCACATTCACTTTGCGCTGGCGTTCCTGTGGAACGTCGCGGTGCTGTACTTCACGCTGGGCTTCCGCCAGTTCAGCCACTACTTCACGGACATCCACCTCGCGTTGAATAACGACGACGTGCCGCGCGCGCGTGAGATCCTGAACGAATGGACCGGGCTCGATACCGTCGACATGCCTGTCAGCGAGATCGTGCGCCATACGTTGATTCATGCGGTGGTCGCTTCGCATCGGCACGTGTTCGGCGTGTTCTTCTGGTTTCTGATTCCGGTCGGCCCGGCGGGCGCGGTGCTGTATCGGATTGCCGAATATCTGGCGCGCACGTGGGCACGGCCGGTCGACGACCGCACGGTCGCGTTTTCGAGCTTCGCGCAGCGCGCCTTCTTCGTGATCGACTGGGTGCCGGCGCGGCTGACGTCGCTGGGTTTCGCGATCGTCGGCAATTTCGAAGACGCGATTTATGCATGGCGCAACCATGCGCGCCAGTGGCCGGATGCGAACGACGGCGTGTTGCTGGCCGCGGGCAGCGGTGCGTTGGGCGCACGTCTGAGCGGGCCGCTGGCTGAACCGTCGAGCCTCGACGCGCTCGCCACCGGCGACGGCGGCCCGATGCAGGTCGGCGACGACTGCACGCCGCGCACGCTGCAATCGGCCGTGGGTCTGGTGTGGCGCGCGGTGGTGTTGTGGATGATTTTGCTGCTGATGCTGACGATCGCGGTGTGGCTGGCTTGACGTCGCTACGCTAGGCGCTGCTCGCTACGAAAAAAGCCGGACAAACAATGTCCGGCTTTTTTTATCCGCTCATGCCGCTGCCACGATCAGCACGGTCAATAACGAGCCCTTCACCCATCCCGCGGATCGCGCGCCGTCCCACACTGCCAGCACACCGTAAACTGCGCTTCGAGCGTCTCACCACACTGACGACATCGCCAGCCAGGCGACCCCGCCGCCGGCCCATGCAACGCCGCGTCGATCAACCTCCGCGCCATCGCCTCATCGCGTTCGTCGACGAGCCAAAGCTCCGGCGAGCACTGATCCGCGGGAATATCGCCGAGCGCGCCGTTCAGGTAGCGGTTGTGCAACTCGCAAGCAATGCCCGCGGTCGCCAGCACATTGACCCAATGCTGTCCGATGATCAGATTCGGCGCGCGCATCAGTTTCATGTCAGCGGACGATCTGACTGGCTTCATGCACGAGTTGCGCATACAACGCATGCCGTTCGCGGCGGATGCGGCCGTCCGCGACCGCTTCGAGAATCGCGCAACCGGGCTCATGCAGGTGATGGCAATTGTAGAACCGGCAGTTCGGCAGCAACGGCCGGAACTCCGGAAACGCGCGCTCCAGCCGGCCTTCGGTCAGATGATGCAGGCCGAATTCCTGGAAGCCCGGCGAGTCGATCAACGCGCCGCCTTCGCCGTCCGCGCTGTCGAGCAGCGGATAGAGACGCGTGAAAGTCGTCGTATGGCGCCCGCTGTTCAACGCAGTAGAAATTTCGCGCGTGGCGACTTCGGCATCAGGAATCAGCAGATTCACGAGCGTCGATTTGCCCATGCCGGACTGGCCGAGCAACAGCGTCGAATGACCGTGCAGATGTTCGATCAGCGCGGCACGCGCGGCTTCGGGCTGCATCTTGATCGACACTTCCACGACCGTATACCCCAGCGCGCGATACGATTCGAGCCGCTTGCGCGCGCCTTCGAGCGCTTCGGTCACGTCGGTCTTGTTCAGCACGATCAACGGCCTCAACTCGTTCGCCTCAGCGGCGACGAGTGCGCGCCCGAGCAGGTCTTCGCTGAAATGAGGTTCAGTGGCGAGCACGATTAATAGCTGATCGAGGTTTGCAGCGAACAGTTTCGACTTGTACTGATCCGAGCGATACAGCAGATTGCGCCGCTCGCCGATTTCGACGATCACGCCCTGGTCCGCCGAAGCCAGCTCATAAATCACGCGATCGCCGACCGCCACTTCGCTGCGCTTGCCGCGCGGAAAGCATTGGAGCATGGCGCCGCCGTCATCCGGTGCGACCAGATAGTGGCGGCCATGCGCGGCCACCACGAGGCCGCCTACGCGCGCGCTGGACGGCGCGCGCGGCGCTTTCGGGGAGCGGCCGCTCATGCGTGCCGCAGCAGGCGGTCGATCCGCTGCGACGCCGGCGGATGCGAATAGTAGAACGCGGTGTAGAGCGGATCGGGCGTCAGGGTCGACGCATTGTCCTCGTACAGCTTGACGAGCGCGTTGACGAGGTCTTGCGCATCGGTCTGCGTCGCGGCGAACGCGTCGGCTTCGAACTCGTGCTTGCGTGAGCCGAGGCTGCCGAGCGGCGTCACGAAGAACAGGAACACCGGCAGCGCGAGGAAGAACAGCACCAGCGCGAGGCCGCTATTGCCGCCGATCAGCGACGGCCGCACGCCCAGCCCTTCGTAGAACCACACGCACTGCGTGAGCCAGCCGAGCAGGGCGAGCATCGCGAGACTGATCGCGAAGGTGACGAGCATGCGTTTGATCACATGACGACGCTTGAAGTGGCCGAGTTCGTGCGCGAGCACGGCTTCGATCTCGCTGCCCGACAGGCGCGCGAGCAGCGTGTCGAAGAACACGATCCGCTTGGCCGCGCCGAAGCCGGTGAAGTAGGCGTTGCCGTGTGCCGAACGGCGGCTGCCGTCCATCACGAAGAGGCCCTTGGCGGCGAAGCCGCAGCGCTGCATCAGCGCCTCGATGCGGCTTTTCAGCGCTTCGTCCTTGAGCGGCTCGAACTTGTTGAAAAGCGGCGCGATAAACGACGGATACAGCACCAGCACGAGCATCTGAAAGGCGACCCACACGATCCACGTCCACAGCCACCACAGGCTGCCGGCCTGGTTCATCAACCACAGCACGACGAACAGCAGCGGCAGGCCGAACGCGGCGCCGAGCAGCACGCCCTTGATCCGGTCGACGAAGAAAATGCCTTTGCTCATGCGGTTGAAGCCGAAGCGCTGCTCGACCACGAACTGCCGGTAGTAGTCGAACGGCAGGTCGATCGCGCTGGTGATCGCGATCACCGCCGCGACCAGTGCGATCTGGCCGACGTAACCACGGCCGAGCCAGTCGGAGATGCCCAGATCGAGCGCTTGCACGCCGCCGAGCAGCGTGAGGCCGATCAGCACCGCCGCGCTGACGACGATCTCGATCATGGTGAGGCGGGTGCGCTCGACGGTGTAGTCGGCGGCGCGCTGGTGCGCGGTCAGCGCGATGGTGCCGGCGAACTGGCTCGGCACCTGCTCGCGATGGCCGGCCACGAAGCGGATCTGCCGCGACGCGAGCCACAGTTTGGTGCCGACCATAGCCACGACGGCGATGACGAACAGAACGGTGAAGTACAGGGTAGGCATCCGGGGATTCCGTGGTATCTATGCGAGAATTATATGTTTCTTCCCGCCTCGCGGCGGGGGATGGGCTCAAACTAGCCCAAACCAGCTTAATCCAATCTCAAACGAACAATTGCCGCGGCAGGCGGGCTTGCAGAGAAGCCGTTTGCCCGGCCATCAGGGCTGCCTTCATGACTGACATCCTCGCATCCACCGAACAGCCGCCGCTCGTGCGCAGCGACATGAATCTCGTCTGGCTGGACATGGAAATGACCGGGCTCGAGCCCGACTCCGACCGCATCATCGAAATCGCGGTAGTGGTGACGAATTCGACGCTCGACAGGATGGTCGAAGGTCCGGTACTGGCGATTCATCAGAGCGACGAGACGCTCGCCAAAATGGATCAGTGGAATCAGAACACGCACGGCCGCTCGGGCCTGATCGACCGCGTGAAGGCGTCCACGGTGAGCGAGGCCGACGCCACCGAACAGATCCGCGATTTCCTGAGCGTCTACGTGCCGCCGGGCAAATCGCCGATGTGCGGCAACTCGATCTGCCAGGACCGCCGCTTCATGGCACGCTGGATGCCGGATCTGGAGCGCTTCTTCCATTACCGCAATCTCGACGTCAGCACGCTGAAGGAACTGTGCCGCCGCTGGCAGCCGGCCATCTACAAGGGCTTCCAGAAACGCGCGATGCACACGGCGCTGGCCGATATCCACGAGTCGATCGACGAGCTGAAGTACTACCGCGAGCACTTCCTGATCCCGTCGGCACCGGACCCCGCAGACGGCGCGGAATAAAACTGCGGAATAGCAGCAGTAGAAAAAGCGCGCCTAAGCCGGCCGGGGCGCGCGCTGCGCGTTCTTCGGCCGGAACGCCTTCACCACGTCGGCGTTGGTTTCCACGTACGGTCCGCCGATCAGGTCAATGCAGTACGGCACCGCGGCGAAAATGCCCGGCACCTTCACCGCGCCGCCTGCTTCGGCGTCGCGCAAGCCTTCCAGCGTTTCCTTGATCGACTTCGGCTGACCCGGCAGGTTGATGATCAGCGCCGCGTGCTCCGCCGTTTCGCGGATCACCGCGACCTGGCGCGACAGAATCGCGGTCGGCACGAAATTCAGGCTGATCTGCCGCATCTGTTCGCCGAACCCCGGCATTTCCTTGGTGGCGACGGCCAGCGTCGCCTCGGGCGTCACGTCGCGGCGCGACGGGCCGGTGCCGCCGGTGGTCAACACCAGATCGCAGCCGACCTCGTCGACCAGTTCGGTCAGCGTGGCGGAAATCGTCGGCGCGTCGTCCTGAATCAGGCGGGTGACCACTTGCCACGGCGAGGTGAGGGCCGCGCCGAGCCATTCCTGCAAGGCCGGAATGCCTTTGTCCTCGTACACGCCGGTGGACGCGCGGTCGCTGATCGACACGAGGCCGATCACGATTTCGTCGGGGTGCTTACGTGCCGCCTTAGGCGTCGCGGTCGTCATCGTCGTCTTCGTCCAGGGCGTCGTCGGCATCGGAACCGGTCTCAGCGGACGGGCCGTCCGCGTTCTTGATCCACTGGAACAGTTCGCGGAAGTAGCGCGGCGGCTTGCTCTGCTGCGCTTCCTTACGGGCGTTGCGGATCAGCGTGCGGCCCTGCTGCGGGTCGGCGTTCGGGTGCTGGCGGATGAACTCGGTCAGCGCGGCGTCGTCGGCGAGCAGCTTTTCGCGGGTGCGCTCGATCCAGTGGAGCTTGGCCGTTTCCGCCTTGTTGACGCCGTTATAGGTGTCGAGCGCGGTGCGCAGCGCGGCGGTTTCCTCGTCCAGCAGCGAGCGCATCACGCGGCCGACGTATTGCACCTGGCGGCGTTTGCCTTCGTGATCGGTGATGCGGCGCGCTTCGCGCACGGCGTCGTCGAGCTTTTCGGGCATCGGCATGCGCTTGAGCGCGTCTTTGGGCAGCGCGATCAGCGCCGAGCCCAGTTCCTGCAGCTCGTGCATTTCGCGCTTGAGCTGGGACTTGCTGGGACGGTCGTAGCCGTTCTCGTCGACTTCCGGCTCGGCGGATTCGATGGGTTGAATGCGGGTTTTGCGTGTCATTCCGATATTGTAGCGTGCCGCGCCCACCGCACCCGCAGTGCTGCCGCGCACAAGGGCCTCGTGCCTTGCGAAGCGATGGCGAGGCGGCGCTCGGACGGCGGTGAGGCGAGGCGCAGCGAATGCCAGGTACGGCATCGCGTACCTTGCTATGATCGCGGGATACGTAATCGGACACAGGCGCGGACATCGGCGCGCGTATGCGCCAGGCATGTGCGTGACCGGTGCGAACACAGCGAACACACTGGGCCGCTCGGCCCCGAACAGGACGGCAACGACAATGGCAGCAGACATGGACGTCAAGCAGCGCTTTTTTCCGCATACCCAGGATGAACTGAAGGAAATCGCCTCGGACATCCTTCGTCACGCGAAGTCGCTCGGCGGTACCGACGCGGCGACCGAGATTTCCGAAGGCGACGGCCTGTCCGTCTCCGTGCGGCGCGGCGAAGTCGAGACGATCGAGCACAACCGCGACAAGATGGTCGGGGTGACGGTGTTCATCGGCAACAAGCGCGGCAATGCGAGCACTTCGGACTTCTCGTCGCAGGCTTTGAAGGACACGGTCGCGGCGGCCTACAACATCGCCCGCTTCACGGCGGAAGACGATTGCGCGGGTCTCGCCGAAGCGGAGTTGCTGGAAACGGCGCCGCGCGATCTCGATCTCTATCACCCGTGGAATCTGTCCGCGGACGAAGCGGTGGAGATCGCTCGCCGCTCGGAAGATGCCGCGTTCGCGACCGATCCGCAGATCAAGAATTCGGAAGGCGCGAGCGTCTCGGCACAGCACTCGCAGTTCGTGCTGGCCACCTCGCGCGGCTTCCTGGCCGGCTATCCGTACTCGCGCCATTACATCGCGTGCGCGCCGATTGCGGGCAGCGCCCGCAACATGCAGCGCGACGACTGGTACACGTCCACCCGCAGCGCCGAAGATCTGGCCGATCCCGAAGCCGTGGGCCGCTACGCGGCGCAACGCGCGCTGGCGCGCATCGGCGCGCGCGGTCTGGATACGCGCAAGGTGCCGGTGCTGTTCGAAGCGCCGCTCGCCGCGGGCATCCTCGGCGCCTTCGTGCAGGCCACGAGCGGCGGCGCGCTGTATCGCAAGACCTCGTTCCTCGTCGATAGCCTGGGCAAACCGGTGTTCGCTCCGCACGTGCAGGTGGTCGAAGACCCGCACGTCGCCCGTGCCATGGGCAGCGCGCCGTTCGACGAAGAAGGCGTGCGCACCAAACAGCGTTCGGTGGTGAAGGACGGCGTGGTGGAGGGTTATTTCCTGTCTACCTACTCGGCGCGCAAGCTCGGCATGCAAACCACCGGCAATGCCGGCGGCTCGCACAATCTGTCGCTGCGGAGCTCGAATACGCGTCCGGAAGACGACTTCGAAGAGATGCTGCGCAAGCTCGGCACGGGCCTGTTGCTGACCGAACTGATGGGGCAGGGCGTGAACTACGTGACGGGCGACTATTCGCGCGGCGCGTCGGGCTTCTGGGTCGAGAACGGCAAGATCCAGTATCCGGTCGAGGAGATCACGGTGGCGAGCACGCTGCAGGAGATGTTCCACCACATCGTCGCGATCGGCGCGGATACGATCACGCGCGGCACCAAGCAGACCGGCTCGGTGTTGATCGAGCGGATGACGATCGCGGGGCAATAACAGGGTTCAGCCGCTGTTCGGCGCGCAAGTTGATTGGCCTGCGGGCCCGTAGAAACGAAAACGCCACGCAATTGATTGCGTGGCGTTTTTTTATGTCAGGCGCCTTTGCGCTTGTACGTCACGAACGCGTAGTCGAAATCGTTCGGCGCATCGGCGCGATGCGTTTCATGCGCGACTTCTACCCACTCGTTTTCATCGAGTTCGGGGAATGTGGCGTCGCCTTCGAAGTCGGCGGAAATCTCGGTGATGATCAGCTTGTCCGCCTGCCGCAAACCTTCCGCATACAACTGCGCGCCGCCGATCAGAAACGCTTCCGGCGCCTGATCCTGAGCGGCGAGCTTGAGCGCGTCTTCGAGCGTGGTGGCCGCGTCGCAGCCCTGGAAACGCCGCGTGGCATCCCGTGTCACGACGATGTTGCGGCGTCCCGGCAACGGCCGGCCGATCGACTCATGCGTCTTGCGGCCCATGATGATGGGCGCGCCCATGGTCGTGCGCTTGAAGAACGCGAGGTCTTCGGGAAGTCGCCAGGGCAACTGGTTGTCGCGGCCGATCACGCCGTTGTTGGCGCGAGCGACGATCAAGGTGAGCGTCGTCATCGAATGGAAAGGGGAACGTAACCGGACTGATTCTACCTGACGCGCGGCCCCGCGCCGCGGCGGCGGCTTTCGGCCCGGCGGCGGCCAGTGAGGCCGCAGCGCAGCCGGCCGGGACGCGCCGCGCAAACCACGCGCGCGCCGCAGCCGGACGCGGCTGCCAGATCACGCGGCTTCACTCAGCTTCACGAGACGCCGCCGGCCATGCCCAGCCCGCGCCGCCTCATTCCTGCGCGCTGTCGTCCGCGGCGAATGCCGCCTTCTCGTCGGCGGCGCTCAATTCGCGCAAGCCGTGCTGACCCATCAGCCGGTACAGCGTCACGCGCGAGATACTCAGATCCATCGCCGCCTCGTTCAACCGGTGACGGTGACGCAGCAGCGCCGCTTCGATCGCGCGCTTCTCGGCGGCCTCGCGGGCTTGCGAGAGCGTCATGGTCTGCTGCGCGGTGAAGTGCGCGAGATCGAGGTCGTCGGCGGAAATCAGCTTGTTCTCCGCCATCACGATCGCGCGGCGCACCCGGTTGATCAGCTCGCGGACGTTGCCGGGCCAGTTGTAGTTGTAGAGCGCCTCGATCGCCGACGGCGTGAAGCCGCGGATCTTGCGCGCGCTGTCGGTCTTGAACTTGTGCAGGATGTGCTGCGCGAGAATCTCGATGTCCTTGCCGCGCGCGCGCAGCGGCGGCTCGTCTACACGCAGCACGCAGAGCCGATGGAACAGGTCGGCGCGGAACTGGCCGTCGCGCATCGCGACTTCCAGATCGACGTGCGTCGCGGAAATGATCCGCACGTCGACCGGAATCGATTCGCGTCCGCCGAGCCGCTCGATCTTGCCTTCCTGCAAAAAGCGCAGCAGGCTCGCCTGGCTCTCGAGCGGCAGGTCGCCGATTTCGTCGAGCAGCAGCGTGCCGCCGTCGGCGGCTTCGACGCGACCGATCTTGCGTTGATTCGCGCCGGTGAACGCGCCGCGTTCATAGCCGAATAATTCGGATTGCAGCAGATGGTGCGGAATCGCGCCGCAATTGATCGCGATGAACGGCGCCTTGCGGCGCGGCGAACGCTCGTGAATCGCGAGCGCGGTCAGCTCCTTGCCGGTGCCCGACTCGCCGGAGATGAACACGCTCGCGTCGGTGTTCGCCACCTTGCGAATGGTGCGAAAGAGTTGCTGCATGGCTTCGCAGGTGCCGACCATTTCCTCGTCGCCCGACTGGCTCACGGGCGGCGCGACTTCGGGATCGCACAGCGTCACCATGCCGAACGCGTGCCCGACCAGATAGTCGACCGTGGTGTGGGCCACCGGCACCTTGACGAAATCGAAGCAGTAGTGGCGCACGAGTCGCCGCACCACGGGATCGTTGAGCCGTTCGTTGGTGGCGAGCGCGATCCAGCCGACTTGCTGCTGGCGCAGGCTCGCTTCGAGTCCGGCGAGGTCGCGCGGCGGAAAGCTCGCCAGATCGACGATGCCCGCGCAAGCCACATCGGGATTCACCAGACGGCCGAGCTCATGCGCCGAGCGCGCCGCCACGACGTGCCAGCCGCGGCTTTTCAGATGCGCGATCAGCGCGTCGTCCGGTGTACGCGCCACGTAGAGCAACAGCCGTTCGACGCCGGAGCCGATCGCCGCGGCCAACGGCGCCGCGCCGCCGATCGTCGCCACGACCGGCGAAGCCCGGCTTGTCGCACCGTCGACGGGGGGGCTCGCCGCCGTCTCGTTCGGCAGCGCCGGTGTCCTACGCGCTCCCGATCCCGCTCCGGCTACCGGAGCAACACTGGTCAGATGAGGTGATTCACGCACGTTCGACCTCGTATCGTTGGCACGTCAGAATGTGTAGGGGAACCGCATGCCGACCACGAAGTTCGGCGCGTCGGGCGTCAAGCCCACGGAGACCGAGCCGTTGATGGTCAGGTGCTTGTTCACGACGTGGTTCAGGCCAAAATTGAGCGCCGCGGCGGTCGTCTCGCTGCCCGGCACTTTTTCGTATGAGCCCCCGGGCGCGCGCGTCTTCGATTCGGGTGCGAGCGCCAGCGTGTAGGAAATGCTGGCCGAGTCCTTGTCGGAGAATGCGAGCGCCACGCCGCCGCCGAACTGCACGATGTCGCCGAGCTTGACCGTCGCCGGCTGGGTTTGGCCTTGCACCGACGAGATGTCCGCAAACGAGCGCGCGATGTTGTAGGTGTAAGAGAGGCTGCCGAACAGCACGACCGGGTCATAGGTCTTCAACAGCGAGACGCCGGCCGTGATGTTCCAGAAGCCCGTGCCGGTGGGCAGCTTGCTCGGCGCCACCAGATTGGTGTTGTTGGCGTCCAGCTGCACCAGCTTCTCGCCGAACGGCGAGGTGCCGGTCGGCGCCTTGATGCGCAGGCTGCCGACCACGTCCGGCAGGCTGTTGGTCTCCTTCAGGAACTGATAGTAGATCCCGAAGTTGACGTCGCCGATATTGCTGCTGTTCACCGCTGCATCCGACATCGTGCTGGCCGCGCCGCCCGCGCCACCCACGATGAAGTTGCTATGCCGGTAGATGTACGGCACGTCGACGTCGATACTCATGCGGTCGGTCAGGCCGTAGCGCGTGTCGAGGTCCGCCATTACCTGGTGCGACTTGGTCTCGCCCAGGTTGATGTTGCCGAGGAAAATCGCGTCGAGCGCGAGGAAGCCCGACAACTGCAACTGACGGCGATCGTAGTAGGTGTCGCTGATACCCCAGTCCATCGTCAGCTTGTGGTCGAAGAGCGGGGCATGCTCGCGCTGCACGACCGCTTCTTCGGCCTGCGTGCGCACCGGTTCGGCCGCTTTCTGCGTCTGGCCGATGGCGCCGCTGCCGTCGCTCGCGGGCGGCAGGCCGCCCGCGCTGCTGCCTGCGGGCGGCGGCGGATAGACGGGCACGCCGGTCGCCGTACCCGTGTTGCCGCCGGTCGCGGGGGTGCCGGGATTGAGCTGGGCGAGCGTCGGCAGCGGCACCGGCAAGCCATCGGCACCGGGCTGTTCGGCCACGGCTTCGCTGCCGGCCGGCGCGCCGGCGCCCGGTACGCCGCGACCGCGTTGCGACATCTCCAGATTGGTCATCTGGCGCTCGAGTGAATGAATCTGCCGCTGTTGTTCATCGACGACCCGCATCAACGTATTCAAACGTTCTTCGACCGATTGTCCAGCGAGCGCCTGGGCGCCCGCCCCTTGCGAAAGTGCGAACAGCATGACGGCGGCCGGAATGGCCGCCAGTGCCATGCGCGGCACCTTCTTCGATGAAAGATTGTTCATTTTGTGTTCCCCCGGTGTTCCGGCTGCGCGTCACCGGTCCTGACGGCGCGCGGCCTACCTGTACTGCCTTGCTACGGTCGGCGGGTGGCGGCCCGCGTGCCTATCTCCTGTTTTGCAGAGCTTGTAGTACGCCTAACTGGCGGATCATCGAGGCCGACATTGGCTGAGTTTGCAAATGCAGCTGCAAGGCGTTGGCGACTTGCTGGTTATTGCCTGCAATCTGCAGCAACTGGGCGATCTGCCCGTTGCCCGGTATGACGGTCTGGGTGGCGAGCCCAGCCGGCGTCTGCAGCGCGACACTGATGCCGTTGCTGCCGAACGAGATGCCGGCTTTAACGGAGCCGGTCGAATTGCTGGCCGAGGCTGACGGGGCATTGGCGGTGCCCGCCAGCGTCACGGCGTTGTTGTTGAAATCGATGAGTGCGGAGTTGGCGCTGCTGTTACGGTCGCCCGCCACCTGTGTCACTTGTGAAACACCGTTGACCGTGATGCTCTGGCCTCCGTTGACCTGAGCGTTGGGATTGGCTCCCGAATTGGCCGCATTGGTGTGGCTGCCGGGGCCGCCGCCGGTCACGCTCGCGAGCGTGCTGACGCTGGTGGTCACCTGGCCGAGCGCGTTCTGGGCCGCGCCGAGCGTGCCCTGGGCGAGGGCGGTCACGCCGTTGGGCAGTCGCCATTGCGAGATGATGTTCAGAACGAAGCCGGAGATCATCGTGCCGCCGGCATACTTGCCGGTCTGGCCGGCGAGGACATCGTCGTCCACCATCTGTACCTTGACGGCGCCGGAACCGCTGTCATGAGAAGCGAGAAATTCAGGCAACGGTGGCGAGCCGGTGCCTGATGCTGCCTGGGCGCTGCCGCTTATTCCGCTTAAGCCGCACATCATGGTGCAGATCGCGAGCCCGAGCTGGGTGAGGTGTTGCTTCATGGTCGGTTCAGAACAGGTCTGCCTTGATCAAGCCGTACTCGACAAAGGGAGTCGCAGCGGTGCCGTTGGCCAGCGCGCTGGCGCGCAGCTTGAGCGCCAGCGACTCGTTGTCCTGCAAGAGCGGGGAATCCTCCCTGAAGGGTTTGCCGAGGACCGCGAACACCAGACCGTTCCAGGTCCGGATGAAGTCCTCTTCGAGCAGGATGCGATTGCCGAGGGCGGGATCCGCGATGAACACGCGGCCATCCTGGGCATGCTTGATGATCACGAAATGCTCGTACCCGTCGATGTTCATCAGAACCATCACGGGAATCTGCAAGTGCTGGAGCGCGTCGGCGTTGACCCGGAAGCCGCGGCCGCGCAAACCGATGGTCTCGACGAATTTCTTCATGTCGAGCATGGAGAAGCCATTCTTGACAACGACTTCGGGCGTGGAGAACACCATCATCCGACTGATCAGTTCGGTTTCCGGAATATCGATGCCATAGCCGTATTTGAGGAGCGTAGCCAGCGCCGCCGCACCGCAGCTGTAATCGAACTGCTGATTGACGATGTGGCTGTAGCGGATGTCCTTCATCGAGCGGACCGTCTTTTTCAACGGAACGCCCGCCAGCGTGGACGTGTCGATGCTCGCCTGCGCGTAACTCTGGCCCACGCACAGCGTGCAACTGGCCAGCGCTACGGCGAACTGTAGCGCCGGGTACCTCTTGAACCCCGACATGCTGGTCTCCCCCTTCTTTACGCGCCGGCCGCTGCGATGGCTGCCGGCGCGTCCTCCCCAACTACTTGCCTGGCTTCTTCTGCCTGTCGCCGGCTTAGTGGCCGCTGTTCAGCGCAGCGATCGCGAGGCCGTTGTGCTGCAGGTTCCCCGCGCCGCCGGCGATATTCACGCCGATGTTGCCGGACGCGTTGGCCAGCGAGTTGGCACCCAGCATCGCGGTGCCCTGGAATTGACCCGTGACCGTCATGCCGGCGGTTTGCGAGTTGTCATCCGTGGCGACCATCGCCGTGGTCAGCGCGTTGCCCGCCTTGGTCGTCGTCACAGCACCGGCGAGGCTGTTGTTTTGGATGTTGCCGATGCCCGAGGCGACGTTCACTCCGACGTTGCCCGTCACCCCCGACAGCGAGCCATCCCCGATCGACGCATTCAGATTGAAGTTATTGATCCGGGCGGTGCCGCTCGACGATTGCGTGCTGAAGATCTGCGCATTGCCGAACACGTTGCCGATATCGACCGAGGCCAGCGACACGTCATTGCTCTGGGCGTTGCTGATGCCTTCCGCGATGTTGATGCCCAGGTTGCCCGAGACGCCGTTGGCCGCATTGGTGCCGGTGGTGGCGGTCAGCGTGGCGGCCGCTTGCGTGTTGGTGTGCTGCGTCACCGAACCCCGGGTCGTCACGTCGGTCGTGGTGAGGCTTGCGTCGACGCCGAATGCCGCGGCATAAGCATCGGAGGACGAGGTCCGGCTGGTCGTGTAGCCGGACGATTGTTCGCCGACCGCCGCAAGGCCCGAACCTTCGCTAGCCTTGTAGCCCCACACCTTGCCCTGTCCGGATGCTTCCGATGCTTCGAAGCCGCCGGCCACGCCCGATGTGTTGGCGTAGCTGGATTCGTTGTAGCCGGCCTGGAGTCCGCCTGATGCATGGAATCGCCCGCCGCCGCCGAACGGCGTGTTGATGCCCGAATAGTTGTAGTTGCCGCCGATCGAGCCGCCCGCTGCGATATGGCCGCCCGAGTTCTGGCTGGTGTGCGTGAAGCCGCCGGTAATCGCCGCTGCCTGCTGGCTGGTCTGATAGCCGCCGCCCGCCACCGACGCGCTCTGGCTGCCATACACGTAGCCGCCCGATGCCTGATAGCCCTGCGCGCCCGACGACGAAGTCGAGTGGCTCTGCGATGCCACGGCGAAGACCGAGCCGCTGCCCTTGATCGACGAGCTATTGTTGTTGACGGTCGTCGTCACGCGGCCGGTCGTGTAGCTCTGCGCTTGCGGGTTGAGCGTCGCGTGGACGTTGACCGACTGGCTGTTGTTGATCACCGCGCCCGCCGTGCTGGACACGTGGACGCAGCCGTACAGGCCGACCCAACCTTCGACGCCGATCGCTTCGCCGACCAGCGTGGCATTGAACAGATAGGCCTTTTGCGGCGCGGCAAACGCGCTGCCGGATGCGGCAACGAGAACGGCTGCGGCAATAAGAGTGCGCTTCATGATTCGCTCCGATACTTTAAATGTCATCAGTTAAAAAAAGTGCCCGCCGGGGGACGGAGCACAAAACTGTTTGCCGTGGCATTACCGGCGCCGGCCGTCTGGTTGATCTGCACGATCCCGCTGACGTTCTTGAATGCATCGTTGGAGATGGTTGCCTCGCGTACGCTATGAACCCCGACTGATTGCCCCAGACCTCCGTTTTTCGGGGCCGCCGCGGATAGCTCCCCATCCGAGACGGTCTCGACTCCGAGCGCGGCAGTGCCCAATTGAGTGCTGTTGCGCTGCAGATTTCCTGCTCCGGCGGACTGGTTCACCAGCACCGCACCGGAAGAATTCGAGAAAGCATTGGCTTCGATCGACGCCCGCGCGTTCGTGACCTTCGCGGCCACCGTGGCGCTTTGCACGCTGGCGTTGTCGTTGCCGACCACGCCGCCGGTCGACACGGTGATCTGGTTGGCCTGCGCGTTGTTCAGACCGGCCGTTTCGTTGACGGCGAACGCGCCCGTCACGCCGGCTGCGGCGCCGTTGGCGATGGTCGAGGTGGCGCCGATCGTCGGTACCGACTGCGCGTGGGCGTGGCTCGCCACCAGGGCGGCGCCCATGCAGACGCACAGCGCCGCTTGCAGCGAACGGAGCTTGAGCTGGCTAATGAGCGGATTCACGAGCGGGCTCATTTCAACCCTCCGAGCGCGCCAGTGAGCGTGTTCGACAGCGGTGCCAGCGCGCCCGTCACCGACGAGCTGATGGTCCCGCCGATGCCCGGCGCGGGCAGGCCGATGCCGCCGGAATTGAGCGCTACGTTATTGCCGGTGGCTTTGCCGCTGAGGATCTGGGTGACCGCCTGCATGCCGGTGTCGCCGAGCACGCCGCCGGCTGCCACGCCGCTGGACCCGTGCGCATTCGTCAGATCGGTATCGCCCACGATCGTCGCGACCGCCGGATTGAATGAGTTGGCCGGGAAAGTGGTGGCGCGCACGGCGACCGGGTCCTGACTCTTCGGCACCGGTACGAATGCATCGCGCGGTGTAATCGTGCGCTCGACGATGATGTCGCCCGGATTGACGGCCTGCTGCGCGATGGCGTCGACGGTAAAAGAGGCGCTGAGCAGGACCAGGACGCTTGCCAGTGCCGCCGGCAACGAGGTGTGCGCCGACACGCGCGACCTGAGTGCGCGCGGCGTCCGGATGGAGGTAGTCATGTCGGTCCTTGCTTGCGTCTTGTGTTTTCTTGTTCGCGGGCGGTGTATCCGCCACACCGCCACCCCTGTTTTTTGCTTCGTTAATTTGTTCGGCTACTTTCTTTGGTAGTTGGCGATGTTGCCCTGTGCGGCGCGCGCCGCGTCGATCGGAATCGGCAAGGGCGAGGGCGGGGCGATCTCATCCCACAGCGTCACGCTGTTGCCGCTGCCGCCGTTGCCGCGCATGAGTTGCGGTGTGGTGGCGACCATCACCATGCCGACCGCGCCGCCGCGTTGCCGCGAGAGCACCTGGTCGTCGAGCGAAAAATCGTTCACGGATGCACCATCGGCCGGAATGCTCAGCACGTTGGCGGCAAGCTGGGGGAAAGCGATGGCGGTGCGCGTCGTCGTGTCGGATGAAGAGGGCGCGGCGATCGTGGTGTTCGCGAAGGTGGCGGAGCCTGGGTCGGCGGATTCCGTCAGCGTGGCGGATGGAGCCTCTCCGGCTTCCTGTGCGTTGGCGCTAATGGGCAGCACGATTAGTGCGATTGCGGTGCAAAGTGCCGCGCATGGTGCAACCTTGCCCAGATCGATGCGGAAAGCGAGTCGCATGATGTGTCTCCTTGGTGCATGACATTTAGCGAAACGTGTGCCATCGCTCGCAATCCATTGATGCATCGGCAGGCGAGTCAAAACGCGGGAGTCACAATTGAGAAAACGGACAAAAACGTTTCAGCGTTGAAACGGTGAGCAGGAAATACCTGTAATTCGTTAATCCGGCCGGTACGAACTACCATGGGGTCTACGCCAGGAAAAGCGCTTCCACTAATGATTTATTCGTCGGCTGAATAAGTCTTTATCGCCCGCGCAGCGGCGCTGGGTAAGGAGTGCGCGATTAAATTCGCATAATTGTTTTCCAAGCGGCGCGCGTATAGTAAGCTCTCGAAAAAGAGCTTCAGATTTAAAAAAGCCCGCTAACGGGCCGTCTCAAACACACACGCCGCTTTCTTGGGGATCAGCTGTCCGCACGGAATGGAATGGCCGTTCGGTTTTTGCTATATCGCGAATCCCGAACGAGTCAGCGTGTCTGAACTTGTTTCAGGTGCGTGCGTCATCCTTAACGTTCGTTGACGAGAGGATCTGAATAATGGAACCCGCAACGCGGCAACTGATTTACGTTTCGCGCGATCCGAGCGCGGAGCTGAATACTCGGTTTCACCAGCGCGGCTGGCATGTGGAAGTCGTAGGGTCGGCGCGCGACGTGCGCCGGGCAGTTCGCGCCGGAATGGCGGCTGGCGGCCTGCTTGATCTGTCTAGCGAATTTCAGCCACACGAAATCGCCGCCTTCGAATCCTGCCTGACCATGCCGAACGTCGGCTGGGTTGCGGCCACCATGCCGGGGCAATTGCAGGACGCCGCGTTGCGTCGGCTCGTGCGCGATTATTGTTTCGACTACGTGACGGTGCCGTATTCGGGCGACAGGATCGTCGATTCGGTCGGTCACGCCTACGGCATGATCTCCCTCGGCGAAACGGCTTCCAACGATGCCTCGCAAGGCGCCGAAGGCGAAATGGTCGGCTCGTGCGACGCCATGCTCGCGCTGTTCCGTTCTATCCGCAAAGTGGCGATGACCGACGCACCGGTGTTCATCTCGGGCGAATCGGGCACCGGCAAGGAACTGACGGCGGTCGCGATTCACGAACGCTCGGCGCGGCGCAATGCGCCTTTCGTGCCGATCAACTGCGGCGCGATTCCGCCGCATCTGCTGCAATCCGAACTATTCGGCTACGAACGCGGCGCGTTCACCGGCGCCAATCAGCGCAAGATCGGCCGGGTGGAAGCGGCGAACGGCGGCACGCTCTTTCTCGACGAAATCGGCGACCTGCCGCTAGAAAGCCAGGCGAGCCTGCTGCGCTTCCTGCAGGAGCGCAAGGTGGAGCGGCTGGGCGGGCACGGCGCGATCGACGTCGACGTGCGGATCATCTCAGCCACCCACGTGGATATGACCGCGGCGATGATCGAAGGACGGTTCCGTTCCGACCTCTACCACCGCCTGTGCGTGTTGCAGATCGACGAACCGCCGCTGCGCGCGCGCGGCAAGGATATCGAACTGCTGGCGCGGCACATGCTGGAACGTTTCAAGAAAGATGCAAGCCGCCGCTTGCGCGGCTTCGCGCCGGACGCGATCGCGGCGCTGCATAACTACGGCTGGCCGGGCAATGTGCGCGAGTTGATCAACCGCGTGCGGCGCGCCATCGTGATGTCGGAAGGGCGCGCGATCACGGCGCGCGATCTCGAACTCGCGGAATATGTGGAGATCGTGCCGGTGTCGCTCGCGCAGGCGCGTGAAGCGGCCGAACGTCAGGCGATCGAACTGGCGCTGTTGCGTCACCGCGGACGTCTCGGCGACGCCGCGCAGGAACTCGGCATCTCGCGCGTCACGTTGTACCGGCTGCTGTGCTCGCACGGCATGCGCCATATGGAAGGGGAGCCGCTCGCCACGCCGCACGGCGAATTGCCGGCTTCGGTGCCGCATCTGTAAATCGTTTGACGGGCCTCGCGGGTCTCGTGGGCCGGTAAACGATTTCAGTGGTTCGTCCAGCGCGCATCGAGCGGTCCTGTGACCGGCCGCGTGCCGTCCGCTCGCCCCAACCTCGCACTACCTCGCGTCACCTTTTCCCTCGATATTTTCGATGCCGCGCGCCGTGACCGGGCGTCGTCCCGTCGCGCTTGTTAAAATCGGGTTTTCCGCTCAATCTCCGTGGCGCCCGGATCGACCCGGTCAGCGTCTCGTCGAAGGAACCCGAATGAAACAATACCTCGACCTCGTCCGCACGATTCTCGACACCGGCACGTGGCAGGAGAACCGCACTGGCATCCGCACCATCAGCATGCCGGGCGCGATGTTGCGCTTCGACCTTCAGGAAGGTTTTCCCGCGGTCACCACGAAAAAGTTGGCGTTCAAATCGGCGGTGGGCGAACTGGTCGGGTTCCTGCGCGCCTCGCGCAGCGCCGCGGATTTCCGCGACCTCGGCTGCAAGGTGTGGGACGCGAACGCCAACCAGAATCCGCAATGGCTCGCGAATCCCTATCGCCAAGGGCCGGACGATCTCGGCGACGTGTACGGCGTGCAGTGGCGCCAGTGGCCGGCTTACAAGGTGCTGGACGCGACCGCGAGCGCGCAGCTTGCCGATGCGACCGCACGCGGCTTCCAGGTGGTGACCGAGTTCGATGAAGACGGCAGCCGCAAAGTGCTGTTGTACAAAGCGATCGACCAGCTGCGCCAGTGCGTGGACACGATCATGCAGAACCCGGCCGATCGACGCATTTTGTTTCATGCGTGGAATCCTGCCGTGCTGGATCAGATCGCGTTGCCGGCTTGCCATCTGCTGTATCAGTTCCTGCCGAACGTGGTGCGCAAGGAGATTTCGCTGTGCCTGTACATTCGCAGCAACGACGTCGGGCTCGGCACGCCGTTCAATCTGACCGAAGGCGCGGCGTTGCTGCATCTGGTCGGTCGCCTGACGGGGTACACGCCGCGCTGGTTCACCTATTTCATCGGCGACGCGCATATCTACGAGAATCAGCTCGACATGTTGCAGCAGCAGCTCACGCGCGAGCCGTACGAAAGCCCGGCCTTCGCGATGTCGGAGCGCGTGCCGGAGTACGCGAAAACCGGTGTGTACGAGCCGGAATGGCTTGAAAAGATCGAGCCGTCGGATTTCTCGCTGGTCGGCTACCGGCATCACGAGCCGCTCACGGCGCCGATGGCTGTTTGATCGTCGGTCGGGTCGGTAAGCGGCCCGCTCGCGCAAAAAAAAACCGCCGCGATGCGAATCGCGGCGGTTTTTTTATGCTCCCTGCCAGTTGGCAGGCGGAAGATGCTCAGCCTTTGTGATGCTCGTCGCGGTTGCCGCCGCCCGAATGCTGTTCGCCGTGCTGCGGCTGCGCTTGAGGATGTGGCTGCTGCGCCTGCTGCGGACGCGGCTGCTGCTGCGGCTGCGGTTGCGGATGAAACTCCGGCCGAGGTTGTTGCTGCACCTGCTGCTGGCGCGGTTCGGGACGCGGCTGCTGTTGCTGCTGCTGTTGCGGCTGCGGATGAAACTCGGGCCGAGGTTGTTGCTGCACCTGCTGCTGGCGCGGCTCGGGACGCGGCTGCTGTTGTTGTTGCTGTTGCGGCTGCGGATGAAACTCCGGCCGAGGCTGTTGCTGCGCCTGTTGCTGGCGTGGCTCGGGGCGCGGTTCCTGACGCGGCTGCTGCGTCGGTTGCTGCATGGGCTGCGGATGATATTCCTTACGCGGTTGCTGCTGCGCCTGGACTTCCGCCGGACGCGGCGCCTGCGGCTCAGGCTGACGCTGCGCTTGGACCTGCGGCTGCTGTTGCGGCCGAATCTCCTGCTGACGCGCCTGCTGCTGTTGTTGCTGGACCGCCGGGTTCTCGACCGGGCGTGGCGCGCCGTGCTGCTGCGCACCGGGTTGTTGCGCAAACTCCGGCCGTCCCGCTTGCGGCTGCGGACCGCCGCGCTGCTGGGCTTGCTGTGCCTGCTGCGCCATCGGCGTATGCGGCTGAGTCCAGGCCGGCTCGTGCCGCCCGTTCACACCTGGCTGCTGACCCGCCTGCTGCGGCATACCTCGCTGCTGCTGCTGCTGTTGCCCCATCGCCGCCGGATTGCCGATGTTCGCTTGCGGCGGACGCGGCACACCGTTCGACGGATGTCCCATCTCACCAGGCTGCGGCCGCTGATTGGCGATTTGCGGCGGCATGCCCGGCCGCGCTTGCGGTTCGCCGCCATGCGGCGCCTCACCCGGCCGCTGTCCGGCCTGCTGCTGCATGCCGTTAGGTCCAACAACCGGCGCGCCCGGCGCCATCCCCGGCGCACGTCCGGCGATATGCGACTGCACGACCCGCACGTTCTGCACCGGCAGCGCGCTCGGTCCGCCCGCCATGTGCGCCGGCACCGAGGTTCGAACGATAGGCTGACCGGCGCCCGGCACCCGCCCACCGCTTTGCGCGAAACGCTGCGCGAGACTGTCGTGGTAAGCCGCCGGCATCGCCGGACTACGGGTCGCCACGACCGGACGCGTCATCACCGCCGCGGGTGGGCGGTAATTCGCGTTGCGCAGACCTGGCCCGAAGCTCTCGTGCACCGGCGCGATTCCCGGCCCGCCCGGGTTGATCTGCGCATTGCGCCATTGCCGCGGATCGACCTTCTGGGCGAAGCGCCCAACAGGCTGGCCGTGCACGAAGGCCGTCGCCGGCACCGCGGTCACGCCGCCCGGCGCGCGGTAGTTGATATACGTGTTGTGAATGTTGGTCACATTCACGTTGCGGTTGTAGTTGTTGACGATCGTCGTCCGGTTGACGCGGTTGTAGTAGCCCGGGCTCCAGTGATCGTGATTGCCCCAGTGCGGATGCCACGGCTCGCCTGGGCCGAGCGGGAACCACGCGACACCGGCCGCCACCGCTCCGCCGATCGCCAGATCCACGCCCCAGTTCACGCCGCCGCCACCGCCGCCTACGAAGGCGACGAGGGCCGGTGCGTAGACGGGCGGCTCGCTGACCGCGACCGGCCCCGGCACCCATGCCCACGTATCGTCGACCTGGGCCCAGCGACCGTAGTGATAGGGCGCGAAGCCCCACGGCGCGTCGTCGACCCAGGTCCAGCCCCACGGCGCCTGCCAGACCCAATGGCCGTCGTGATACGGCGCCCAGCCGGCGGGCGTACCGCGCGGCACCCACACTTCGCCGTACTGCGGCGTGCTTTGCCACGTGCCATTGGCGTCGAGATCCTGGTAGCCGGGAATGTCGCGCGACACGTAGCGTGCCGACACCGAGCGGTCTTCCGCAGCGTCGCGGCTGGCGGCCCACTGATCGAAGCCGTCGAGACCGGGTGCGCCGTTGTCGGCGGCCTGTTGCAGGTTGGTGCCGCCGAAGCGGATCTGCTGGCCGGCCGCGACCGGCACCTGGCCGCTGTCGCCGTACACCGTGGCGCCGCCGCTGCGCACGGTGACGGTCGTGCTGCTGCCGTCCGGCGCGACGTCGACGCGATAGTCGCCGGGGCCGTCCAGGCTGAGCGCGAGATTCGGCGTATCGATCTCATAGGACGAGCCGGGCGCAAGTTCACGCACGCGCGCCGACAACGTGCCCTGCGCGACTTTGAGCTGGGCGCTGTTGTCGTCGAGATTCAGTAGATCGAGGCTGGTGGACGGGCCGAGGCGCACCGCGGTCGAGCCGATATGCAGCTCCGAGCGCGCGTTTTGATCGTTCCACAACTGGTCGCCGGTGGTGAGCGGACGGTTGATCTGCGCATACGACCAGTCGGTGGCGCCGGCCGGCTCGGTGGTCACGGCGCCCGCCGTGTAGTTCAGGCGCGCGACGCGGCCGGGCGGATCGGTGTCCTGGGTGGCGGCGGCGTTCTGCGGCGCCTCCTGGATTTCCTGAGCGAAGGTGGCCTGGCCTGCAAAGAGGAACGTGGCGGCTGCGATCAGCGTATAGCCGATAACCCGGCGGTTCGAATGGCGGTGTGGGGTGACTGTTCTCATGATTTGGCTCCGACGGACGCGGCATCTTGCGGCATCCGTGCAGTCACTGTACCCGCGGCGTTTGTTTCAAGGCCCGCACTTTTGTAAGGCTGCCTCACCACCGTGTAACAAAAGGTCTCGATAAGGCGATTCGTAAGCTGATTGCCGATTTCGTGTAACCGCGTCAGACAGTCGGGCGTGCCTCACGCAGCGAGAAACGCATCGAAATGGCGGTGACCGGCCGGCGTGATGCGAAGGATTCGCGGCCGTTCGGTGCGCTCGACCCAGCCATGCGACGTCCACGAATCCAGCAGCGCCGCGCCGAGGGCGCCGCCCAGGTGCGGACGCCGCTCGCTCCAGTCGGGGCAGGTGCAGGCAAAGCGGCGGCGCCGGCTTTTCTGCGCCGACATGTCGATGCCCCAGTCGGCGAGGCGGGCGGCGCCCTCGGTGGTGGCTTCCAGCGACGTGCCGTGCAGCGTCAGCAGGCCGCCTTCGACCAGCCGCTCGAACACGCGCACCGACAATTCGCCGGCCATATGGTCGTAGCAAGTGCGCGCGTAACGCATGTCGAGCGGCACGGTGCGCACGGGTCGCGGCACGGGACGCTGCGGCGCGCTGACTTGCGCGACATTGGCAAGCGCTTCGATCGACGCGGCGATATCCGGCGACGCGATCCGGAAATAGCGATGCCGGCCGCGCACTTCGAGCGCGAGCAGGCCGCCGTCGGTCAGACGCGCGAGATGGGCGCTGGCCGCCGATGGCGAGAGCCCGGCGATCATCGTCAGTTCGCCGGCCGGGCGGGCGCTGCCGTCCATCAGCGCCCACAGCATGGCGGCGCGGCCGGGGTCGGCGAGCAACGCGCCGATGCGGCTCAAGCCGGGAAAGTGGTTCTGTTCGTCTGCGAGAGTGGCTGGCATTTGGCGTCTCCGGAGGGCGGCGCGGTTAGGCGCGCCATGCAGTCCACTGTATCGGGCTGCGCGATTCGATGTTTCAGCTTAGCGTGAAGTGTTGAATGCAGCAGCTACGAAAACCTGGCAGGCGTCGTGGGAAGGGAAGGTGAGCAAAGGCCCCAAAACGCGCTTTGGCGGCGCCGCGGGCCAGCATCGCTGCCGCTATCCAAATCGCGCTCTGGCGGCGCGCAGGACCGCCGTCGGTGCCGCACACCGTGCTTCAGTGCCGGGCATGGCCGCCAGGCTAGAATCAAAGTCTGTCCTAGCAGGAAACTCGCTGTCATGAAAACTCTTCTGGCCGTCGTTGCCGCGACATTGCTGCTCAGTGCATGTGCACAGGGCGGCGGCGGTTCGGGCGCGGGCACCGGCAGCATCACGATGTACGGCACCATCGACGAAGGCATCACGGTCCGCAAATAGGCGGCTGGCGCACGCTTTTCCGGACAATGGTCACGTCTGGCAGGAATTGATGCATCATTGGCATCTCTGCCATCGACGCTCATGTGACGATCAGGTCATCTCACTTCCGCCGCCCGGGACCTTTCGATGCCGCCGTCCGCCGCTTCCGCCGTTCCCACCCATCCGGCCAGCCTGCGCGACTCCGATCCGCACGACCGGCGCGCCGCGCGCGTGCTGGCCATTTGCCAGGCGCTGTACACGTCATCGGTATCGATCGATCTGACCTTGACTGGTCTGGTCGGCTACACGCTCGCCGATGACAAGGCGCTCGCCACGCTGCCGTTCTCGCTGATCACCGTCGCCGCCGCGCTGACGACGATCTTCGCGTCGTTCCTGATGGCGCGCATCGGCCGGCGCGCGGGCTTCGTGCTCGGCGCGGGCGTCGGCGCGCTCGGCGGGGCGGTTTCGGTGTGGGCGATCTTTCATCACAGTTTCTGGGCCTTCTGCGCCGGCACGGCGACGGTCGGCGTGTTTCAGGCGTTCGCGCAGTACTACCGGCTCGCCGCCGCCGATGCGGTCGGCGTCGAAGACAAAAGCCGCGCGATTTCGACCGTGCTGGCGGGCGGCGTGGTGGCCGCCATCTGTGGACCGCTGCTTGCCGCATGGAGCAAGGACTGGCTGGCGCCGGTCGCATTCGCGGGTTCGTATGCGCTGGTGACAGGCTTCGGGCTTCTATCGATTGCCTTGCTGGCGCTCCTGTATCGCGACGCGGCGCCCGTCGTGAGCACGACGGCGACTCACGAGGCGGCGCGGCCGCTCGGCGAGATCGTGCGGCAGCCGATCTTCGCCGCGGCGCTCGCCAACAATGCGCTCGGCTACGCCGTGATGATGTTCGTGATGACCGCGACGCCGATCGCCGCGGTCGCCTGCGGGCACACGATCGGCGACGGCGCGGCGATCATCCAGTGGCACCTGGTCGGCATGTTCGCGCCGTCGCTCTTTTCCGCGCGGCTGATCAAACGCTTCGGCGTGCTGCGGGTGATCGGCGCGGGCATTGTGCTGTCGGCGCTGTGCGGTGTGCTCGCGTTGCGTTCGACCGATCTGCCGCATTTCTACGCGGCGCTCGCCTGTCTCGGCGTGGGCTGGAATTTCATGTTCGTCGGCGGCTCGACGTTGCTCGCGCAGTCGTACCGGCCGTCGGAGCGCGCCAAGACGCAAGCGACCAGCGAATTCACGACGTTCGCGTTTTCCGCGCTGGGTTCCCTGTTTGCAGGGCAATTGCTGGCGCGCTTCGGCTGGACGACGATCAACGTCGCGATTTTTCCGCTGCTCGCGGCGGCGGCGCTCGCCACGCTCGGCTATGCGTGGTCGCGTAAGCGGCAGTTGGCCGCGGAGGTGTCCTGATGGCGGCGCGTCATATCGTTTTCGCAGTCGCACCGGATCTGGTGCTGCTCGACGCTTGCGGGCCGCTGGAGGCGTTCTGGCGCGCTGAGTTAACGGTTGCCGGGATAGCGGCAGCGAGTGTTGCCAAAGCCGTGGAAAGCGAGGAGGGAGTCGCCAGCGATGAGGGCCGATCGGGCATATCGATCAGTTCGGCCAGTTCGGCCAGTTCGGGACGCAGCACGCCACAACCCGTGGCCTACCGCACGACGGTCGCGTCGATCGACGGCGGCATATTGCAGACATTCCCCGGCCTGCCGATCGTCACCGAACGGCTCGATTCACTCGACGACCAGCCGATCGACACGCTGATCATTCCCGGCGTCCCCGTCGACGAACACTGCACGTTGCAACCGGAACTCGTCGCATGGATCCGGCGCCATGCGCCGCGTGCGCGGCGGGTGTGCTCGGTGTGCACCGGCGCGTTCTATCTGGCGGCGGCGGGCCTGCTCGACGGCCGCCGCGCGACCACGCACTGGCGCGACGCCCCGCGGCTCGCGCGCCGTTTTCCCAATGTCCATGTGGATGCCGATCCGATCTTTATCCGCGATGCCGGGCGTCACGAAGGCGATGGCGTCGTCTGGACCTCGGCGGGGGTGACGGCGGGCATCGATCTGGCGCTGGCGCTGATCGAGGAGGACGTCGGGCATGCGGTCGCGATGCAGGCGGCGCGGCGCCTGGTGGTCTTCATGAAGCGGCCCGGCGGCCAGTCGCAGTACAGCGCGGCGCTGGCGGCGCAGGCCTCGGCGAATGGGCCGTTCGAGGCCTTGCATAGCTGGATGGCGGCGCATTTACGCGACGACCTGTCGGTCGAACGGCTCGCCGAGCGAACCCGGATGAGCCCGCGCACTTTCGCGCGACGCTATGTCGATGAAGTCGGCCGCACGCCGGCTAAAACCGTCGCGGCGCTGCGGCTGGAAGCGGCGTCGCGCGAGCTCGCCGAATCGCGCCGGCCGCTCAAGCGAATCGCCCTCGACTGCGGCTTCGGCAGCGAACAGAACTTGCGGCGGGCGTTTTTGCGGCGCTTCGGCGTGCTGCCGCTCGATTATCGCGAGCGCTTCATGTCGGCGGTCGCCCCGCGAAGCGGGGCCATTTCCGAAGTCGCGTCCGAGATTGCCGAGGCGAGCTGAGCTGGCGCATAACGAAAGCTTCCCGAAAGCTTAGGCCGCACTCCCACTGGAATTCTTCCGCGCGCCGCATCCCACCCACGACGGGCCAATATTGCGCTCGTATAATCGCCTCCTTTCAATGCATCCGATTGACCGGAGTCAAGATGAGCACCCCTCCCGTAGCGCCGCTGGACCGTTCCGAAACCACTTTCCGCTTTCTGGCCGAGCCGAGCTCGGTCAACTTCGGTGGCAAGGTGCACGGCGGCGCGTTGATGAAGTGGATCGACGAGACGGCGTACGCGTGCTCGGCGGTGTGGTCGGGACGCTATTGCGTGACGGTCAGCGTGGGCAATATCCGCTTTCGCCGGCCGATTCTGGTCGGCAACCTGGTCGAGTTGCGCGCCCGGGTCGTGGCCACGGGCCGAACCAGCATGCACATTCATGTTTCGGTGCAGGCGGGCGATCCGAAGGGCGGCGAGCTGCTGCAAACCACGGATTGCCTGATCGTGATGGTCGCCGTCAACGAGAACGGCCAGCCAGTGCCCGTGCCGGCCTTCGTGCCGGATACGGACGAACAGAAACGCCTCGCCAGGTACGCGATAGACGTGAAGGAAGCGCTCGACGCGATCGTCGAATTGAAGCCGGAAGAGGTGGCGCAGGGGAAGGTGTAGGCGGCGCCGCAAGTGCCGCTCGCGGGCCGCGCGAAGTCGATATCCGCGCGGCCTGCTGTTGATTCGAATCACGCTGGAGCGCAGGGAGCGCCTCAGCTCCCGGCCAAGCCTGCACGCCCCCGTGCGTGATTACACAGTCGATTAGCCCGCCGAATTGCCGACCATATCCTTCGGCTGCACCCATTCGTCGAACTGCTGCTCGGTGACAAAACCGAGCGCGAGCGCCGAGGCTTTCAGCGTGGTGCCTTCCTTGTGCGCCTTCTTGGCGATCTTCGCGGCCTTGTCGTAGCCGATGTGCGGATTGAGCGCCGTCACCAGCATCAGCGATTCGTTGAGCAAGGTGTCGATGCGCTCGTGATTCGGCTCGATGCCGACCGCGCAGTTGTCGTTGAAACTGTGCGCGCCGTCGGCGAGCAGACGCACCGATTGCAGCAGGTTGTGCGCGATCATCGGCCGGAACACGTTCAGTTCGAAGTTGCCGCTCGCGCCGCCGATATTCACCGCGACGTCGTTGCCGAACACTTGCGAGCACAGCATCGTCAACGCTTCGGACTGGGTCGGATTGACCTTGCCCGGCATGATCGAGCTGCCCGGTTCGTTCTCCGGAATCGACAGTTCGCCCAGCCCGCAGCGCGGACCGCTTGCCAGCCAACGGACGTCGTTGGCGATCTTGTTCAGGCTCGCCGCCACCGTCTTCAACGCGCCATGCGCGAACACCAGCGCGTCGGCCGCGGCCATCACTTCGAATTTGTTCGGTGCCGAGACAAACGGCAAACCGGTCAGCTTGCCGATGGCGGCCGCGACCTTGTCAGCGAACTGCGGATGCGCGTTCAAACCGGTGCCGACCGCGGTGCCGCCCTGCGCGAGTTCGTACAGATGCGGCAGCGCCGATTCCACGTGACGAATGCCGTGCTCGAGTTGCGCGACGTAGCCTGAAAACTCCTGGCCGAGCGTGAGCGGCGTGGCGTCCTGCAAGTGCGTGCGGCCGATCTTGACGATGTCGACAAAAGCTTTCGCCTTGCCGTCGAGCGTATCGCGCAGCGTCTTCAGCGCCGGCAGCAGATGCTTGACGATCGCATACGCCGCGGCCACGTGCATGGCGGTCGGAAACACGTCGTTCGACGACTGGCCGCGATTCACGTCGTCGTTCGGATGCACCTTGCGCGCTTCGCCGCGCTCGCCGCCGAGCAGTTCGCTCGCACGATTCGCGATCACCTCGTTGAGGTTCATGTTGGTCTGCGTGCCGGAGCCGGTCTGCCACACGGCGAGCGGAAATTCATCCGGATGCTTGCCGTCGATGATCTCGTCGGCGGCCTGCATGATCGCCTTCGCCTTGCTTTCGTCGAGCACGCCGAGGCCCAGGTTGACTTCGGCGGCGGCGCGCTTGATGACGGCCAGCGCGGTGATCAGTTCAGGCGATTGCTTCTCGGTCGAAATGCGGAAGTTCTGCAGCGAGCGCTGAGTCTGCGCGCCCCATAGACGAGCGTTCGGCACGGCGATCTCGCCGAACGTGTCACGCTCCATTCGTACGTCTTCTGTCATGTTCCACTCCGCTGTTCAAAGTTCTGCGTTGACGGGCAATAGGGAGAATAGACCTGTTAGCGCATTCCGGTACAAACCGGCCTGCGGATCGAATATGTAGGTGCGGCGCATGCCGTTTTCGACGTCGGTCCACACGAGCGGCGAGAGCGGTGCGCCGATCGAGCGCAGATAAGCGAACTGCGCCTCGTCCGCGAGCGTGACGCGATAGCTTTCCTCGGGTCCGGTGGCGCGACCGAAGATTTGCGCGACCTGTTCGGCGAGCGGCGGGCTGTGGATCACCAGCGCCAGTTCGGTGTTCAGATTGGCCGAACGCGGATCGAGGTTCATCGAGCCGATCACCAGAATCTTGCGATCGATCACATACGTCTTGGCATGCAGACTGGCGCGCGAACGCGAGCCGGCAACGCCCGCGGTCGGCGTGTTCTGCTGCGGCTTGAATTCGTATAACTCGACGCCCTGTTTCAGGAGCGGCACGCGATACGGACTGTAGCCCGCCTGCACGGCGACCGCGTCGGTGGCGGCGAGCGAATTGGTCAGCACGGCGATGCGAACGCCGCGATGCGTCAGTTCGCCGGCCGCCTTGACGCCCGCATCGTGCGGCACGAAGTAGGGCGAAATGATCAGGAAGTCTTTCTGCGCATCGCGCATCAATTCGCCGAGCCGCTGCATCGGCGGACTCACATAATCCGGCGACGGATGCACGATCTTCTCGGGCAAGTCCGCTTTGAACTCGGCCGGGGCCCAAGTCAAGCCGAGTTGATCGTTGGCGATCTGCGAGGCGAGCGGAGTGGCGTTCAGCGGTTTTGCGTTGTACGGATCGGCGTTGGTGCGCCAATGCTGACGCAACTCGTCGCGCGTCTGGTCCAATTCCTTTGCGTCGAATTTCTGCTTGTTCAGCACGCGCAACGGATAGGCGATGCTGCTGTTCCAGTAGTCGTCGAAACTCGCGGAGACGTCGGCGGTGATCGGGCCGGCGGCCAGCACGTCGAGATCGCGGAACTGCAGCGTTTCGCTCGCGCTGAAATATTCGTCGCCGAGATTGCGGCCGCCCACGATCGCGATCTGGTTGTCCGCGATCATCGCCTTGTTATGCATGCGGCGCGTGAAATGGCCGATCTGCGTGAACACGTTGGTGGTGCGTTGGAACACGCCTTCCTGCGCGCTGCCGAACGGATTGAAGACGCGAATCTCGATGTTGTCGTGCGAGTTCAAGCCCGCCATCACGCGATCGATGTCCTTGAAATTCAGGTCGTCGACCAGCATGCGCACCCGCACGCCGTGATCGGCCGCATAGAGCGCGGCACCGAGCAGCAGCTTGCCGGTGGTGTCCTCGTTGGCGATGTAGTACTGCATGTCGAGCGTTTTGGTCGCGGCGCGCGCGAGCGCGATGCGCATCTGCAACGCGTCGGTGCCGCTCGCGAGAACCCGGAAGCCGGATTGACCCGGATGTGCCGCTTCGAGCGGCGTGAGCGCCGTGTGCAGCGGAGTCGTTTCCGTGGCGGGGAGTGCGTGAGTGACCTCGCGGTCGAATGCGGTGGCGGGCGGCCTGGTCGCGCAGGCAGTCAAAAATACCGTTGCGCAACACAGCAGGAAGAATTGTCTCGTTGTCCCCCAAGGGGACTTCCTTCGGGGCATGCTAAACGCGCACGTGCGTTTCAGTGCGGCCCAGCTTTGATCTTGATGCGACGGCACGCTTTTCCCCTAGTTTGCAGGCTTGTCATGGCGACAGCGCATGAGTGGCTCACGCTGTCGAGAAATGCATTCTAAGGGGAATCAGGCCGATGGGCTTTCGTTCTTGCACGCGATCGCGGCGACTGGACTTTCGCGTTCGACTGCGCACGTTGCGCGCTCTGCCGATACGTCGTGGACGCACCGGCAGAAGCTGCTATTGAACGCCGATCGTGCACGCTGCACGCGTCGGGGTCGTGAAGCAATCGCGACACGCGCGGCGCGCCTCGCGGCTTGCTGTTACCCGCGTCCGGCGTTCAACACCCGCTCGCCATCCATATGCGTGGAGCCTTTCGCGGGACGTCCCGCCCAGTACCCGGCGAGCAGCGAGCCCGAGAGGTTGTGCCACACCGAAAACAACGCGCCAGGCAAGGCCGCGATCGGCGTGAAATAGAGCTTGCCGAGCGTCGCGGCGAGGCCCGAGTTCTGCATGCCCACTTCGATCGCGAGCGTGCGGCACACGGCTTCGTCGAAACCGAGCAGACGGCCGCCCCAATAGCCGCCGAGCAAACCGATGCCGTTATGCAGCACCACGCCCAGCATCACCACGAGGCCGACCGACGCGATGCTCTTCTGTGTGCCGCCCACCACCGCGCCGATGATCAGCACGATCGCGACCATCGAAATCAGCGGCAGGATCGGTTCGATCTTGCGCACGATCTTGCCGAACAGATGATTGACGATCAGGCCGACCACGATCGGCAACGCGACGATCTGCAGGATGCTCATCAGCATGCCGTGTACGTCGACGGCGATCGACGCGTCCACATAAAGACGCGTGAGCAGCGGCGTCGCGAAGACGCCGACCAGCGTCGACAGCGCGCTGATCGTCACCGACAACGCCACGTCGCCGCGTGCCAGATAGATCATCACGTTCGACGCCGTGCCGCTTGCCACGCTACCGACCAGCACCATGCCGGCGGTGAGATCCGGCGGCATGCGCAACGCCTTGGCGATCACCCAGGCGGCCAGAGGCATGACGAGATAGTGCAGCACGATGCCGGCGATCACCGGCGCGGGCCGCGTGAAGACACGCTGGAAATCGGCGACGGAGAGCGTGACGCCCATCGCCAGCATGATGATCGTCAGCAGCGTGGTGACGTGCGGCGCGATGCCGGAGAACGAGGCGGGCGAAAAGTACGCGGCAATCGAAACGAGCACGGCCCAGAGCGGGAAAAGACGGGTGACGCGGGCAAGCATGACGGGTGGTCCTTGGTTATGTTTTAGCGCGAGAAGCAGGGTCGGTCGAGCGGCGCGCCACCGGCGGCGCGCTTGCGAGAGTCTGCCGCGTGAGAGCGGCAAGCCTTGATGGCGGGTGATGAGCCTTCGGGCGGCGCTGGCCTTTTTGAGGCGCGCGAGCGGGTTTTCGGCACATGGGCGCGGGTGCGCGTCCATTGGCCGGAACGCTGCATTTTACCGTTCGCGGCGTATTTCCCGTGCGCCGATGGTTGCGCGTGCAACCAGCCGGGCATCGTTCAAACGGGATTGGCGGGCGGTGTGGCGAGCGTGGGTGGACTGCGGCGTTGGTTCAGCTTTGAACGCGTTTGCCCGGCGCCGTGCTGGCCGCATTGGGATGCGCTACAAGTGCGACTTCAAACCGATGTGGCAGGCGGCGCGCCGCGCATGATGAGACCAGCGGCGCTAGTTCAGCTTTGAACGCGTTTGCCCGGCGGCGTGGCGAGCGTGGCGAATACGCGCCTCAAGCTCGGCTTCAGGCGGATTTAACCGGCGACACGCTAGACGTGGCCGGCACGCGCCGCAAGCTCAGTTTATGAAAGCGCAGCGTCATCAGCAGCGCGACGCTCGCGAGGCCGGCCGCGAGTCCCCACCACAAACCGCGCGCGCCGAGGCCGAAGTGAAACGCCAGCGTGTAGCCGGTCGGAAAACCGATCACCCAGTAGCCGAAGGCGGCGGCGATCATCGGTACGCGGGTGTCTTTCAGGCCGCGCAGACAGCCGGAGCCGACCGTCTGCATGCCATCGACGATCTGGAAGATCGCCGCCACGCCGAGCAGCGAACTCGCGAGCGTGACCGTGGCAGCGTTGGCCGGATCGTCGAGATGCAGATAGAGGCCGACGATCCAGTGCGGCGCGGCGATCAGCACGAGGCCCGACAGCGTCATGAAAGCGACGCCGAGCGCGAGCGCGACAAAACCGGCGTGGCGCGCGGCGAGCGGCTGGCCGGCGCCGGACCAGAAGCCGACGCGCACGTTGGCCGCCTGGCCGATCGCGAGCGGCACCATGAAGGCCACCGAGGCGACGTTCAACGCAATCTGATGCGCGGCCAGTTGCGACTCGCCTAGCAGGCCGACCATCAGGCCGGTGGCGAGAAAGAGCGTCGACTCTACGCCGTAGGTGATCGCGACCGGCCAGCCGATGCCGAACAGTTCGCCCATCAGCGGCACGTCGGGCCGCGTGGCGACGACGAAATGGCGATAGCGCGGGCGCAAATGCAACAGCGCCATCAACACGAGCGCGCTCAACCAGACGGTGATCGAGGTCGCGGCAGCCGAGCCGAGAAAACCGAGCCGCGGCAGGCCATAAGCGCCGTGGATCAGGCCGTAATTGAGAAAACCGTTCACGCCGACGCTCACCAGCGACACCCACAACAGCCGTTTGGCCGCGCCGATCGCCGGCAGGAAAGAGCGCATCAGGCCGACCCCGATCAGGCTGCCGAGCGCGCCCCAGCGCAGCACCGCCGCATATTCGCCGACGTTGCGCGCGAGCAGCGCAGGTTCGCCGAAAGCGAGCAGGATCGGCGTGGCGAACGAGAGCAGGAAGAACGCCGGCACCGACAGCAGCACGGACAGCACAAAGCCGGTCCAATAGATGTGCGGCACGCGGCCTTCGTCCTGAGCGCCGCGCGCGTGCGACACGCTCACGCTGACCGAGGTCAGCACGCCTTGCAGCAGCGTGACCACCACGAAAAACAGGTTCGCGCCGAGGCCGCCGGCCGCGAGCGCGTCGGGGCCGAGCGAGCCGAGCAGGATCGTGTCGGTGACGCCCATCGCCATTTGCGAGAGTTGCGCGATGGCGAGCGGCGCGGCGAGCCGCGCGGTGTCCGCCGCGTGGCGGGTCAGGGTCGGCGGCCGGGCGGCCACCCGGGTGATGCCGGATTGAGTCATGGAGCGCTTGGCGGCGGAAGTGGCGACAGCGCGACGGCGGGCGCGACGAGCGCGCGGGCGGAGGCGAGGGCGGCGGCTCGATGAGCCTTGGCGAATGCATGAGGCAGGCGCCAGCCGGGTATGTCAGCCGATTATTTGTTTGTCGAAACTGACAGCTTATTGCTTGGGCGCGGCGATGTCGATGGAAGAGGCACGATTTTGGTGCGCACGTTGCTCCGAGTTTTCGGACTGCGGGCGACGGGCCGCGTGTCAAGCCTCGTGGACTGCGATCCGCGTATCGCCGAGCAGCACAACCTGACCCGCGCGGATCTTGCAGGTTTTACGCGTTTCGACCCGGCCGTCGACGGTGACCGCACCGTCCGCGACCATCATTTTTGCCGACCCGCCGCTGTCCGCCAGCCCCGTTATCTTCAGGAGATTGTGCAGTTCGACGTAGTCGCCGGTGAGCGTGAAATCGAGGTTGGGCATGGCGTTTGCACCTTCAGGCAAAGGGTTCGCATCATAAGCCAGAAGCTTGCCCTAGATGAAGTTCGCGGTGCGCGCCGTCGTCGTGTGAGCATCTGCAAGCAGATGTTATGCGATTGTCGGAAAGTGAAACGTTCCGTAACGACGGTCGTAAAACATGAACTTCACTCGTAAAGTGCAGATCAATAGGGAAAGCCTGCTGGATTTTTATCTGGCAGCGAGCAGACCGGGCGAGGCGCGCAGAGCGCGCTCATGCAGTGACTCAAATGCAGCGGCTCAAATGCGCAGCGCCGGACAGCTCGCCCGCGTCACAACAACTTTAGAGAGGATTAGCCATGACCCAGATTCGTACGCTTCTGATCGGTACCGCCCTTACGGCTCTTGCTTCCACGGCCGCGCTTGCGCAGACCGCGCAACCGGCAGCGGGTACGGACGGCCAGCCGCAGGTTCAGATGCAAGGCGCCGATACCGCGACCGCCCCTGCCGCGCAGGGCGTGCAGCCGGTGACGCCGCCGCCGACGCGTCTGACGGCGTCGGGCTCGACCGATCCGCTGGTGCAGAAGCGCGACGCCAATGCGAAGGCTAACGCCGAATATCGCGCGTCGAAAAAGGCATCCAAGGCGGAGCTCAAGGATCAGCAGAAGGCCGCCAAGGTTCAGTACAAGGAACAGGTGCGCGACGCCAAGATCAACCAGAAGGCGGATAAGCAGACCGCCAACAACGAGATGAAGATGAACATGCAAGGCCAGACGGGCGACCAGTCGGACGGCGCCGACGTCAAGCACTAAGGCCGAGTTTTGATCAAGCGGCGTGGCGGCGCGCTTTGCCGCCGCGGCCGCTTTAACGGATTTTCAGGTCCGGGCATCTCGTTTCAACGGAGGTATCGCATGAGCATTACCCAGTCCACGAAGACCACGCTTGTCGCCGCGTTGATCGCGGGTTGCCTGTCGTCGGGTGCGTTCGCGCAGGCTAGCGATCCGGCCGCGGCGCCGGTTACCCATGCCGACAAGAAGGCGGCCAAGGAACAATCGAAGGCGGACAAGAAGGCGTCCGTCGCGCAGGCCAAGGCCGACAAGAAGAAGACCGATGCGCAGGCCGACGCCGACAAGGCCAGCGCCGACGCTAATGTGAAGGACGCGAAGAAGCAATAGCAGGCTTGGCGGCAGCGGCAGCGGCAGCGGCAGCGGCAGACGCGGGGCGCATGAACGTCTCGCGATGTTCTGCCGGCAAAAGATGGCCCGTGCGCATTCGTGCGACGGGCCATTCTTTTTGCGCTGGTCTTCGCCCGTGCGGCCGCTTGAAAATGCAGACAGGGCGTGCGGCTAAAAAAGGGTCGCTTGTCTGCGCTAGTTGTATGGATATACAGTATGCGTCGCCGCTCTGAATCCATCCAACGCCCAAATCAATCGTGCTCTCAGTCGCCGAATCCGCGCCTCCCTCGCCGTCCCCGACGTCCCCGCCGTCCCCGACGTCCCCGACGTCCCCGACGTCCCCGACGTCCCCGACGTCCGACACCGCCGCCTGGCTGGCGAAGCTCAACGACGCGCAGCGCGAAGCCGTCGACTACGGCGCCGACACGCCCACCGCGCCGCTCGGCGCGCTACTGGTGATCGCGGGCGCCGGTTCCGGCAAGACCAACACGCTCGCGCACCGGGTCGCCAATCTGGTGGTGAAGGGCGCCGATCCGCGCCGCATCCTGCTGCTGACCTTTTCGCGCCGCGCGGCGCTCGAAATGACCCGGCGCGTCACACGCATCGCCGGCGCGGCGCTCGGTTCGCGAGCCGCGTTGGCGCAAGGACTGACGTGGTCGGGCACCTTCCATAGCGTCGGCGCGCGGCTGTTGCGCGAGTACGCGGATCTGATCGGCCTCGCGCCGGCCTTCACGATCAACGACCGCGAGGATTCCGCCGACCTGATGAACCTCGTGCGCCACGAACTCGGCTTGTCGGCGAAAGAGCGGCGTTTCCCGGCCAAGAGCACGTGCTTTGCGATTTACTCGCGCGTCGTGAACACCGGTGCGTCGCTCGGCCAGGTGCTCGACAAGGCGTTCCCGTGGTGCCGTGAATCGGAGGCCGATCTGCGCATGCTGTTCGCGGCCTACGTCGAGGCGAAACAGAAACAGAGCGTGCTCGACTACGACGACCTGCTGCTCTACTGGTCGCACATGGCCGCCGAGCCGGGAATCGCCGCCGACTTGTCGGCGCGCTTCGACCACGTACTGGTCGACGAATATCAGGACACCAACCGCTTGCAGGCGTCGATCCTGCTCGCGTTGAAGCCGGACGGCCGCGGCCTGACCGTGGTCGGCGACGACGCCCAGTCGATCTATTCGTTTCGCGGCGCGACCGTGCGCAACATTCTCGATTTCCCCGCGCACTTCGATCCGCCGGCCAAACAGGTCACGCTCGAGCGCAATTACCGCTCGACCGCGCCGATCCTGGCGGCGTCGAACGCGGTGATCGAACTGGCCAGCGAGCGCTACACGAAGAATTTGTGGACCGACAAGGCGTCGGCGCAGCGCCCGCGTCTCGTGACCGTCGCCGACGAAGCCGACCAGGCACGCTACATCGTCGAGCAAGTGCTGGAAGCGCGCGAACAGGGCATGAAGCTCAAGTCGCAGGCGGTGCTGTTCCGCGCCGCGCATCACAGCGCCGCGCTGGAGATCGAACTGACCCGGCGCAACATTCCGTTCGTGAAGTTCGGCGGGTTGAAGTTTCTCGATTCGGTGCACGTGAAAGACGTGCTCGCCGTGCTGCGCTGGGCGGAAAATCCGCGCGACCGCGTCGCCGGCTTTCGCGTCGTGCAGTTGCTGCCGGGCGTCGGGCCGGCCACCGCGGCGAAGGTGCTCGACGAGATCGTCGCGCGCGCGGGCAGCGGCAATCCGGCCGACACCGCCGGCGGCGCATTGGCTGCCTTCACCGCGCCGGCTCGCGCACAAGAAGACTGGCATCCGTTCGTCAAGCTGATGTCGAGCGTGTACGGGCGCCAGACGCCGTGGCCCGCCGAGTTCGAAATGGTGCGGCGCTGGTACGAGCCGCATCTCGAGCGCAATCACGAGGACGCGGCGATCCGTCATGCGGACGTGTTGCAGATGGAGAGCATCGCGGGCACGTATCCATCGCGTGAACGCTTTCTGACCGAGTTGACGCTCGATCCACCCGACGCCACCAGCGACGAATCCGGTGTGCCGCTCATCGACGAAGACTATCTGATCCTCTCCACGATCCATTCGGCGAAGGGGCAGGAGTGGCGCAACGTGTTCGTGCTGAACGGCGTGGACGGCTGCATTCCGTCCGATCTCGGCACCGGCAGCGAAGAGGAAATCGACGAGGAGCGGCGTCTCCTCTACGTGGCGATGACGCGCGCGAAAGAGGACTTGCATATCGTCGTGCCGCAGCGCTTTTACGTGCACAACCAGACGCATATGGGCGATCGTCACGTGTGGGCGTCGCGTACGCGCTTCATTCCCGCGCATCTGATGCCGCTCTTCGACGCCTATGCATGGCCGCGCGTGCCGGTTCCGAGCGCGCCCACGGCGGCCGGGCTGGCCGCGGCGGCGCAGGCGAAGATCGAAATCGGGGCGAAACTCAGGAAGATGTGGGATTAAGAGCGCGACGGCGCGCGCTCCCGTGCGTAACAGCGGTAACGCGATCAACGTTGAGCAACGGACGCGGGTGAAGACCGTTGGCCTGGTCCGTTGGTAGGCGATACGTCTCTTGAGCGGCGGCGGGTTGCCGCCGTTGTAGAGGTTTTCGAGGGTCTTTAGCGTCAGCGCGACTGCCGTTGCTGCTGTTGCTGCGGCGCCGGCCGCGGCGGCACGAAGAAATTACGCAGCCAGGCCGCCATCCGCGAAAACACGTCGTACGGCTCTTCCACGAAAATCTCCGGCTTGAGCAGGCGCAGGAACTCCATGATCTGCTGCGCTTCCTGCTTCTGGAACGAGCCGTGCGAAATGCCGAGCCGCAGCAGCCCGCGCAGTTCGCCGAGCTTTTCGCGCGCGGTGCTACCCACGCTCGTTTCGCACGCCACCTTGGCCTCGTAGACGCGCTGACGCAGCGATTCCACCAGCCGCCACGCCGGCGTCTGCATGACTTCCTCGAGCGCCTGAATGTCCTGCGCCGCGCTCTTGATCTGCGCCGCGAGCGGGTCGATCAGCACGGCGTCGCCTTCCGCTTCCTTGACGATCGCCGCCGCCCAGTCGCGGCACTGCTTGGCGAGTTCTTCCGGCGTCCATTCCGAGCGGGCCGCGAAGCCGAAGCCGAACTCGCCCGCCTGCCGCATCAGAATCGCGACGACATCCGGAAACTCCTTGTCCAGCGTGCGTTTAGCCCAGGCGTACTGGCCGCCCTGCAACATCCGCTGAACCGCGTGTTCGGTCAGCGGCACCATATTGTCGAGCAGCTTGGCGCGCAAAAAATCCTCAAACGACGGCGTCGCGAACTGCGGATCGAGCTTCAGCGATACCCGCAGAAAAGCGTCGAAATCCTTGCGCAGTGTCGCGATGGTCTCGTCTTTGAGCGTGAGGGTGATTTGACCCATGTGTTATCCCGTTTGGTCCTGCCGCGCGGCCTCGCCACGCCGCCCGGCCACGCGGGCCATGGGAGGCGCGGCGTTCGATGCCGGCGCGCTTGATTCCTGCCTGATGCCGCGTAACCAGCGGGACGTATCCCGACGAGCGGACCTCGACTGCATAACGGCGGATTGACGGGAAACTTAAGGGAGCACGGGGCGGGGGGCGCCCGCTTTAGAGGGAAGCGTCGCCGTGCTTGCGCGCGGGCGGCGCGAGCCGGACGACGCCGATGCCGGCATGAAAGCGGCGTGCGCCTATTTGAGCACGACGCATTGCCAGACAAAAAACACGGTCAGGCCGACGGCGATGGTCAGAAGCGGCCGCCGCGTCAACGCGCTGACAACCACCGCAGCCAGCGCGCCGACCAGTTGCGGATTGCGCCACGTCAGCTCGGCGTCGCTGCCGTGCGGCGAAACCGCCATCGGCACGATGATCGCGGTCAGCACGGTGACCGGCACGAAGCCGAGGGCGGTGCGCACGAGCGGCGGAAACACCAACCGGTCGCCGAGCACGAAGACGGCGGCGCGGATCACCCACGTGATGGCCGCCATGCCGAGAATCAGGACGACGTAGTTCATCGCGACGCCTCCGCGGTTTTGCCCGTGCCGCGCAGGTTGGGCCGCGACGTCGAAAGCAGCACGCCGATCGCCACGCCGGCGAACACCGCGCCGAGCAAACCGAGCTTGTATGGCCACGCCTGCCAGAAGAAGGCCAGCGTGCCCGCGGTGACGGCGGCCGCGATATAGCGCAACGCGACGAGTTGCGGCACGACGATCGCGATGAAGGTGGCGACCATGGCGAAATCGAGGCCGAGCGATTGCAGGCCCGGAAAAGCCGCGCCGAACAGCAGGCCGGCGACGGTCCAGAGCTGCCAGTTCAGGTACATGGCCAAGCCGGCGCCGAAGAAGTAGTGCGGGCCGACCGTGCCGGGTTCGCGATGCCGGTAGTGCTCCCACGCGACGGCGAAGACTTCGTCCGTGAGCAGCGCGCCGAGCACCCAGCGCCAGCGTGTGGGCAGATGCGCGACGTGCGGCGCGAGCGTCGCGCTGTACAGCACGTGCCGCAAATTGACGACGAGCGTGGTCGCCCAGATCACGGCGAAACTCGCGTGTCCGGCGATCAGGCCGAGCGCGATGAACTGCGCGGAGCCGGCGAACACGACGAGCGACATCAACTGGCCGTGCCATAGATGCAGCGGGCCGGATGCGACGAGGGTGCCGAAAATGACGCCGAAAGGCGCCGCGCCGACCATCATCGGAATGATGTCGCGCGCGCCGGCGGTGAACTCTTTGAAATGGCCTGAGCTCGTGGGCTGGCCTGCGGTGGAATGGGTCAATCTAGCCTCCTTGATTCGGGAAGCATAGCGGCGGCGGCCGGGCGGGGCTTGTACGTTCTTGCGGATGGGGGTGGTTTGATGCGGGAGCGTGGGCGCCAGGCCGTATCTTGCGCCGGAATGAGCACGTAGCGTGGCACGCAGAGGTTGCCAGCAAGCCGTGCCCCAGCGCCGCGTCAGACGCCTTGCCAGCGTCCCGGCGGCACGCCGAACATGCGCCGGAAGTGTCGCGTGAAATGGCTCTGGTCGGTGAAGCCGCTGGCGGCGGCGACATCTGTGACGGAAACGCCGGCGCGCAGTGGCGCGAGCGCGCGCTGCAAGCGCACCTGGTTGCGCCACGCGTGGGGCGGCAGACCGGTCGTTTGGGTGAAAAGACGCGCTGCGTGGAACGGCGAGAGTCCCGCCGCCTGGGCCACTTCAGCGAGCGTGACCGGCTCGACGAGGTCGCCCGTCAGGCGCTCCTGCATGATCGCCACGCGAGTGTCGTCGGGGGCGAGGCGCGAATGCGCCGGCTGCGTTTGCGCGTAGCGCACCAGCAGCGTGGACAAGGCGTCGAGCATGGCGGCCTCGGCAGCGAGCGCGTCGTCGCCCGCTTCCAGCAGACGATGCGCGCGCGCCAGCCGCGCGGCCAGATCCGGGTCGCGGATCACGCCGGGCGCGAACCACGGCAAGGCCTGCGGCTTGCCGCTGACTTCGTCGGCGAGGGCGTGGATGAAGTCCACCGGCGCATACATCACGCGATACCGCCAGCCCGCCTCGACCGCCTTCGAGCCGGTGTGCAACTCGCCGGGATTGATGATCGGCACGCTGCCGGCCTCGGCGACATAGTCGGAACCGAGATACCGGTAACCCTCGGCGCCCGCCACGATCACCGGAATCGTGTACGCGTCGTGCCAATGCGGCGTGAACTCGTGATCGTGATATTCGGCCGTGAGCAGGTCCGCGCCGGGCAGAAGCGGCGTGCGCCAGTAGCGGGCGGAATCCTGGAAACGATGGGCGGCGGTCATGGCGAAGGTCCGGCTGGACCGGTCAGTGTAACGCGTAGCGACCGGTGCCGCCTCATGCGCGGATGGGTCGGCCGGCTGCGTTTTTTGCCGTAGGGCGGCGCCTACTTGACCGGGATCGTTGTTCCGGCCGGCACCGGCACGGCGCTCACGCTGTTCTTCGCGCTGCCGCTGACCACCCGGTCGCTATAGGTGAGATACACCAGCGAGTTGCGTTTCGCGTCGACCACCCGCACCACATGTAGCGACTTGAAGATGAACGACATACTCACCGAGAACACGTCAGCCTGTTTCTTCACCGGGCCCGTGAAGTGGATTTCGCCCACCTGACGACAGGCGATCGACGCCTCCGTGGGGTCTTCCGCGATGCCGAGCGTACCCTTGACGCCGCCGGTACGCGCCCGCGACACGTAGCAGGTCACGCCTTGAACCACGGGATCGTCATAGGCCTCGACGACCACGCGATCGGAGCCCGTGACGCGAAAATTGGTATTGACGCTGCCGACTTCTTCGCTGTGTGCCGAAGGCAGCAGGAGGGCGGCGGCCGCCGCAAGCGCGATACGCAACAAAGTGGGTTTCATGGGATGGGATTGCCGGAAATTGAGCGCCTGGGTTGGGCGCAAGACGTGCGCCAGGAAATCGCCATCGTATAACGGCCGGTGGGTGAGAGGGCCGATGCTCCCGGGCGACAGGTTCGCTGGAACGGCGCGAGCTTGGTATCGACCACGGTGACATGGCTCGGCACCGTGCGGCGCGCAAAAAGAAAAAGGCCCGCACGGATGCGGGCCTTTCAATTTTTTGGCTCCTCGACCTGGGCTCGAACCAGGGACCTACGGATTAACAGTCCGGCGCTCTACCGACTGAGCTATCGAGGAACAGCAGTGCAGCTTGATTAACTACAACTTGATCTACATAAAAAAGCCCGTCTTGGTTAACGGGCCTTTGCAATTCTTGGCTCCTCGACCTGGGCTCGAACCAGGGACCTACGGATTAACAGTCCGGCGCTCTACCGACTGAGCTATCGAGGAACAGAACAACAACAGCAGAGAAACGAAATTGTAGGAGGAGCTTAAGCGCCTGTCAATACCTTGTGCTCATCTCGATTTCATTCGAATTCGGCTGCGCACGCGGCAGACAGCGAGGCTCAGCGTACGAGCAACTCGAGCTTTTCCTTCACGTCCTTGAACTCGTCGGCTTCCGGCAGCGGCGCCTTGGTCTTGGTGATGCTCGGCCAGTTCTTCGCGAGATCGGCATTCAGCTCGATGAAGTTCTGCTGGTCGCCCGGCACGTCTTCCTCGGCATAAATGGCGTTCACCGGGCACTCGGCCACGCACACGGCGCAGTCGATGCATTCATCGGGGTCGATCGCGAGGAAGTTGGGACCTTCGCGAAAGCAGTCCACCGGGCACACATCGACACAGTCGGTATAGCGGCACTTGATGCAGCTTTCGGTCACAACGTGAGTCATTCAGGCAGCTCCTGCATGCGGTATCTGGGGAGGCGGAAACGCCAAAAGCGCTATTGTATCGTAACGTCAAGAGGCGCATGCAGCATCGCACAAGACCGTTTATACGTTTTCGTGATTAGTTTATGGCGTGCGCATTGGGACGTCCCTGGGGCGCGCTGCGCGGGCGTCCGCCGGCGCGCTGAACGCCGGCGCATTCGGGTAACATGCGTCAGGTCGGCGCGCACGGGGCGTGCCGTACGCGCATGGGTGAGTCGGGCCTTTCGTGTCAGGCCTTCCGTTTTCCGCAGTCCAGTTCGCACCATCATGATTATTACTTCGCTGCTCGACACCGATCTGTACAAGTTCACGATGATGCAAGTGGTGTTGCATCACTTTCCCGCGGCGAATGTGGAGTATCGCTTCCGCTGCCGTACGCCGAATGTCGATCTCGTGCCGTATATCGGCGAGATTCGCGACGAAGTGCGCAAGCTCTGCAAGCTGCGCTTCGCCGACGACGAGCTCGACTACCTGCGGCGCATGCGCTTCATCAAGGGCGACTTCATCGAGTTTCTGGCGCTGTTCCATCTGAACGAGAAATACATTTCGATCGAACCGTCGCCGAAGGGCAATGGCGAAATCGACATCGAGATCAAGGGACCGTGGCTGCATACGATCCTGTTCGAGATTCCGATGCTCGCGATCGTCAACGAAGTCTACTTCCGCAACACCCAGCAGAAGCCGGACTACAGCGAAGGACGCGGCCGTCTCGTCGACAAGATCAAGCTGCTCGGCGCGCGTCCGGAATTCGCCGACTGCAAGATCGCCGACTACGGCACGCGCCGGCGCTTCTCGAAGCAATGGCACGAGGAAGTGATCCTCAAGCTCAAAGAAGGCCTCGGCGAGCAGTTCGCCGGCACCAGCAACGTCTTCTACGCGATGAAGCACAGCCTCACGCCGCTCGGCACGATGGCGCACGAATACCTGCAGGCGTGCCAGGCGCTCGGTCCGCGATTGCGCGACTCGCAGATCTTCGGCTTCGAAATGTGGGCCAAGGAATACCGTGGCGACCTGGGTATCGCGCTCTCGGACGTCTACGGCATGGAAGCGTTCCTGCGCGACTTCGACATGTACTTCTGCAAGCTGTTCGACGGCGCGCGCCACGATTCCGGCGATCCGTTCGACTGGGGCGAACGCCTGCTCAAGCACTACGAAGCGAACCGCTGCGACCCGCGCACCAAGATCCTCGTGTTCTCCGACGCGCTCGACATTCCGAAGGTGCTGCAACTCTATGAGCGCTTCCGTGGCCGCTGCAAGCTCGCGTTCGGCGTGGGCACGAATCTGACCAACGACCTCGGCTACAACCCGTTGCAAATCGTCATCAAGATGGTTCGCTGCAATGGTCAGCCGGTGGCGAAGCTGTCGGACTCGCCGGGCAAGAACATGTGCGAAGACAAGGCTTACCTCGCATATCTGCGTCAAGTGTTCGGCATTGCGCAGCCCGAGGAAGAGGCGGCGAAGTAACGCGGTTCGTAGCTGGCTATAGCGTAAGGCCCGTGTTCGACACGCGGCAATAGCCCGTTCGGCCAGGGTGTTCGCGCGCAGGGTGGCCGGTATAATTCTCGCCATATCGCACGGCTGTCGACACGAGGATTTCGCACATGGACACATCGATTGCCCGCCGCAACATCCTGGCGCGTATCCGCGCGGCGCAAGGGCGTGAGCCGGAGCCGTCCGCTTCCGAGCGCGAGGCCGCCGCGGACTACCTGGCGCGCCATCCTGCTGGCCCGCGGCCGGAGATGCCGGTCGACCTCGTCGCGCGCTTCATCGAAGAAGCGCAGAAATTGGCCACCACGGTCGACTCGGTGCAAGCACTGAGCGATGTGCCGGCCGCGGCGCATCGCTACCTCGCGCAACATGCGTTGCCGCTGCAGGCCATCGCCTGGCAAACGCTGCAGGATCTGCAATGGGCCGAAGCCGGCCTCATCGTCGAATTTCGCAAGCCGCAAGACGGCGACGTGGTCGGTCTCACCGGCTGCTTTTGTGCGACCGCCGAGACTGGCACGCTAGTGCTGCTGTCCGGGCCGGAAACGTATGCGTCGGCCGGTCTGCTGCCGGAAACGCACATTGCCATTGTGCCGGCTTCGCGCATCGTCTCGGGTCATGAAGAGGCATTCGCACTGATCCGCAAGGAGCGCGGCGAACTGCCGCGCGCAGTCAATTTCGTCTCAGGGCCTTCGCGTACCGGAGATATCGAACAGACCATCGTGCTGGGCGCGCATGGGCCTTATCGGGTGCATGTGATCGTCGTGCAGGGCGCCTGAGCGGCAAGCGCGGCTCGGCGGTGCATCGGGACGCATGCTCCGATGTGCGGCTGCGGGCAATAACAAGGACTTCAATTCTATGAAAGGACGTGCCGTTTGTACTGGCATGGGGCTCGCGGCTGCATTGACGCTGGCCGGCTGGCCGCAATTTGCGTCGGCCGCCACGCTCGACGGCGCAACTTTGTCGGCGCTGTGGGGGCTGCCGTTCGCGGGCGTGCTGCTGTCGATCGCGGTGTTTCCGTTGATCGCGCCGGCGTTCTGGCATCACCACTTCGGCAAGATTGCGGCGGCCTGGGCGCTCGTATTTCTCGTGCCGTTCGCGCTCAGCTACGGCAGCGGCGTCGCATTCGGCACGCTCGTGCATGCGCTGCTCGAAGAATACGTTCCGTTCATCGTGTTGCTGATGGCGCTCTACACCGTGGCGGGCGGCATCTGCGTGCGCGGCAATCTGCATGGCACGCCGCGCCTGAACACGGCGATCCTCGCGCTCGGCACGTTGCTCGCGAGCATCATGGGCACGACCGGCGCGGCCATGTTGCTAATCCGCCCGTTGCTGCGTGCCAACGACAATCGCAAGCACGTCGTTCATGTGGTGGTTTTTTTTATCTTCCTGGTGGCCAACGCGGGCGGCTCGCTTTCGCCGCTGGGCGACCCGCCACTCTTTCTCGGCTTTCTGCAGGGTGTGAGTTTCTTCTGGACCACCACGCATCTCGCGCTGCCGATGCTGTTCGTCTGCGGCGTGCTGCTGATCGCGTTCTATGCGCTGGACTCGTACTACTTTCATCGGCGCGAGGAAGAACGCTCGCGCTTTCTCGATCGGACGCCCGACACGCCGCCGCTCGGCATCGATGGCAAGATCAATTTCGTATTGCTCGCCGCCGTGATCGCGCTCGTACTGATGAGCGGGCTGTGGAAACCGGGCGTGGAGTTCGACGTGTTCGGCACGCACGTGGCTTTGCAAAATGCCGTGCGCGATGCCGCGCTGATCGGTGTGACGTTACTCTCGTTGGCGCTCACGCCGCGCGCGGCTCGCGCGGGCAACGACTTCAACTGGGCGCCGATCGAAGAGGTGGCCAAACTGTTCGCCGGCATCTTCGTGACGATCGCGCCGGTCATCACGATTCTGCGCGCCGGCGAGGCGGGTGCGTTCGCGGGCATCGTCCATCTGGTCAACGACGCGTCGGGCCAGCCGCACGATCTGATGTACTTCTGGGCGACCGGGCTGCTATCTTCGTTTCTCGACAACGCGCCGACCTACCTCGTGTTCTTCAACCTGGCCGGCGGCGACGCGCAGACGCTCATGACCACCGGCGCCACCACGCTCGCGGCGATCTCGGCCGGCGCGGTGTTCATGGGCGCGAACACCTATATCGGCAATGCGCCGAACTTCATGGTGAAGGCAATCGCGGAATCGCGCGGCGTTCGCATGCCGGGCTTTTTCGCCTATCTGGGCTGGTCCGCCGTGGTGTTGTTGCCGCTTTTTCTCGTCACCGGCTGGCTCTTTTTTTGACGCCGAGGCAATCGAACTCGACGCGCTATACGGAGAATTGCAATGCAGAAGATCCTCGTCGCCCGTCCGATCTTTCCCGATGTGATCGAACGGCTCAAACAGTATTTCGACGTCGACTGGAATCGGGGCGACGTATTGTCCGCCGACGAACTGACGCGCCGTCTCGCGGATAAGGACGGCGCGTTGACCGCGGGCGACCCGGTCGGCGCGGCCGAACTCGCGGCGGCGCCGCGTCTGCGCGTGGTGGCGAATATGGCGGTGGGCTACAACAACTTCGACATGGCCGCCTTCAACGCGGCTAAAGTGCTAGGCACCAATACGCCGGACGTGCTGAACGAATCGACCGCGGACTTCGGCTGGGCGCTGATGATGGCGGCGGCGCGCCGCATCACCGAATCGGAACACTGGCTGCGCGCGGGCCAATGGCAGAAGTGGGCGTATGACGCGTTTCTCGGCAGCGATCTGCACGGCTCGACGCTCGGCGTGATCGGCATGGGCCGCATCGGCCAGGCGCTCGCACGTCGCGCGAAGGGCTTCAACATGCAGGTGATTTATCACAACCGTTCGCGCGTCGCGCCCGAGATCGAGGCCGAGCTGAACGCCGAGTATGCATCGAAGCAGGACCTGTTGCGGCGCGCCGATCACGTCGTGCTCGTTCTGCCGTACACGAAGGAGAACCATCACACGATCGGCGCGGCCGAACTCGCGTTGATGAAGCCGACTGCGACGCTCACGAATATCGCGCGTGGCGGCATCGTCGACGACGTCGCGCTCGTCGAGGCGTTGCGCTCCAAGCAGATTGCGGCGGCCGGTCTCGATGTGTTCGAAGGCGAGCCGAATCTGAATCAGGATCTACTCAGCGTGCCGAATGTCGTGCTCACGCCGCACATTGCCAGCGCAACCGAAGCCACGCGCCGCGCCATGGCGAATCTCGCCGCGGACAATCTGATCGCGGGCCTGGGTGAAGGTCCGCGCGCGGGCCGGCCGCCGAATCCGGTCAACCCCGACGTCATCGGCAAGGCGCGTTCATGACAATGTATCTAGTGGCGGCCGTCGCCGTGCTGGCGGTCGCATTGGTTATCGCTTTGGTTTTGCTGATGCGCGCTCATGGCCGCGCGGAGGACAACGAGCAGTTCGAGTTGCTCAACGAACGCATGGACGTTACGGCCGACGCGCAAGCCCACGCTTACGAACGGCTTGAGCGGCAACTGCGCAACGACATCACCGAGACGGCGCGCGTGTCGCGTACCGAACAGAGCAGCGGCTTCGCGCATTTTCAGCAGACGCTGGCCGCGCAGTTCAGCAGCATGACGACGGTGCAGGGCGGCAAGATCGACGGTTTCGCGCAGCAACTCGACGCCGTGCGTCACAGTCTGCAGGCGCAGGCCCAGCAGGCGCGCGACGAGCAGGGCCGCTCGCTCAAACAGTTCGGCGATACGCTGAGCCTGCAACTGGGGCAACTCACCGAGGCGAACGACCGCCGTTTCGCCGAAGTGCGCGCGACCATCGAACAGCGGCTCAAAGATATCGAGGCGAACAACTCGGTCAAGCTCGACGAAATGCGCCGCACCGTCGACGAAAAGCTGCATGCCACGCTCGAACAGCGGCTGGGCGAATCGTTCAAGCTGGTTTCCGATCGGCTCGAACAGGTGCACCGCGGCCTGGGTGAGATGCAGACGCTGGCGGCCGGCGTCGGCGATCTGAAGAAGGTGCTCACCAACGTGAAGACGCGTGGCACGTGGGGCGAAGTGCAGTTGGAAGCGCTGCTGGAGCAACTGCTCACCGCCGACCAGTACGCGAAGAACATTGCGACAGTGCCGAGAAGCGCGGAGCGCGTCGAGTTTGCGATCAAGCTGCCGGGCCGCGCGGAGCAAGGCGCTGCGGCCACGCCTGTCTGGCTGCCCATCGACGCCAAGTTTCCGCGCGAGGATTACGAGCGTCTGATCGAAGCGCAGGAGCGCGCCGACCCGGTCGCGGTGGAAGAAGCATCACGCGCGCTCGAAGCGCGGATTCGCGCGGAGGCACGCACGATTGCGGAAAAGTACGTGTCGCCGCCGCACACCACGGACTTCGCGCTGCTGTTCCTGCCAACCGAAGGCCTGTACGCGGAAGTGTTGCGCCGGCCGGGGCTGACGGACCTGCTGCAACGCGACTATCGCGTGACGATTGCAGGGCCGACTACGCTCACCGCATTGCTCAATAGCTTGCAGATGGGTTTCCGCACGCTCGCGATCGAGAAGCGGTCGAGCGAGGTGTGGCAGGTGCTCGGCGCGGTGAAAACGGAGTTCGGCAAATTCGGCGATGTGCTGGCGAAGACGAAGGCGCAACTGGAAACCGTCACGCGGTCTATCGAAGCGGCGGAGACGCGCACGCGCGTCATGAGCCGCAGATTGCGCGACGTCGAGGCATTGCCAGGCGAGGAGGCGAGCGGGTTGCTCGGCGATGCGCTGTCGGGCGTGGATCCTGACGAGCAATAACGGGGTGGGGCTTGCGGTTTGGTCGCAGCGCCGATTCAGGCGCTTGCAGCCGCCAACCGTTCAAGCGCTTCACCCGCCAGACGCACCACGCGCCAATCCGGCATGACAGAGGCGCCCATCTTTTCATAGAAGCTGATGGCCTGCTGGTTCCAATCCAGCACGGTCCATTCGAACCGCCCGCATTGCCGTTCCACCGCCAATGCGGCGAGGCGTTGCAACAGCGCGGTGCCGAGACCGCTACCCCGTTGCGAGGGTTGCACATAGACGTCTTCGAGATACAGCCCGCGCTTGCCGACGAAACTCGAGTAATTGTGGAAGAACAGCGCATAGCCGACGATGCGTCCTTCGTTCTCCGCTACCAGTGCCTCGATCGAAGGCCGTGCGCCGAACAGCGCGTCGCGCAAGCCGTCTTCGGTCGCGACGAAGACATGCGTGAGGCTTTCGAATTGCGCGAGTTCGTACGTCAGCGCAAAGATGGCGCCGGTGTCCGCGGGCGCGGCGGCGCGGATCGTCGCGGGCATTACGCCTCTTCCGGCGCGTCGGTCAATTGGATTTCAATGCCGCCGAAGCGCGACGCCACCCAGTTGTACGCATGACATGCGATCCACAGCAGGATGAAACCGAGAATCGCGTTCAGCAGCAGCGCGCTGAACACCGTGCTCAGTTCCACCGAACCATAGCGCACGAACGCGACCAGTACGCCCAGCAGCACGATCGGCACCGAAAACGTCAGGTACACAAGGATCAGTGCTTTGGCCGTCTGTCCCGGTGCAATGAACGAGATCTGTTTTTTCATGTAAGTCAAACCCGTGTGTCGTAGTGGTAATGGGTAAAGCTGCAAATCAACGCCGGCGGGTACGTTGCCTCAGCCGTGCGTCAGCCGTCAGATGAGACCGTCGAACAGCATGATAGCGACGCGCTCTCCTTCGGCGATCTCGCCTTCATCGTGCCCGAGCACGATGAAGCAATTCGCTTCGCTCATCGAACTCAGCACGCCGGAGCTTTGCGATCCGGTCGGCGTGACGTGCCACTGTCCGTGCGCGTCCTGTTGGGCTACGCCGCGCTGGAATTCGGTGCGCCCGGCGCGTTTGCGGATGGCCCGGCGGCTCATGGCGTGAATGACCGGCAGCGGTTGCGGCGTGGCGCCCGACATCAGCAGCAGCACTTCTCGCACGATCTGATAGAACGCCACCATCACGGCGACCGGATTGCCCGGCAACCCGAAGAATAACGCGGGAAGCCCGACACCCGGCCGCTCGCCGGACCAGACGCGGCCGAATGCAAGCGGGCGGCCCGGGCGCATGGCGAGACTCCAAAACGCGACGTCGCCGAAAGTTTGCAGCAGTTGCTTGGTGAAGTCCGCCTCGCCGACCGAGACGCCGCCCGAGGTCAGCACCACGTCCGCGCTCGCCGCGGCGCTGCGCAAGGCGGCTTCCATCGCGGCGGGCTCGTCCCGCACCACGCCGAGGTCGAGCGTGTCGATGTTCAGGCGCCGCAGCATGGCAAACAGCGTGTAGCGGTTGCTGTCGTACACGCAACCCGGATCGAGCGGTTCGCCGAGCGAGCGCAATTCGTCGCCGGTCGAGAAGAAGGCGACGCGCAAACGCCGCCTGACATTGACTTCGCCGATGCCGAGCGATGCCAGCAAGCCGAGGTCCGACGCGCGCATGATGCGGCCCGCCCGCAGCGCGGCATGACCGCGCGCGAGGTCTTCGCCGGCGAGGCGCCGGTTTGCGCCGCCCGCCACGGCGTTGGCCGCGAAGCGGATCGAAACGGAATCGGCGCCGCGCTCGACGAGTTCCTGCGGCACGACCGTGTCGCAGTCGGCCGGCATGCAGGCGCCGGTCATGACACGCGCGCATTGCGTGGCCTCGACGCGGCCCGCGAACGGATGCCCGGCCAGCGCCTTGCCGACGACCGCCAGTTCGACGGTGGTCGCGCCGGTGGCGAGTGCCGCGCGGTTGAACGCGTAGCCGTCCATGGCGGAGTTGTCGTGCGAAGGGACGTCGATCGGCGACACGATATCGGCCGCGAGCACGCGGTCGAGCGCGTCGCGCAAGGCCACGCGTTCAACGGCCGTGACCGGCGCGGCCCACTGACGAACAATCGCCTGAGCGGCCGGCACAGGTAGCGCGTGAGGATCGTACTGCGCGATGCAGCGGGAAAATTCGTTAAGCGTGGTCATGAAGGGCTGGGCGTCGCGACCGAAGGCGGGAGCGGCGGTTGCCGTGCGGCCGGAGCGGGATTTCAACCGGGGCCTCAATCACGCTGGAGGTCGGCGAGTTCTTGTAGCGAATTGATATTGTAAAACGCGCGCTCGTCGGTAAAGACGACTTCCACCGTCTTGTGGCGCGCGTACCACGCGCGAACTTTACGCTCGCCGGCTTCCAGGAAAGCCGAGAGATCGTCCGCGAGACTCGTGCGCAAGAGCGCGAAGACGGGATGCAGGGACGTTTGGCCGTGCGCGTCGGTGGTGGTGACCGTGGCGATATCGGCCCCGTTCGAGTCCAGCGCGTGCGCGAGGCGCTCGGCGAGGTCGTCAGGCAGCCACGGCGAGTCGCAGGGTGCACTGAGTACATAGGCGGTGCCGGCTGCGCGCAACCCGGTGAGCAGGCCCGCCAGCGGGCCCGGAAATCCGGCCAGGGTGTCCGCCACCACCGTGGCGCCGAACGGCGCGCCGAGTGCGCTGTAAGCCTCAGGGTGACGATTGGCGCTGATCAGGAGGGCGCCGGTTTGTGGCGCGAGGCGCTTGAGCACGTGGGCGGCGAGCGGCTCATCGTGCAGCAGTTGCAGGCCCTTGTCGGCGCCGCCCATGCGGACGCCGCGCCCGCCCGCGAGCAACAAACCGGTGATGTGTTCGCGCGTCGGCTTCATGCGCCGCCGCTCAGCCGCCGATGTACGACATTTCGACGCGGCGGCCATCCCGCGCGCCCGAATCGGCCGAGGCGCTGCCGCGCAATTGCGAATAGCGGTCGCCGCGGTCCTGCCAGATCTCGGCGATGGCGGTGGCGATGTCGGCGTCGCTCGCGCCGTTGCGCACCAGCGCGCGCAGATCGTGACCCGACGACGCGAACAGGCACAAGTAGAGCTTGCCTTCGGTCGACAGACGCGCTCGCGTGCAACTGCCGCAAAACGCGCGCGTCACGCTCGAAATCACGCCGATCTCGCCGCTGCCGTCCGCGTAACCCCAGCGCTGCGCGGTCTCGGCGGCGCTGTGCGCTTCGAGCGGCGCGAGCGGGAAGTGCTCGGCGATGCGCGTGACGACGTCGGCGGAGGGCAGCACTTCAGTCATGTTCCAGCCGTTCGACGTGCCGACGTCCATGTATTCGATAAAGCGCAGCACCGCGCCCGAGCCTTTGAAATGACGCGCCATCGGCACGATTTCGCTGTCGTTGGTGCCGCGCTTGACGACCATGTTGACCTTGACCGGCGCGAGGCCCACCGCGTGCGCCGCGGCAATGCCGTCCAGCACGTCGCCGACGGCGAAGTCGGCGTCGTTCATGCGGCGAAAGAGCGTGTCGTCGAGCGCATCGAGACTTACCGTGACGCGGCTCAAGCCGGCGTCTTTCAGGCTGCGCGCTTTGCGTTCCAGCAGCGAACCGTTGGTGGTCAGCGTCAGATCGAGCGGGCGGCCCGCCGGCGTGGTCAGTTGCGCGAGCCGTTCGATCAGGAATTCCAGATTTTTGCGTAACAGCGGTTCGCCGCCCGTCAGACGGATTTTTTCGACGCCATGTGCGACGAACAGCCGCGCCAGCCGTTCGATTTCCTCGAAGCTCAGCAAGGCGCTATGCGGCAAAAACGTGTAGTCCTTGTCGAACACCGCGCGAGGCATGCAGTACACGCACCGGAAATTGCAGCGATCCGTGACCGAAATGCGCAGGTCGCGCAGCGGGCGCGCAAGCGTGTCGTGCAGCGCGCCGCTGGGCGTCTGCACGGGGCCGGCGATGACCGGCACAGCACTGAGATCGGCAACAGGGATGATGCGTCGGGACATGAATTGCTTCGATGAATTGCGTCGGTTAGTGCTTGAAATTAAAGCTAGATATTCATTCTATCGGAAATGCTTCCGGGGGCAGCGGCACCCTTGGCCGTGTCGGGGTATACGGGGAGTGGCATAGCGCTGCGAGTTTGGGCTGGAGCACGGCCCATAAAACAAAAAGCCCGCCGGTGAGGGCGGGCTTTTCGAGTGCGGCAGGGCGGCTTACTGCGGGTGCCGGCCTGTTTCCACCTGTTGCATCGGCGCGCTGTCGGAAGGCGGCAGCGGTTTGCGTTCGCGCACCACGCGAGCCGGCTTGACGGTCTGCGCAGCAGCTTCCTGAGCCGCGCGCAGCTTGTCGGCGTCGGTATTCACCCAGACGAGACCGGCTTGTTCCAGCACCGGCTTCAGGGCTTCCGCCGACACGGCGCTATGACGGGGCGCTTGTTGCGGTGCTTGCGGTGCAACGGCGACAGGCGCCGGTTCGATCGCTGCCGGCTCGGCTGCCGGTGCCACCGCTGCCACGACCGGCTGCGGTTCGACGATCTCAGCCTGCGGCGCTGGCTGAACGGCCGGTGCTTCAACCACCGCGGCCGGAGCCACGGTTTCGACCGGAGCCGGCACAGCGGCTTGCGCTTCGACAACAGGCGCAACTGCCGGTGCCTCGACCTGCGCTTGAGCCGGGGCCTCAACACGTGCGACCGGTTCAACCAGCAAAACCGTTTCACTAGCGGCCGGCGCGGCTTGCGCTGCTTCGACCGGCTCCGCAGCGGCTTGCGCCACCGGCGTTTCGGCGACCGGTTCGACGGCTGCCGGCGCAACCGGCGCTTCCGCGACCGGTACCACCGTTTCCGTCTTTTCAGCCTTTTCGACGGCCAGTGCCGGTGTTTCGGTTGCGGCGTGCAGTTCGGTCACCACGGCGGTTTCAGTCGCGACAGCAGCGACGACCACTTCCACCGGCGTCACGTCCTTCGCCTCGGCGACTTCCGGCTTGCGCTCGACCGGCTGATGCGCCGTGCGCACCGGCGCTTCGTCGGTTGCGCTCGCGTTGTCGCCTTCAGCTTCCGCGACGTCCGCTGCCAGGTTGCCGTTCACGTCCTCTTCACGCTCACGACGGCCACCACGACGGCCGCGACGGCGACGACGACGCTCTTCACCTTCACGCGCCACCGCTTCCTGATCGATCGGCGCGCCGTTTTCGCCCAAGGCGGTCTGGTTTTGCACCAGTTCTTCCGCCGTTTGCGCTTCGCTTTGCGTCAGTGCATCCGCGGTTTCTGCTTGCGGCTTGCGGCGTTCGCCACGTTCCGAACGATCGCCACGTTCACGGCGCTCGCCGCGTTCCTGACGTTCGCCACGCGGTGCGGCCTCCGCCGTTTCCGCGCGCTCGGCACCGCGATTGTCGCGGTCACGGGTTTCGCGACCCTCGCGCGGCTCACGGGCCTCGCGCGGTTCACGGCCTTCGCGTGCTTCACGCGGCTCGCGAGTGCCACGCGGTTCGCGCGCCTCACGTGCTTCGCGCGGCTCGCGGCCTTCGCGTGCTTCACGCACATCACGGCCTTCACGCGGCTCGCGTTCCTCGCGGCGTTGCGACGGTTGCTGGCCTTGGGCTTGACGGCCGCCGGTCGTGCCTTCGCCACGGCCCGCTGCATCGCGAGTGCCCGTGCCGCTACGGCGATTACGGTTGCGATCGCCGCCGCGTTCGCCGGTGCGCTCACCGCGCTCCGTGCGTTCGCCGCGTTGCGGACGCGTCTGCTTTTCGGTCGTGGCCGGAGCGGCAGGCGCCGGAGCGGCCGGCTGCATGCCGAACAGATTCTTCAACCAGCCGATGAAGCCACCGCTCGCCGGCGTGACCGCGACCGGAGCCGGGGTGACGACCGGGCGAACCGGTGCGCTCGGCGCCGGCTTTTCAGGCGTGATGCCCTTGACCGCCGCTTCCTGCTTCGGCTTCATTTCCTCGGCACGCTTGCTGTAGCCGGTTTCCGATTCCAGTTCGCGGGCTGCTTCCTCGGCCATCTTCCACGAAGCACGCGGCTCGTCGAGGCGCGCGTCGTCGTGACGCAGACGCTCGAGCTTGTAATGCGGCGTGTCGAGGTGCTTGTTCGGGATCAGAACGACATTGACCTTGAAACGCGATTCGATCTTGTTGATCTCGGCGCGTTTTTCGTTCAACAGGAAGGCCGTCACTTCGACCGGCACCTGGCAATGAATTGCCGCGGTGTTTTCCTTCATCGCTTCTTCCTGAATGATCCGCAGCACTTGCAGCGCGGACGACTCGGTATCGCGGATGTGACCCGTGCCGTTACAGCGCGGGCAGGTCACGTGGCTGCCTTCCGACAAAGCCGGACGCAGACGCTGACGCGACAGTTCCATCAGGCCGAAACGCGAGATCTTGCCCATCTGGACGCGCGCACGGTCGTGCTTGAGCGCATCTTTCAGGCGCTGTTCGACTTCGCGCTGGCTCTTGGCCGATTCCATGTCGATGAAGTCGATCACGATCAGGCCGCCCAGGTCACGCAGGCGCAACTGGCGGGCGACTTCGTCGGCGGCTTCGAGGTTGGTGCGCGCGGCCGTTTCCTCGATGTCGGCGCCCTTGGTGGCGCGTGCCGAGTTCACGTCGATCGCAACCAGCGCTTCGGTGTGATCGATCACGATTGCGCCGCCCGAGGGCAGCGGCACCGTGCGCGAGTACGCCGTTTCGATCTGGTGTTCGATCTGGAAGCGCGAGAAGAGCGGTACGTCGTCGTGATACCGCTTCACCTTGCTGACATTATCCGGCATCACGATATCCATGAAGGCGCGTGCCTGGTCATGAATTTCGGTGGTGTCGATCAGAATTTCGCCGATGTCCGGCTGGAAGTAGTCGCGAATCGCGCGGATGACGAGGCTCGATTCGAGATAGATCAGCATCGGCTGGCCGCTCGAACCGCTTTGCGACGCGGCTTCGATCGCGCGCCACAGTTGCATCAGGTAGTTCAGGTCCCACTGCAGTTCTTCGGCACTGCGGCCAATGCCGGCCGTGCGCGCGATGATGCTCATGCCTTCCGGCAATTGCAGCTGCGCCATGGTTTCGCGCAGTTCCTGACGGTCGTCGCCTTCGATCCGGCGCGACACGCCGCCGCCGCGCGGGTTGTTCGGCATCAGGACCAGATAGCGGCCGGCGAGCGAGATGAACGTGGTAAGGGCCGCGCCCTTGTTGCCGCGTTCTTCTTTTTCGACCTGAACGATCAGTTCCTGGCCTTCGCGCAGCGCGTCCTGGATGCGCGCGGAGCGCATGTCGACGCCGTCGCGGAAGTACTGGCGGGCGACTTCCTTGAACGGCAGGAAGCCGTGGCGGTCTTCGCCGTAGTTGACGAAGCAGGCTTCGAGCGACGGCTCGATGCGAGTAATGATGCCCTTGTAAATATTGCCTTTGCGCTGTTCGCGCCCGGCGGTTTCGATGTCGATATCGATGAGTTTTTGCCCATCGACGATGGCAACGCGCAGTTCTTCCTGCTGCGTCGCGTTGAACAACATTCGTTTCATTGAACGGCTCCAGAGCGGCTTAGCCTGCCCCTTCACTGCGCGGTTGTCAGTCGCGAGAGCGAAGCGGGCAGCGGCATGCCGCGCCTTATTGTGTTTTCACAAGCACGCTGGAGCGGGAAAGCTGGTGGGAGAATTGCCTGAGAGGGCCCGGCCCCATTAAACAATGGGCACGGTGCCGCAGGGCACATGCGAACACGGCTTCAAATAACGACCCGACACGCCGCGGGTTATGCCGGCCGACCTTCATAAGCCTTCGTCCACTCGCGCCGGTGCGCCAACTGGACGCGTGACCGGAGGGTCGAAGGCTGCGGTCGTGCCGCAGCGGGAAGTTCGCGCAGTCGGCGCGTCTTTTCCTGCTGGGGGTGTCTCGCCTCATTTTGACGTCGCCATGTCTTGTACTTTCTACAAGACGCCTCGGGCGCACGCCGTATTTTCGCAACTCGCAGCTTCGTACAGCAGGGCGTCAGACCGCCCGATACCGAAGCTGAAAGTTAAATTCTTTTTTTCCAAAATTCCGTTACCGTCGAAGCCGACCTTGACCGAACGCGCCTGTGGGCGCCGTCCCTGCCGGGCACTGACTTCGTGCGTGCAACTTGTTGCATCTCATTTTCAGGGTGAGCAACCAGACCCCGGCGCAAGTAAAATAACGGTTTATCGCTTGCACCTGCGCAATCCGCCCGAATTCCGGACACTGCGCCGGCCGCCGCAGACTGCTGGGCAAATTATATTCAGAATGAAAGAGTTAGGCAAAATATCCCAGAAATCGGTCGCAAGCGACCAGGTCTCGATGATCGAGATCGACGACAGTGCGGCCGGACAGCGCATCGACAACTTCTTGTTACGCGTCTGTAAAGGCGTGCCGAAAAGCCATATTTATCGCATCCTGCGCAGCGGGGAAGTGCGTGTGAATAAGGGCCGGATAGACGCGCAGTACCGTCTCGAGCTCGGCGATCTGGTGCGCGTGCCGCCCATTCGTGTCGCTCAACAGAACGAAGCAGCCGCTCAGACGCCGGTGCCGGCCGCCCATTTCAAGATTATTTTTGAAGACGAGCACATGCTCGTGATCGACAAACCGGCCGGTGTGGCGGTGCACGGCGGCAGCGGCGTCGCGTTCGGCGTGATCGAGCAGATGCGCGAGGCGCGTCCGCAGGCGAAATTCCTCGAATTGGTGCATCGGCTGGATCGTGAGACGTCCGGCATTCTGATGCTCGCCAAGAAGCGCTCGGCGCTCGTCAATCTGCATGAGCAGATTCGCGAGAACAAGATGGATAAGCGCTACTATGCTTGCGTTCACGGCGACTGGGCGAGCGACTGGGGCCGCCGCCGCGCGGTCAAGGAGCCGCTGCACAAGTATTTGACGGCCGACGGCGAGCGTCGCGTGCGCGTTCAGCCGGACGGACTCGCGTCGCACACGGTGTTCAATCTGATCGACCGCTGGCCGGAGTACGCGCTGCTCGAGGCGGAACTGAAGACGGGCCGCACGCATCAGATTCGCGTCCACTTGCAGCATCTGGAACTGCCGATCGTCGGCGACGCCAAATACGGCGACTTCGCGCTGAACAAGGCGTTGGCGCGCGCCAACGCCAAGCCTGGCCTGAAGCGCATGTTCCTGCACGCTTACCGGCTGAAGCTCACGCACCCGGCAACCGGCGCGCCGCTGCAGTTCGAGGCGCCGTTGCCGGCCGAATGCTGCAGCTTCATCGCACAGCTCAACGAATTACGAAATGGGTCAAACCCGGAGACGACACCGCATGGCTAGAGAGCAATTTGATCTGATCGTCTTCGACTGGGACGGGACGCTAATGGATTCGACCGCGCACATCACGCGCAGCATCCAGTCGGCGTGCCGCGATCTCGGTTTGCCGGTTCCCGCGGACGAGGCGGCCAGCTATGTGATCGGCCTCGGGTTGCGCGACGCGTTACAGATTGCCGCGCCCACGCTCGATCCTTCGGATTATCCGCGACTGGCCGAGCGCTATCGCTTCCATTATCTGGTGAAGGATCAGACCACCGAGTTGTTCGCCGGTGTGCGCGAAATGCTGCAGGAATTGCGCGATCAGGGCTATCTATTGGCCGTGGCGACGGGCAAGAGCCGCGTCGGGCTGAATCGAGCTTTGGATCAGTCGCGCCTGACGAGCCTGTTCGACGGCACCCGCTGCGCCGACGAGACGTTCTCGAAGCCGCACCCGGCGATGCTGCACGAATTGACGCGCGAACTGGGGCAGGACAACGCACGTACAGTGATGGTCGGCGACACGACACACGATCTGCAAATGGCGATCAATGCGGGCGTCGCGGGCATTGGCGTCACATACGGGGCGCATCCTGCGGATTCGTTGAGCGCGTTGTCGCCGAAATTCGTTGCGTCGAGCGTCAGTGTGCTGTCCGGCTGGTTGCGAGAGAACGCATGAGCACCGCTGCCACGCAAGCGCCGGCGGCGGCGGTTCGCGTCTGCGCATCGGACGAATTGGTCGACGGCGGCGCGGGCGTGCGCCACGCGGCGAAGCTCGGTGGCGGCGACGCGGTCGTATTTTTTGTTCGCTATGATGGCCGCGCATACGGCTACCTGAACCGCTGCGCCCACGTGCCGATGGAGCTGGACTGGGCCGAAGGGCAGTTCTTCGAATCGTCCGGTTTATACTTGATGTGCGCTACACATGGCGCGATTTACGCGCCGGATACGGGCAAATGCGTCGGTGGTCCGTGCCGCGGCGGCCGATTGCGGCCAGTTCAGGTGGACGAACGTGATACGCCGGAAGGCCGTGCCGTATTCTGGCTGCCCGACGGCGAACTTCGCCCGGCCACACTCTGATTTTCTCCCTTTCGACCTTTCCACTGCACCGCATGTCCGACAATTTGACTCCCGAGCCGAAGGAACCGTCCCTGACAGGCCGCCCCCGCACGCCTGCCGATGAGCCGGGCTGGGAACGCGCCGCGCTCGAGCGTATCGCGCTCGCGGCGATCAACGAGCAGCGCGCGGCGCGGCGATGGAGGATCTTTTTCCGCTTCGTTTTTCTGATCGTAGTGTTGCTGGCAATTTGGGCTGCCATCGACTTCTCCGGCGACAAGGTCGTCGCCACAGGCCGTCACACGGCCATGGTGACGCTTGACGGCGAGATATCGGCGGATACGAACGCGAACGCGGAAGATGTCAACGCGGCGCTGCAAAGCGCGTTCGACGACGCGGGCACCGCCGGCGTGATCCTTCGCTGCAATAGCCCGGGCGGCAGTCCGGTGCAGGCGGGCATCATCTATAGCGAAATTCGCCGCTTGCGCGCCAAATATCCGTCGATTCCCCTGTATGTGGTCGTCGGCGACATGTGCGCGTCCGGCGGCTATTACGCGGCCGCGGCGGCTGACAAGATTTATGTCGATAAGGCGAGCATCGTCGGTTCGATCGGCGTGTTGATGGATAGCTTCGGTTTTACCGGCTTGATGGATAAGCTCGGGATTCAGCGGCGTCTACACACATCGGGTGAGAACAAGGGCTTTTTCGATCCGTTCTCGCCGGAAACGCCGAAGATGGACGAACATGCTCAGGATATGCTCGATCAGATCCACGCGCAGTTTATCGACGCGGTACGCCAAGGGCGCGGCAAGCGTCTGCATGAAACGCCGGACATGTTCTCGGGCCTTTTCTGGACGGGCCAGAAGAGCGTGGAACTCGGCCTTGCCGACGGTTTCGGCGACGCGGATTACGTGGCGCGCGATCTGTTCAAGGCACCGGATATCGTCGATTACACGGTGAAAGAGAGCATTACGGACCGCGTTGCGCGCAAATTCGGCGCGGCGGTCGGCAGTGGCGCGGTTCACGCCATGGCGCTCGGTGGGAAGATGAATCTGCGTTGATCTGCTGTCGGTATTAACAAAGCCCCGCGTGATCGGAATTCGATGATCGCGCGGGGCTTTTTGTTTTCCGATTGGTTTTTCTATGCGGCTTGGGTCAAACGGCCAGGATCAGAAAAATAGCCGGTCGTTTGTGCAGATCGATCGCCGGCTTTTTCTTCCAGTCAGCCACGGTGCGGCTGGCGATAGTCTCCGTTTCCAGCGTCAGATCGACCGCTACGCAAACGAGCGTGGACGGCGCGCACGTCGCCAGCAGCGTGTCGAGCAACGCGCGATTCCGATAGGGCGTTTCGATAAAGATCTGCGTTTGCTTGCTTTTGCGCGACTGTTGCTCCAGGTCTCGCAGACGCTTGGCGCGTTCCGCGGCGTCGACGGGCAGATAGCCGTGGAACGCAAAGCTCTGCCCGTTGAGCCCGGAAGCCATCAACGCCAACAGAATCGAACTCGGGCCGACAAACGGCACGACCTTCACGCCGCGCTCATGCGCGCGGCGCACCAGCAGCGCGCCGGGGTCGGCGACCGCCGGGCAGCCCGCTTCGGAAACCAGACCCGCGTCCGTGCCGCCGAGAAGTGGCGCGAGCAGCTTGTCGATCTCGCCGGCCGGCGTATTCACATTCAGTTCGCGGATCTCGATTTCCTGGATCGGCCGTTCCGTGCCGACCTTCTTGAGGAAAGCGCGCGTGGTTTTCGCGTTTTCGCCAATGTAATAGTGAAGCGAGGCGGCGCGGGCGCGTACCGGCGCGGGCAGAACGGCGTCGAGCGCCTCGGCGTCGCCTTCGCCCAGCGTGTTCGGAATCAGATAGAGCGTGCCGCTCATTGAGCCCCCAATAGTGGATAACCCACCGCGAGCAGCATGCGCGACAGCGCGATCAACGGCAGGCCGACGAGCGCGGTCGGGTCGTCGGAATGGATGGCATCGAGCAAGGCGATGCCGAGCCCTTCGGATTTGGCGCTACCCGCGACGTCGTACGGCGTTTCGGCTAGCAGGTAGGCTTCCAGCGTCGAGTCCGGGAGGTGGCGGAAATGGACGCGGGTAATCACGTCGACGGCTTGTACGTTTCCCGAGCGACTGTCGAACAGACACAGTGCACTATGAAACAGCACTTCGCGGCCGCGCATCGCCTGCAACTGGGCGAGCGCCGTGTCGTGCGATCCCGGCTTGCCGATCTGCAGACCGTCGTAAGTGGCGACCTGGTCGGAGCCGATCACGAGCGCCGCTTCACCGGCGCCGAGTCCGCCGGCTACCGCGCGAGCCTTGGCTTGCGCGAGCCGCAGCGCGGTGACTTCGGGCGTTTCGCCGGCGAGCGGTGTCTCGTCGATCGCGGGCACGATGACATCGAACGGCGCGCGCAGACGTTCGAGCAGTTCGCGACGGTAAGGCGAACTCGACGCCAGAATCAGGCGTGGCGGGCGATTGGGGGAGTCTGGCATAGGCAATCAACGGCTAGAGAGGCAGGGCGTACGGGGTTGCGCGAAGCTCGCGCGCGTACGGGCTTAAGTGTTTGACTCGAAAAGACAAAACGGATATGATTTTGGGCTTTTCATCGGTATGCTTGCGCTAAGCGGGTCTCGGCGTGTGTCAACTGCGGTGCTAACTGCAGGCAACACATGGGTCTCGCGGGCTGTCTTGCAAATCAGTTATCAGTTATACCTCGCGGTTTATACCCGGCGAAATCTTTGCCGACGCAGGAGCGCACATGACTCAACATCCTGGCAACCCTGCAGGTCTGTCCGACCCGCACGATATCGATCTGTTCGAATTTGCGCGGAGTGGGCGTCAGGCCGCGGGTGTCGTGCGCGTCTCGCAACTGCCGCGCATGTTAAACGAAGTCCCGGCAGAAGCGCCAGACCGCGATACCGCGTTCACCTGGCAAGCCGAAGGCACGACGCAGCCGGAATTGCAGGACGACGGCACCGAGGGTCCCCAGCCTTATTTGAGGATGGCGATTCACGGCGCTGCATGGCTCGAATGTCAGCGGTGCATGACACCGTACTTGCAGGCATTCAACGTCGATGCGACTTACCGGATCGTCAACACTGAGGCGGAAGCCGAAGAGTTTCCGCTCGACGAGGATGAAGTCGAAGTGATCGTGGGTTCGAACCATTTCGATCTCATCGACTTGATCGAAGAAGAGTTGCTGCTTTCCTTGCCGCTTGTGCCCAAGCACGAGGTCTGCCCCGAAGTGCACGAGAGTCTCGTCTCTGGTGTGGCCGGTGCCGAAGGCGAGGGCGACGAGGGCGCACTGGACGAAGCTGGCGAGGGCGACGAGCCCGAACGGCCCAATCCGTTTGCGGCGCTCCAGAGTCTGAAGCGCGGAGAGTCGGACGACAAGAAGCACTGAACAGTTGCATGGGAGCGCGATGCGGGCGCATTGGCCATTCGGCCAGTGGCGGAGACCGGATCGGGCTGTGTTAGAATTCGGAAAATTTTTAGGAGTTAGTCATGGCAGTTCAACAAAATAAGAAGTCGCCGTCGAAGCGCGGCATGCACCGTTCGCACGATTTCTTGACGGCAGCGCCGCTGGCCGTGGAACCGAGCACGGGCGAAGTGCATCTGCGTCACCACGTTAGCCCGAACGGCTACTATCGCGGCAAGAAAGTCGTCAAGACGAAGAACGATTAATCGTTTCACTGCGCGTTTCACTGCGTGTCGCCCTGTGGCGTTTCGCGTGGCGATCGGCTCGCTTGACATTTTCCCGGCTCGGCAAAAAGGCGGCATTCAATTGCCGCTTTTTTATGTCGATCGCAGTTGGCGCTTTGGCGCTTGCTATGATCCCATGCAGGGCGTCTGAAATTCGTCGCACTCCATGACAGTAAAGCTCACGATAGATTGCATGGGAGGCGACCACGGCCCGTCCGTGACCGTTCCCGCTGCCGTCAACTTCGTTCGTTCGCATCCCGACGCGCAATTGCTGCTCGTCGGCATTGAAAGTGCGATTCGTGCGCAGCTGAAAAAGTTGAAGGCTCAAGACCTGCCGGCGCTGACCGTCGTATCCGCTTCCGAGATCGTCGCCATGGACGATCCGGTCGAAGTCGCGCTGCGCAAGAAAAAAGATTCGTCCATGCGCGTGGCGCTGAACCGCGTCAAGGAAGGCGAGGCGCAAGCCTGCATTTCCGCCGGCAATACCGGCGCGCTGATGGCGGTCTCGCGCTATGTGCTGAAAACGCTGTCGGGCATCGAACGCCCGGCCATCGCGTCGGCGCTGCCCAATCCCAATGGCTACACGATGATGCTCGACCTGGGCGCCAACGTCGACTGCGAGCCGCAGCATCTGCTGCAATTCGCGGAGATGGGGCACGCGCTCGTGTCCGCGCTCGAGGGTAAGGATCGGCCCACCATCGGCCTACTGAACATCGGCGAAGAAGTCATCAAGGGCAACGACACCATCAAACGTGCCGGCGAACTGCTGCGCGCGAGTACACTTAACTTTCACGGTAACGTTGAAGGTAACGATATCTTCAAGGGTACGGTCGACGTGATCGTTTGCGACGGTTTTGTCGGCAATGTCGCCCTGAAGACGTCGGAAGGCCTCGCGCAGATGCTGTCCAACATCATCAAGGAAGAGTTCGGCCGTTCGTGGCTCACCAAAGTGATGGCGGTGCTCGCCTTGCCGGTATTGATGCGCTTCAAGAAACGCGTCGATCATCGGCAATACAATGGCGCCGCGTTGCTCGGCCTGCGCGGGCTGGTGATCAAAAGCCACGGTTCGGCAGATGCTTACGGGTTTGAGTGGGCTATCAAACGCGGGTATGATGCCGTCAAAAACGGCGTGCTGGAACGCCTTGCGCGAGCGATGGAAGAGAATGCGGGTTCTCTCGAACAGGCGGCGCGCGACGCGAGCGGTGCGGGTCACGCAAGCCCGATCGCAGGCCAGCCCGCCGAGCCCTACGCTGCGCAATCCTCGAAGGCATAATGGCTCAATCGACAATTTATTCCCGCGTGCTGGGCACCGGCAGCTATCTGCCGTCCCAACGCGTCACCAATCAGGATCTGGCCGAACGTCTCGCCAAGCAGGGCGTCGAGACGAGCGACGAGTGGATCGTCGCCCGCACGGGCATTCATGCGCGCCACTTCGCGGACCCTGATGTCACGACCAGCGATCTGGCGCTCATCGCTTCGCAACGCGCGATCGAAGCCGCGGATATCGACCCGCAGTCCATCGATCTGATCATCGTCGCCACCTCCACGCCGGACTTTGTGTTCCCGAGCACGGCGTGCCTGTTGCAAAACAAGCTCGGCATCAAGAATCACGGCGCGGCATTCGACGTGCAGGCCGTCTGTTCCGGGTTTGCTTATGCGGTCGCCACGGCGGACAGCTTCATTCGCAGCGGTCAGCATCGCACGGCGCTCGTGATCGGTGCGGAAACCTTCTCACGCATTCTCGACTTCAACGACCGCACCACGTGCGTGCTGTTCGGCGACGGCGCGGGCGCGGTGATCCTGCAGGCGTCCGAAGAACCGGGCGTGCTGGCAAGCGCGTTGCACGCGGATGGCAGCCATTCGAACATTCTCTGCACGCCGGGCAACGTGAATGGCGGTGTGGTGGCCGGTAGCGCGTTCCTGCATATGGACGGGCAGGCCGTGTTCAAGCTCGCCGTCAACGTGCTCGAAAAGGTCGCGGTCGAAGCGCTCGAGAAAGCCAATCTGTCGGCTGAACAGGTCGACTGGCTGATTCCGCATCAGGCGAATATCCGCATCATGCAAAGCACCTGCCGCAAGCTCGGCTTGCCGCAGGAACGCATGGTCGTCACGGTGGGCGAGCACGGCAACACGTCGGCTGCGTCCATTCCGCTCGCATTCGACGTCGCGGTGCGCGACGGCCGCATCAAGCGCGGCCAGAACGTGCTGATCGAAGGTGTCGGCGGCGGCTTCACGTGGGGCGCGTCGGTTATCCGCTACTGATAGCGGCGACGTTATGGCGAGCGCGCTTCGCGGCGCTCGACTACGCTTGAGCGCGCTCGCCGTCAACTGAGCGCGCCACCCACATCTGGATAAATCGATTTTGGGGACGATATGAAATTTGCGTTCGTTTTTCCTGGGCAAGGTTCGCAGTCGGTCGGCATGCTCAACGCATTCGCCGATCACGCGGTCGTGCGTGAAACGGTTCAGGAAGCCTCCGATGCGCTCAATCAGGACCTCGGCAAGCTGATCGCCGAAGGCCCCACCGAAGATCTGAACCTCACGACCAACACCCAGCCGGTCATGCTGACCGCCGCTTACGCGATGTATCGCGCTTGGCTGCAGGCTGGCGGCCCGAAGCCGGCGCTCGTCGCTGGCCACAGCCTCGGCGAATACACGGCGCTGGTCGCGGCGGGCGCGATCGCGTTTCGCGATGCCGTGCCGCTCGTGCGTTTTCGCGCGCAAGCCATGCAAACGGCCGTGCCGGTCGGTGAAGGCGGCATGGCCGCAATTCTCGGTCTCGACGACGACACGGTGCGCGCGGTGTGTGCCGAAGCGTCGGTCGTGGGCGTCGTCGAAGCGGTGAATTTCAATGCGCCGGCGCAGGTTGTGATCGCGGGCCATAAAGCCGCGGTCGAAAAGGCTTGCGAAGTCGCCAAGGCGAAGGGCGCAAAGCGCGCGTTGCCGCTGCCGGTCTCGGCGCCGTTTCACTCGTCGCTGCTCAAGCCGGCCTCGGATCAGTTGCGTGAGTATCTGGCAAGTGTCGACGTGCAGGTGCCGGCGATTCCGGTGATCAACAACGTCGACGTCGCAGTGGTCAACGAGCCGGCCGGGATCAAGGACGCATTGGTGCGCCAGGCGGCCGGCGCGGTGCGTTGGGTCGAAAGCGTGCAGGCCATGTCGGCTCAAGGCGTCACGCATGTGATCGAATGCGGTCCGGGCAAGGTCCTTGCGGGTCTGACCAAGCGCATCGACGGCAACCTGGTTGGTGCGTCGATTTTCGATCCGGCTTCGCTCGAAGAAACGCTCAAACTCGTGAAGGCAGGCTGAACGCAACGTCGCGCGGCACCTGGCAGCAGGCGCTTCGCGACGGCATCAGGGCTGCGCATCAAGAATCAATCAGCCCTCCGAAGGGCATCCGGACTGACAGATGGAAAAGACTCTCGACAAGCAGATCGCAATCGTCACCGGCGCGTCGCGCGGCATTGGCCGTGCGATCGCCATGGAACTGGCGCGCCAGGGCGCGACGGTGATCGGCACGGCGACCAGCGAAAGCGGCGCGGCCGCCATCAGCGAAGCGTTTAACGCGGCCGGCGTGAACGGCCGCGGCGCGGTGCTCAACGTGAACGACGCGGCTGCGGCGGAAGCGCTGATCGACGGCACGGTAAAGGAATTCGGCGCACTGCACGTGCTGGTGAACAACGCCGGCATCACGCAGGATCAACTCGCGATGCGCATGAAGGACGACGATTGGGACGCGGTGGTCGACACCAACCTCAAGTCGGTGTTCCGTCTGTCGCGCGCGGTGCTGCGTCCCATGATGAAGGCGAAGGGCGGCCGCATCATCAACATCACGTCGGTGGTCGGCTCGGCCGGCAACCCTGGGCAGATCAATTACGCGGCCGCGAAAGCGGGCGTGGCGGGCATGACCCGCGCGCTCGCACGCGAGATCGGCAGCCGCGGCATAACGGTGAATTGCGTGGCGCCGGGCTTCATCGATACCGACATGACCAAGACTCTGCCGGAAGAGCAGCAAGCGGCGCTGAAAACGCAGATTCCGCTGGGCCGCCTCGGCAGCCCGGAAGATATTGCGCACGCCGTGGCGTTTCTGGCATCGCCGCAAGCCGGGTATATCACCGGCACGACACTGCATGTGAACGGCGGAATGTACATGGCGTAACCAAATTCGGTTACTATCCGCGCCTTGATGCGTTTGTAAATGCGTAAGGCGCATGCCTTGACAGCAACCCGATGCGCCGCTTTTTTGCCGGGTCAAACCTGATAAAATGCGCGCACCTGTATTTTTGAACTTCTTTTCCCTTGGAGGGGTAATGGACAATATCGAACAGCGCGTCAAGAAAATTGTCGCAGAACAACTGGGCGTTGCAGAAGCTGAGATCAAGAACGAAGCTTCGTTCGTGAACGACCTCGGCGCCGACTCGCTCGACACCGTTGAGCTCGTGATGGCCCTCGAAGACGAATTCGGCATGGAAATTCCGGATGAAGAAGCCGAGAAGATCACCACCGTTCAGCAAGCGATCGACTACGCTCGCGCGAACGTCAAGGCCTAAGGTCATTCGCGCCCGCGTTTCTGCGTTGGCGGCGTATGACGCCCTGCCGTGTCGGTTGCCGACGCCAGCAGGGTTGGCGTTTTTTGCCGCGCGTTTTGCCAAGCAGGAGCCAGCGATGTTGACTGCGCAATTTTTCGCGCGATTGCCGAGTTAAACAGCCACAGGGCATACAGGGCAAGTTCCTGTGGCCGCTGTGGCTTTTGCTTTTGTCATCTATGAAAAAGGGGTTACCGTGAGCCGCCGTCGTGTTGTTGTTACAGGCCTGGGGCTGATTTCGCCTGTTGGCAATAATGTTGCCGACGGCTGGGCCAATCTGGTCGCCGGCAAGTCGGGTATTGCCAATATCACGAAGTTCGATGCGTCGAACTTTTCGACTCGTTTCGCCGGCGAGGTGAAGGGCTTCAATATCGAGGACTACATCCCCGGTAAGGAAGCGCGCCACATGGATACGTTCATCCACTACGGCGTGGCTGCAGGCATCCAGGCGATGCAGGACAGTGGCCTCGAAGTCACCGACGAGAATTCGGAGCGTATCGGCGTGGTGGTCGGTTCGGGCATCGGCGGTCTGCCGATGATCGAAGTGACGCAAACCGAACTGCTCAATCGCGGCCCGCGCCGGATTTCGCCGTTCTTCGTGCCGGCGTCGATCATCAACATGATCTCCGGCCATCTGTCGATCAAGTTCGGCATCAAAGGCCCGAATCTGGCGATCGTCACCGCCTGTACCACCGGCCTGCACTGTATCGGCGAGGCTTCGCGTCTGATCGAATACGGCGACGCCGACGTGATGATCGCGGGCGGTGCGGAATCGACCGTGTCGCCGCTCGGTATCGGCGGCTTTGCGGCGGCGCGCGCGCTGTCGCAACGCAATGACGATCCGGCAACGGCGAGCCGTCCGTGGGACAAGGATCGCGACGGTTTCGTGCTGGGCGAGGGCGCCGGCGTGATGGTGCTCGAAGAGTACGAACACGCGAAGGCGCGCGGCGCGAAGATTTACGCCGAAGTCAGCGGCTATGGGATGAGCGGCGACGCCTATCACATGACCGCGCCGCTGGAAGACGGCGACGGCGCCCGCCGCTGTATGCTGGCTGCGTTGAAGAACGCGGGCATCAACACGGATCAGGTGAACTACCTGAACGCGCACGGCACGTCCACGCCGCTTGGCGACCTGGCCGAAACAACCGGCATCAAGCGCGCTTTCGGCGACCACGCCAAAGACATGGTCGTGAACTCGACCAAGTCGATGACGGGTCACCTGCTGGGCGGCGCCGGCGGTCTGGAGTCGGTGTTCACCGTGCTGGCCGTGCATCATCAGGTGTCGCCGCCGACGATCAACATCTTCAACCAGGATCCCGAGTGCGACCTGGACTACTGCGCCAACACCGCGCGGGAGATGAAGATCGACGTCGCGCTGAAGAACTCGTTCGGGTTCGGCGGCACGAACGGCACGCTGGTCTTCAAGCGCGCCTGATCGCCTGATAGTTGGTGACGCGCCAGTCGACGGCGCCGGCTCTGCCGGCGCTTTCCCCTGAATCGGCCACGCCCGACGGAGCGCCGCAGCGGATTGCGC